>JBKPOM010000353.1:0-8475 GCA_046733115.1 Actinomycetota bacterium | reverse complement strand
ACCGAACAACGCAGCACCGGCGATGCCTACGCCCCCCGCCTTCAAGAAGTCTCGACGACTAAAGCCTGTCTCGGCCATTGCTCTGCCTCCTCTCCGTGTTGCCGTTTCAGAGACTCTAGACCTTCGCACCTCGGTCATGGGTTCCTCGACTTCCCTCCCGGCACATCCTCAGTGAATGCCCTCGCTGCTCAACTTAATGATGTCCTGTGCGTTGTCTTTGGTCACGAAGGAGGGTCCCGTCGGTACCGCGGTGACCGGCGAGAGCCTGTACTGGATCCAGCTGACCAGGGTGATAGCCGAGGCGTAGGTTTGCAGGAACATCTGCTGGTCGATGGCGAACAGCAGGTCGCCGTTCTGCACGGCCTTGAGCACTTCCGGCGAGATGTCGAAGGTGGCAACCTTGACCGAATCCTTCCTGCCGGCGGCTTCGACCGCACGGAGCGCCTGCATGGCGGCTTCGGGACCGAGCGTCAGCAGTCCGTCCACGTCCGGGTTCTGCTTTAGCGCCGTCTCCATCCCGTTGCGCATGGCAGTGGGATCGGAGCCGTCCACCGCTATTTGCTTGGTGCTGCTCCCGATCCCCTGGTCGAAGCCATGGCACCTCGTTTCCAACGTGAGCTGCCCCTGCTGGTGGTTAACGCAAATCGCGTTCTTTACCCCCGCGTCCGCCATGCGCTTGCCGGCCGCGATGCCGGCTTCCAGTTCCGTCTGTCCGTAGTAGGTCAGAGTGCCCAGTTTCTTCCAGACGTCCAAACCAGCGTTGAACAGTACGACCGGGATGCCTTTATCAACCGCTTTGCGGACCGAGGGTCCCAACGCGTCGGGGTCCGGCATCGTCGCGGCGATCCCGGCGGGGTTTGCGGCTATGGCGGTCTCGAATATCTGCTGTATCTGGGGCATGCTGAACTGGTCTGGCCCGCGGAACTTCACGTCAACACCCATGTCCCTGGATGCCTGCTCCGCGCCGTTCTGCATTATCGCGGTGTTCGGGTCCGGCGGGATCATGTGTGTCGGCATCTCGATGCGGATGTCTCCGCGGCTGGTGAGCCCGGCCGCCCCGGCGCCCTCGCTCTGCTGCCCCCCGCCGCAACCGGCGGCACCGAACAACGCAGCACCGGCGATGCCTACGCCCCCCGCCTTGAGGAAGTCCCTGCGGCTAAGTCCGCTTTCCATCATCTATTCTTCTCCTTCCCCGTCTCTTTCGCTGCTCAGCTGATTTCCTCCGCTTCGGTTCAGAAGGTCTTTTCGAGTTGTCTTTGCAGGTAGGCCAAGCTCTTACGGACGTCGGTGACGGGTCCTTCGCCTTCGTCTGGCTCGGCCTCGACCACGGTGTCCTGTTCGAGCACGTACCAGCCCTGGTAGCCCGAGCGCTCGAGCCGAGCTATCACCTCGCCGACGTCCACGTCACCCTCGCCCAGAGGCCGGAACGCCCCCCGGCTAGCGGCCTCCTTGAAGCTGAGTTCTCTTGCGGCGATCTGTCTTGCCAGATCCCGGTCCACGTCCTTTAGGTGGACGTGGCTCACCCTGTCCCCCGCCAGCTCGGCGATCTCGACGGGATCGCTGCCTCCTATCACGAGGTGACCGGTATCCAGGCACAGTCCCGTGTCGCAACCCTCCAGGAAGCGCCGGAGCTGGTCGTCGCGCTCGATCACGGTGTTGAGGTGGTGGTGCAGCGTGACCGTGAGGCCGTGCCGGGCGCAGGTCTCCTCCACCGCTGAGAGGGACTCGAACAACGCCCGCCACGCGGCGTCGTCGAGTTCGGCAGTCTGCTCGAAGGCTCCCGTGCTAGTGATCGCGGCCAGCACCAGCACGTCGGCTCCGGCCGCATCAAAGAACTTCGCGCGCCGCTCGACAAGCGTCAACTCCCTCTCGCGGAGATCCGGCTCGTGCAGCACCGCGGGCACGAACCCACCTACGAGGCTGAGTTCGTACTTCGCCAGCATCTTGGAGACCTCGGCGGGGTCCCGCGGCAGCAGGCCCTCAGGGCCCGCCTCCATGGCCGCCAGGCCGAGCGACGCCGCCTCGCGCAGCACCCGGTCGGCGGGCATCTGGTAACCCCAGTCCGGTATCTCGATGACCCCCCACGACACTGGGGCGCCCGCGACGCGCGCGTCTCCCTTCACCGGACCACCCCCGAACCCTCTTTCGCGTAGAGCGCCGGCACATTCAGCTTCGCCACCTTTTGTGGAGAACCCGATCGCAGCGAGGCGAGACAAGCATCGGCGGCGACGAGCGAAGCGTACCCGTCCCACGCGTCCGGGCCGGTAGGTTGCCCGTTGCGGAGCCATTCGACCCACTGCTGCATCTCGATCACGTACGCCGTGTGGAACCTGTCGAGCCAGTCGTCCTCTATCCGTTGGGAGGCCGCGCGATCCCGGCGCACCACCGCGCCGCTCGGCGGTGCGGTGCGGACGGTGCCCCGTTCACCGACGAGTTCCACCCCCACTTCATAGCCGTAGCCGCAGACAACGTTCGTCTCTATCGTGCCCATGCGCCCGCCGGTCGTGGAGAGCTGGACCAGCTGCAGATCCCAGACGTCTTCGCCGAGCTTAGGCGCGGTGTTTACGCCGCGAACGTACACCTCCTCGATCTCCTGCTCGAGAAACCACCTGGCCGAGTCAATGTCGTGGATCGTTGCGTTTATGACGACCCACTCCGAATTTACGCCGGGATCCACGTCCGCGTTCCTGTGCCATCCCCTGAACACCACGGGCTCCCCGACGGCCTCGGATTCAACCGCCTCCTTGACCGCGACGTGCTGCGGGTCGTAGCGGCGCATGAAGCCGACCTGCACCAGCTTCCTTCCCAGCTCGACCTCGGCCTCCACGACCTTGAGGGCAGCATCGGCACTATCAGCCAGCGGCTTTTCGCAAAGCACCGGCTTGTCGTTCTTCAGACATTCCAGCACTAGGGGCGCGTGGGTCGGGTCCGGCGAGGCGACCACGACGGCCTCGACGCTGTCGTCCCGGACCAAATCGACAGCGTCCTGGAAAACGGCGGAGCCGCTCCTCTCGGCGAGCTTCTCGGCGCGAGCCGTGTCCAGGTCGGCAACGGCCACCAACCTCGCGTCCGCGACCCTGGAGTGCAGATTCTCAGCGTGCATGCCGCCCATGCCGCCCGTCCCGATGACGCCGACCGCAATCTGCTCAGAATTCCTCATCTAATCCTCCTTCGGTTTGTGGATTTCAGGCGTGGGCCACCTCCGGCTCTCCTCGCTCCGCTCTACGGCGTCGATCACGGCCTGGCAGCGGTAGCCGTCCTCGAATGTGGCCTCAAAGTGCCCATCACCCCGTTCTCGAACCGGGCCAGGAACGCACCCTGTTCGTCCACCGTCACCCTTCCCGTCATCAGGCGAATTCGATCTCTACCTTTCCGGTTCGTCCGGCACGCATCTCCTCCATAGCCGTTGGTATCTCTTCAATGCCGACGCGATGGGTTACAAGGGGCGCGAAGTCTTCAGCATGTTGCTCCAGAAGGCGAATCGCGTCCGGAAAAACTGCCTGTCCGATAAAGGCACCAACAAGCGTCAGCTCGTTACGGGTAACGTCCTCCTGAGCGAAATCGGATCTAGCCGGGCCGATCCCGAACAAGACTATGCGGCCGGCTTTCCGCACGACCTGCATCGCGACCGGCAACTGGGATCCCACGGCATCGATCACGATATCGGCCCCCAGGCCGCCGGTCAGATCTCGCACGGTGCCGACCGGGTCTTGTTGAGTAGGATCGACCGTGTGTGCGGCGCCCATCTCCGTGCCCAGCGAGGCGCGCTCTTTTGAGGGCTCCAACACGGTGACCGTTGCGCCCGCAAACCTTAAAAGCGCCGCGTACATCAGTCCCGCCGGCCCGGCACCGATCACGACCGCGCTCTGACCCGGGAAGGGTTGAGCCAACCGAACACCGTTCACAACCGTCGACAACGGTTCGGCAAGTGCGGCGATATGGCTCGGGATCTCCGAAGAGATGGGGAAACAGTTCTCAGCCGGCACGCGGACGTACGGGGCCAACCCCCCGTCTTGGTATATGCCGATCGTGGTGAAATGGTCGCAGTGATTGCGCAGACCCCGTTGGCACCAGACGCACTGTCCGCAGGAGATGTTCGGTGCAACGACCACGCGTTCTCCAGGTCGAAGGCTAACTACGTCCTCGCCGGCCTCGGAAACCACGCCGACGATCTCGTGGCCGAGAACGACACCGAGGGTGGCCGGCTGACCGGGAGGATCGGCCAAGATATGCAGATCGGTGCCGCAGATGCCGCACGCCTGCACGTCCAAAATCACTTCGTTTGGCCTCTCCAGTACTGGTACGTCCCGCTCCATCACGGCCAGTTCACCAATATCTGCGAAAACAGCTCCGCCCATCTTGGCTGCTGTCACGGCTCCTCACACCTCCGGTTCGTCGGGAGGGCTCCACCGAAGACCCACTTACGCCTCAACACTTCAGCGTATGCCCTCCTCGCTGAGATCGGTCACCACCCGCGCATCTTCTTTGGTAATTAAGTTCCGGCCCGTAGGCGCCACACTCACCGGATCACCTCAACCTATCTGGCCTTCGATTCGTAGATCGCGGGGTTCGTCCACTCCCGGCTCACGGCGCTCCGCTCTACAGCATCCAGTACCGCCTGGGTGCGGTAGCCGTCCTCGAAGGTGGGCGCGGGGCTCTCGCCCACCGCTATCCCATCTAGGAGGTCTTTGACCGTGTGCACGAAGGTGTGCTCGTAGCCGATGATGTGCCCCGGCGGCCACCACCCCTCCATGTACGGATGCTCCGGCTCCGTCACCAGGATCGTGCGGAAGCCCGAAGCCTCCGGTGGATCTTCCTCAAAATAGACCTTAAGCTCGTTCATTCGCTCCAAATCAAAGAGGACGCTTCCCTTGGAGCCGTTAATCTCGAAGAGCTCGCGGGCCTTGCGCCCCGGGACCAGAGGGGACATTTCAAAGGTCCCTATGGCCCCGCACGCGAATCGCGTCAGAAATGCCGCCGCTTCGTTGACCGTCACCTGACCCATCTGCGGGCTCTCGGCGTCCGTACCGGGCAGGGGACGCTCCTTGACGAAGGTCTCGGCGGTTCCTACGACCTCGGTTATGGATCCCACGAGGAAGTGCGCGAGGTCCACAAGGTGGGAGCCCAGGTCCGCAAGGGGCCCCGCTCCCCCCGTCTCTTTTTGCAGCCTCCACGTCAGGGGAGATCCAGGGTCCAGGAGCCAGTCCTGGAGGTACACCGCCCGCCAGTGACGGATCTCCCCTATACGGCCCTCGTCCACGAACTTCTTGGCAAGCTGAACCGCGGGTACCCGCCGGTAGTTGTGGCAGACCATGTTCACCGTGCCCGCCTGCTGGGCAGCCTCCATCATCTCCCGGGCCTCGGCGAGGGTGTTGGCGAGCGGCTTCTCGCAGAAGACATGCTTGCCCGCCTCGAGAGCGGCCAGTACGAACTCGTGGTGGGTGTCACCAGACGAGGATATGTCCACTAGCCCAATGTCGTCGCGCTCCAGCATGCGCCCGTAGTCCGTCTCGTAACCTTCCCAGCCCAGAGAGGTCGCCGCTTCTCTTACCGCAGCCTCGTTGCGACCACAGAGGGTGACCATCCTTGGCGCTGGGTCCACGTCGAAGAAGCGCGCGACCTGGCGGTAGGCGTTGGAGTGGACGCGGCCCATGAACCTGTAGCCGACCAGCCCAACTCCGATCTCGCTCATCGCGCGGCGCCCTCCCGCGCCCAGCGCTCCGTTCCCTTCTGCCAGAGCGAGACCATTCGCTCGTAGCTTTCGGTTACCGAGGATAGGAGCTTTTCATCGTCGATCTCCCCGGCCAACCAGCGGCGCGCCGCCTCCCCGTAGATCGAGCGCCCGATCGCGAACCCGTTGCACAGGGGCTCGGAGGCCGCCGCGACGAAGCTTTCGGCGAGCTTCTCTTCCTCCAACGCCCGCCCGAGGACCAGCACGCCCGCGCAGTACGGGTCATGCTTACGGACGACGTCCCCAATCCTCTCCCAGACGCCGGGATCAGGGTCCGGCGGCACCTTCCACCAGTCGGGGCGCACCCCGATCTCGTAGAAGCCATCGAGCAGCTCCGCAACGCTACTCTCGTCGTAGCTCATGCCTAGTGGGGGTTGGATCTCGATCAAGAGCAGCCGGTCCTCACGCACGCAGGCCTCGAAGAGCTGGGAGACCCTCTGCTCCTGCAACTCCTTGATCTCCGGGCTATCCTGCGGGTGCATGTACAGGTTGCACTTGACCACGTGCTCCTGCGGCCACGCCCTGAGCGTGGCGGCAACGTTCGGCCCCCCGACGAACTCCACTGGCCGGCTCTTCGCCACCTCGACGGTGCGCGAGATCCAGAGCCCACTCCCGGTCAGCTCCTCCAGCGCCTTATCTCCGTAGATGTCGTCCACCAGCAACCCAGCCGCGCTATCGCCTTCTGCCACGCGCCGGAACGCCTGCCCGAGGAGAACCTTGAGCTCGCGCAGGCGCCCGCGATCCACGCCCAACTCGTCGGCCAGCTCTTCGAGCTGCCAGCGGTGGTCTATAGCCAGCACGTGCAGCTCGGCGGGGCTCTTGCGGGTGGTGGCGCGGTGGAGGTGCTCCAGCCGCTCGTCGTCCCTGAGCCGGCGCGGCCTCTCGGGCATGTTCAGGAAATACTCCAGCTCTTGCGGGGTCGGCATAGCCGGGGAGCAGCCGTGGCGGGAGACTACGATGGCGCCACAGGCGTTCCCGATCCGCAGGCACTCCTCCAGCGGCTCCTCGCGCAGCCAGCCGGAGAGGAAGCCGCTCATAAAGGCGTCGCCCGCGCCCACGGAGTTGAAGACCTCCACCGGGAAGCCAGGCACCCTAACCCCCTCTTCGAGGTCGTCAGGGATCTTTTCGGGGAAGACTATGGCCCCCGTCGCGCCAACCTTCAGCACGATTGTCGCCTCGCTCAGGTCCCGGATGCTTCTGAGTGCCTCGCGGGTGTCGGTGGAGCCACCGGCTATCCGGATCTCCTCCTCGGTCCCGACCACGAGGTCGCAGTCCGGCAGCACGGACTTGTAGCCTTCTGTGACCTCTTCACTGGCGACGAACATCTCGCCGCCCTGCTCGTGGGAGGCCACACCCCAGAACACCGGCCGATAGTCGAGGTCGAAGACGACGCTGGTCCCGGCCTCCTTCGCTGCCTTTACCGCCTTGAGCGAGGCCGCGCGGCTCCCGGGTCTGCTAAGGGGCGTGCCCGTCACGAGCAGCGCCTTCGAGGAGGCGATGAAGTCCGGGTCTACGTCGGCTTCGTCGATGGCGAGGTCGGCCGCGTCGCCGTAGGCGAAGATCCTTGGGAAGTCCTCTATATCTCGAATGGCGAGAAGAACGTAGGGCGTCAGGTGCTTAGGGTCGAAGGTCACGTGGCTTACGTCCACGCCGACGTCCTCCAGGGTCCGGCGCACGAAGCGCCCCATCTGCTCTTCACCCACGCGGGTGAGCATGGCGCTTCTGACCCCCAGCCTAGCCGTGTTGAAGGCGATGTTCGTCGCGCTGCCGCCGACGTACTTGCGGAAAGATTGCACGTCCTCCAGGCGCGCCCCCTCCTGCTCCGCGTAGAGGTCCACGCAGGTGCGCCCGATGCACACGAGGTCCAGCGTACGGTTCCGCCCGTCGTTCATGCCCCGGCTCCTTCCGTGCCGCGCTCGCCGGCTGCCGCCCGCGCGGCGGACGCTGCGGCGGAGACCGCCTCCCAGTTTCCGGATTCGCAGGAGCGGTCCATCGCCTCCACTACGCGCATCGCCGAGGCGATCTCGCGCATACCCGGCTCCCTTTGGCGGTCTTCGGCTATGGAGGCGAGAAACTTGCACGCCTCGGTCACCTTCAGGTCGTCGTAGCCCATCGAGATGCCCGCCCCCGGCTGGAACCGGCCGAAGTCGCCCATACCCGGGGCGGCGAAGACGGTGCGGTAGCCCCGGTCGCCCGCCGAATCAGTCCTGTACAGCTCCAGCTCATTCAGGCGCTGGAAGTCCCAGGAGAGGGCGCCGCGCGTGCCGTTGACCTCGAAGCTGTTCCTGACGTGCGGCCCGATGCAGGTGCGGCTGTTCTCCAGCGTCCCACGCGCGCCGTTCTCGAAGCGCACGAGGCTGGCCGCGTAGTCCTCGTTCTCGACGGTGCCCATCTCGCCGCCCTCGACGACGAAGTGGCCCGTACCCATGCCCTCCGGCACCCGCGGGCGCTCCCGGATGAAAGTCTCCTTCTCGGAGGAGACGCTCTCGATGGGGCCGAGCAGATTCTGGGCCATGTCCACCGTGTGGGGCATGATGTCGCCTAGCACCCCGAGACCGGCGCCGTCCAGCTTGTAGCGCCAGGTCAAGGCGCCGTTCGGATCGGCGGCGTAGTCGGCGAGGAAGTAGCCGCGGTAGTGCGTGATCTCCCCGAGTTCCCCGGCCGCGATGAGCTCTCTGGCGTACTCCACCGCCGGGACGTGGCGGTACATCAGGCCGATCATGCTCTTCACCCCGGCCTCTTCC
>JBKPOM010000352.1:0-13417 GCA_046733115.1 Actinomycetota bacterium | reverse complement strand
GTCGACACCGTGGTGCGGGTCGTCAACCGCGACCTCTTCGAGGAAGCCGAGCTGTACGGGCTTCAGAGCGAGAAGCAGACCATCCACCCCAGCGACCTGGCGCCCGACAAGAGCCGGGCGCTGATAGAGGAGGTGTTCGTTATCCTCGGGGAGACCGGGAAGAGGTAGCCTGCCACCGACATGGGTGCCGCGGGGCTCGAAAGCTCGCTCTGGGAGAGCGGTGACCCAGAATAGTTGAACTGGAATAGAGGCTAAAAAAGGAATTGGAAAATGAACGGTTTCCCGGAGAAGATACTGCTTGCGAGCGACGGGTTGGAGAACACGCCCCCCTGCTAGGGCGGCAGTCGATCTCGCGAAGAAGGGCGGGGCGGAGTTGCACGTGGTCCACGTCTGGCACACCGGCCCCTCCCCCCACTTCGACCACGTCATAAGGAGCGGACTCGAAGACGTCGGGCGTGAGGCGCTCGAGGAGCAGGTATGGTGGATAGAGGAGGAAGGCGGGACGGTTGCCGGGGCTTACCTCATGGATGGGCAGGCGGTCGAGGCGATCGTCGAACAGGCCGAGGAGATAGGCGCGGGACTCGTGATCGTCGGGAGTCGGGGATGGGGCGGCTCGGACGCCTGGCGTTGGGCAGTGTCTCCACGGGGCTCGCCCACCGCTCGCCGTGCCGGGTCCTGATCGTGCGCGAGGGAGCGGAGGCGTGGCCGCCGGAGCACATACTCGTCGGCTACAGATCCTTCGAGGACACGGAGCGGGCGGGGCTGCTCGGCACGAGCCTCGGACGGGCTCCCGGTGTCGGGGTCGAACTGGTCGGGGGTGGTGGACGAAGCCAACACGGACGACGCGGAGGCCGGACTCCGCGACATGGAGCGGGTGCTCGCGATCCGGGCAGACGAGATCGAGGAGGTCGTGGGCCAGCGGCCGCGGGTGCGTCCGCTCGTCGGTGACGTGCCACGGGCCATCCTCGATCTCCAGGCCGAAGCGCAGAAGCCAGTCCTCCTGAGCTTCGGATCGAAGGTTCTAGGCCGGGCGGGGCGTGTGATAGTGCGGGCGGCGCTGGACCGGATACTGGGCGAGACGAGAGGACCGATCCTCGTCACCCCCGAACCGCACCCGGCCTCGAAGGTAGGGGTTCTCCAGCGCACAGACCGGAGCCCGGGAAGGACGGTCGGTGCTTGTCGCCACGGGCGGCTCGGAGGTATCCTCGCGCGCCGGCAAGTACGCCGGGCGGCTGGCAAGTGGCCTCGGGTCTAAGCTGTTTGTTCTCTACGTCATCGACGAGCACCCCTTGTTCCATTCGGGGATCCACTACGGGGAGTTCGTCGAGATGCTCTCGCAGTAAGGCTGGGAGGCGACGGGCAAGGTGCGGGCGTTGGCGGAGGAGGCAGGCGTGGAGTGCGAGGAGCTGGTCGTCTTCGGCAGGCCCGAGCAGACGATCCTCTCCGTGGCTGAGGAGGTGGGGGCCGACCCCGTCTTCCTGGGCGCTGAGGGCATGTCCAGGCTGGAGCACGCATTCATCGGAAGCGTCTCCGACCGAGGAGGTGTTGCGCCATGCGAACAGGACCGTGCTCGTAGTCGGCGGGTACCCGGAGGAGGGCGCCAGAGGGGAGGAGGGGTAATGTCGGCACCGCCGTTCCCGCTGCGGGCGTGGCTGGTCTTCGTCGGGCTCGTGCTTGCGCTGCTGTTCCTCGACGATCTCTTCGTGCTCCACCGGAACGCGAGAGAGGTGCCGTTCAAGGAGGCGATGTGGCCTTCGGGATTCTGGATCGCCTTCTCCCTCGCCTTCAGGGGGTTCGTCTGGTATCTGGCTAGCGTGGGTGGGGCCGAAGCGTACCTCGCCGCCTACCTGCTAGAGAAGAGCCTCTCGGTGGACAACCTCTCCGTGTTCAGCGTGATCTTCACCAGCTTCGCTGTGCCCGAGCGTGACCGCTACCACGTCCTCTTCTACGGCGTGATCGGGGCTATAGTGTTCCGGGCGATCTTCGTGCTGTCCGGCACGGTTCTGCTCTCGGCCTTCACTTGCCCGTCTTCGTCTTCGGCGCATTCTTGATCTTTACGGGCTTGCGCATGTTGCGCCGCACCAGTGCCGAGGGCGAGCAGGCCGACTACCAGAACAATCGGGTGCTAAGACTCTTCAGGCGCTTAATGCCGGTCACCAAAGAGTACCACGGCCACAATTTCTTCGTGAAGCGGGACGGCAAACGCTTCGCCACGCCGCTCCTCGCCGCACTCGTCGTCATCGAGACCTCGGACATCATCTTCGCCGTGGACTCAGTGCCGGCGGTGCTCTCGGTCACACAGACCGCCTTCGTAGCCTACTCTTCGATCGTCTTCGCCGTTCTGGGATTACGGGCTCTCTACTTCGCGCTGAAAGGACTGGTCGACCGCTTCGTCTACCTGCACTATGGGGTGGCGGCGATCCTGGTCTTCGTCGGGGCGAAGTCGTGGCGCAGGGCTTCGGCCTGCATCTACCCATCCTGGCCTCGTTGCTGGTGATCGCCGCCACCATAACCGTCGCCCTTATCTCCTTTTCAGATTACTACGCCGCCTGAACTGCGCTTTCACAGCAGGTTGCGTTGGTATTGACCCGCGCATGCCATACATGCACGATCGGTCGAGTAGGTCCTGAGTAAGCCCTTCGGCAAAACCTTTCGTACGCATCATCCGATACAGGTCAACTACACTGAAATTCGCTGTCACGCCCTGCTTTCAGCAGGAGCACAAGAAGTGCGTCTGAGGTACCAAGGACCGTAACTGAGCCACGCCAAGGGGTTTCGCCAGCGTGGCGGCGACGCTCGCTGAGGTCGGCGAGGTTTGGCGAGGATGGCCAGCGTACTCGAAGAGATCGACCGGCCGGTCCAAGAACTAGCCTCAAAACCTGCGCGGCAGCGGAGGCATCCCTCCGCTGCCGCGCACCGCCCCCGCTCCCCTAGTGTTTAAAGCAGGCCGCGCCTGCGCAGGTAGGGGCCTCCATGGTATTTTAAGGCGTAGTCACTAGGGTTAAGGTTATTTCGTATTCCAAGCAGACGGAATGGCTGTTCCTACGGAAGGAGCGCAAGTGCGCGGACGAATGATGGATGCCTCTCCGCAGCTTCACAACGTCACGACCGCAAACTCGCGCGCTTATCTGACGCCAGAGACCTACTGACGGTCCACGATCAGCACGGTAACCCAATACCGGCGGGACGGCCGGCTACGTTAATACAATATGGGCTACCCGACTACAGGAATGAATCGTGAGCACGCGCCGTGACCCCGAAGAATACCCTACCAAAGGCCTCGCGGGACACTTCGTTCGGTACGCCGAGGGCGTGCGCGCCTCCGCTCCGCTGTACGGGCGATTGCTCCTCGGCGTTGCCGACGACCCGGACCTGCTCGCCCTGGCTGCGGCAGCCCGCCGGGACCAGCCCGCCGGTCTCCTCTTGCTCGCGGCCGTGCACTACCTGCTGCTGCGAGACGGGAAACCGCGTCGTCCGCCG
Organism: Actinomycetota bacterium; assembly: GCA_046733115.1. GTDB lineage: Bacteria > Actinomycetota > Rubrobacteria > Rubrobacterales > Rubrobacteraceae > Rubrobacter_D. The sequence goes on along the minus strand of JBKPOM010000352.1, from coordinate 9,937 downwards.
CTCGCGACCTACTATCCCAGCATCGTTGGCGCTGCGACCCGAACTGGCGATCCCGTGCCGACCTTCCGTCGGTTCTGCCTCGTACGCCAAGAGGATATAAGGGAGCTCATCGCAAGGCGGCGGGTGCAAACCAATGAGGTTGGTCGCTCTGCGTGCCTGCTGCCGGCGTTCGCGCTCGCCTCCGGGATGACGCGCGGCCGACCGCTAGCTTTGGTGGAGGTCGGCACTAGCGCCGGGTTGAACCTGCTCTTCGACCGCTACGCCTACGATTACGGCGACGGCGTGCTACGCGGCGAAGCCGGCTCATCCGTGCGGATCTCCTGTTCCTTGAGAGGAGCCAGCCATCCCCCCTTGCCTGAGGCATTTCCTAGAGTCGCTTCGCGCGTGGGCGTGGACCTCCACCCCGTCGACGTACGCGATCCGGGCGCCCGACTCTGGCAACGTGCGCGCGTCTGGCCCGAGCACACGGCGCGGGCCAAGACCCTGCGCCGCGCCCTGGAAGTCGCGTTGAGTAATCCTCCGCCCGTAGAGCCCGGCGACGCCCTCACCGCGTTGCCGGGCCACCTGAAGGCCATATCGGAGGAGACGGTACCGTGCGTCTTTCACGCCCACGCCGTCTACCAGTTCGCCCCGCAGGACCGCGGGCGGATGGACGCCTTGCTCGCCGAGCTCTCGACGCCGCGTGAACTGCTGCTGCGGGTCGCAATGGAGCCGTCCGATGCGGGCCACTCCGTGCTCTCCCTATACGCCTACCGGTACGGTTACCGGGAGAAACGGCGCTTGGCGGTGTGCGATTACCACGGGATGTGGCTCGCCTGGCGCACCACGCCAACCTGATAGCACTGAGTAAGGGCGACCTTGTTGGACACATACCGCCCTCGTGGGTCGATGGAAGATGTGTCGATGAGGACGCCAGTTTTTAGGCATCACTACCCATCTGAGCCTTTCCACAGGCGCTGCGAGGGTACGCGCAAGGCCCGGTTGAACTTGCTCGATGAGTTCTCCCAGGCGATGGCAGCGGTGAGCTCCACCAGGGCGTCATCGTCGAAGTACCCGCGCAACCGGGAGAATAGCTCGTCGTCCACGTCCTTGTCGGTGAAGGTCATCCGGTCGGCGTACTCCAGGGCCACGCGCTCCTTCTCCTCGTACAGGGGACTCGTGACATACTCCTCCAGGGCGAGTATCTTCTCGTCGGAGACTCCCAACTCGCTGCTCACGGCAGCGTTCAGATCTTGTCAGAACTCGCAGCCGTTTATGGTGGCGACCCGCCGGTTGATGAGGGAGACGAGCCTGCCGTCGATGAGGCCGGAGGAGTCAAGCCCGCTCCACATCGCTCGTGCTCCCCGAAAGATGGTGGGGCGACGCGCGTAGATCACGTGGTTTAAGAGCGGAGCTCCCCACTTTCTGGTCTGGGCTTCGAAGACGGCCTTTACCGGTCCCTGGGCGCGATCGGGATCTACGCCCTCGATCCTTGCCACAGCGTGTTACCTACCTTTCTTGGCCATACTCCTATGACGTACAGGAGTTTTGAAACGTACTCTTTGTAGCTGGTATTTCTCACCCTGCAAATCACTTTGGATTTGGGTAGCGCGCTACGAGATAGTCTTCATGAACAGGTCGACCACTGCCGCGATCTGCTCGGGCGCGGGTGGTCGGGGCGGACCCTCGCCGACGAGCAGCCCGTCGAGTATGGCGTAGGTAAGCAACGCGCCCATGAACATGCGGGACGCCGCCGCGTCAGCATTCACCTTACCGACCACCCCCTTGGCCCGAGCACCCTCTAAGATCCTTACGACGCCTCCAAGAAGTTGCTCCGGAACCGCAGACCTGAACAGGGCGCCGACCTGGGGAAGACGGGGCGTCTCGGCAATCACCACCCGGATCAACGCGAGATAATCGGGCTGCATGAGGCTCGTGATGGCCCTTTGCGCCAGAGAGTCGAGCGCACCACGGAGCTCCTCTGAGGTGTCGAGCGGCATCTCCTCCACCTCCGAAAGCGGGTTCTGAGGATTCTCATGTATGAGGTGCCGCAGCACATCGGCAAGAAGCGTTTCCTTGCTCGCGTAGTAGGCGTAGAGGGTCTGCTTCGACACGCCGGCCTCCGAGGCTATTGCATCGGTGCTCGCACCCGCGAATCCCCTCTCAAGAAATATCCGCTGGGCACCTTCGCGGATCTGTTCGAGCTTCGCCCTGGCCCGAGGGTTCAGCTCCTGCGGTCGAACCATCCTTGTCACCTCGCATGCAAAACTGAACAGTACAGTTCGATTATGGACCGAGGGCATTGTACCGTCAAGGTCTTGACGGATCGACGGCCGGAACGCCGGTGGCAACTTGCGACGCGCCCCGGTGCGGCGAGATGCCCGGTGACCGTAGCCGGACGAAAGCAGGGCAGGACCACTATGATCATCACCGGCGCTCTGCGGGTAGCTTCCTCTCCTGCCCGCCGCGGAAGTTCGCCCTCGGCCGCTTGCCGTCTCCGCAGTACCCCGTGGTTCAGGACCTCGAGGGCTCGCGGTTCATGACCGCCCAATCCGCCTACGCGCGCGTCGCCCCTAAAGGAGGGGCGCTGATCTGCGCGTTCAAGCAGCTCGATCCGAGGCACCCTACTGATCCTCGCGAAGACGAGCGCGAGCAGCTCGAGGATCTGCTCGACGCGGCGCAGCCCGGCTGGCGCGCGGAGGTGCTCAGGCGGCGATACCTTCTCCGCATAGAGGCCGTCGGCGCGCTTCCCACAGCCGCCCGAGGTTTCGCCGGCCGGCCGCAGACGCGGGTGCCTGGCCTTTGGAATCTGTATCCTTCAGGCACCACCCTTTGCCGCTTCGGCAGTCTTCTAGCGTTCACGGCGACGTTCCGGCACCCTGGCCGGGAAATGCGCTGGCGTAGCGTCCTAGTAGTGACGGATAGGCGTTTTGCTCCCACCCGAGATCTCCCGAACACCCACCGGCGTTAAGCCGATGGGCCCGAAAGAAGACGCGAAGTCCGTAGGCGCTGCCCAACACCAAGTCGTACCTTGACAGCAAAAACGCGAGAGCATACTATAAAACTGTACAGTACAGTTTGAAAAACACGGAGCGACGAAAGGAGTACGCGATGTACGCGATGATCCGCCGCTACAAGATGGGAGCCGGCTCGATAGACGACCTTATGCACAAAATCGACATGCAGTTTGCCGACCGACTCCAGGCGCAGCTTGGCATCCTCCACTACCAAGCGATCGCCCCCGGTGGAGGGACGATCATGACGGTCACGGTGTTCGAGAACGAGGAAGGGTACCGGCGGTCCGAGCCCGCAGCGGCGGGGGTGCGCGAGGCTCTAGTCGAGTTTCAAGTCGAGGAAATCGACACCCTCGCCGGTCCGGTGATGGTGAGCAGGACGAACGAGCGTGTGCTCGAACCGGTCCACCACTGAGCGGCGTGGCGGTCGCGTTCACCGCAGTTCGTCACCGCTGACGTGACCATACCGGTGGGAAGAGCTGCGCCGAACTGATGACTGCACCTCGAGGATTCGCGACCGGTGTCCCGATCTTCGAGACTTCAGGAGAAAGGGTGTGCCATGGTTGACCTGCCCAGCCAGCCGCTCGGGGACATAGATCCCGAGTTCCAGAAGATTGCCCTAGAGACCGGGGCACTGACTTACAGTCTCTCGGGTACGAGCACCCGGGAGAAGCTCCTGCTCAACCTGGCTAACGACGTTTGCCGGGAGCACCTCGGCCTGGCGTTCCGGCTCCACGTCCAGGCCGCGCTCTCTCACGGCGTGCCGTTTGCTGACCTCCTGGGCGTGGTGCGCTTCATCGGACCATACGCGGGTTACCCGGCCGCCGCCGACGCCCTCGAGCGGCTCGGTGCCGTCGCGGCCGAGCTCGGGATCGATCTCCGGAGTGCGGCGGCCGAGGCAAACGGCGATGGCTCGTCGACGCTACCCGACAAGCACCTGCGTCCCGACGAAGGTTTCGAGACCACGGATGAGTGGTTGGCCGGCTTCATCGCGTCCCGGATAGAGAGGTCGTGGTCGGTGCCGGGGTTGGGTGCGCGGGAGCGGGTGTACCTCGCGCTGACGGCAGACGTCGCCTAGCAGACCTTGGGCGACTCGTACCGAGCCCACGTTCACCTGGCGCGCGAGAGCGGGGCCAATCCGGAAGAGATCCGCGACGTCGTAAGGTTCCTCGCCGAGTGTGGCATAGCAAAGGCGGCTGCGGCACTGCGCGAGCTCGACACGATTCTCGAGGCAATGTAGCCCTCTGCGGCAGGCAGGTGAAGGGAGAGCCAGGGTACCTTGCACGGTACTTGCGTCGTAGACCGGCTGCTACATCGCGACGCACACGAAACACTCAAAGGAGAACGGCATGATCAGGAGCAAGTCTCGGGTGCCTTCGGCGCACTTCGGGCGTCGTCCGAGAGCGGTAGTCGTGACCGGCGCGTCGAGCGGGATCGGACGCGCCTCCGCGATGAAGTTGGCCCACTCGGGATTCCGCGTCTTCGCCGGGGTCAGGAAGGAGGAGGATGCGGAAGCACTCGAAGGGGCGGCCCCGGCGGGCCGCCTTACACCGCTGTTCATCGACGTCACTGACGAGCACCTCGTCGCATCGGCCGCGCCCACGGTCGAAGAAGCGGTGGGCGATGAGGGGATCGCGGGGCTTGTGAACAACGCCGGCATCGGAGAAGCTTGGCCGCTCGAGTACGTACCGCTCGAGGAATTCAGGCGCCAGTTCGAGGTCAACGTGTTCGGGCACCTGGCGGTGACGCAAGCCTTCCTGCCATTGATACGCGCTGCGACCGGCCGGATAGTGAACGTCGGCTCGGTCGGGGGGCGGATCACTATGCCCTTCGCTGGCACCATCAGCTCCCCCCGGCGAGCGCTCGTCGCTGTGAACGACGCGCTGCGGATGGAGCTCCACCCCTGGGGCATACACGTCGCCCTGATCGAGGGCGGCTCGATCTCCACCCGCGCCGTCGACAAGCTCGAGGCAGCTGCGGAAGCTACCATAGAGGGGCTCCCTGCCGCCGGCCGTGCCCGCTACGCCTACGCCTATAGGACCGCCGTCGCCCGCGCCGTCGCGCGCACACGGGCGGGAAGCCCGCCCGAGCTTGTCGCCGAGGCGGTACTCCGTGCTCTGACCGAACCTATACCGAAGACCCGCTACCCGGTGGGAGCCGACGCGCGGGTGCTACTCGTCCTCTCCGAAGTATTGCCCGACCGCCTGCTCGACCGGCTGCGCTTCCGCATCTTCGGGCTGCAGGGGAAGTTCGACGCGCGCCGGGGCGAGGGTGGCGGCAAGACCGGACCTGTCGACCATGCCGCCAAGGGGAGGTGATCTTGTCATGCCGTGTTCGAGAAGAGAGCCCTTCTACCCTTTTCAGGAAGATGTTCGAGCACCACTCCAACCCGTAGAGCGCGTGAACCCGCCTTTTGAGTACGCCGCTCGTCCTCGTCCCGTCCTGGACCCGGAGCTGGGAACACGCTTCTCTCGTCGGTGTGTAGTTGCTGCTCGACCCGATCGTGTTCCCGGCACCCAGAGACGAATTCGCCTGGACGACGAGGGCGGCGCTCCACGAGATGTTGCGGTTAGTAAAGCGTTCATTGAACCAGGAGACGGCGGTTAACGTGGTCGGCCTCGGCGCTCGCCATCGGCGGGATCCTGGCTTCTCGCATCAGACAAGGAGAAAGGATGAACAGAGTGGAAGATGTAAACGGGTTCGAAAGGGTGCAGGGTGAGACGGAGGTCTTGGTCGTCGGCGCCGGTCCGGTCGGTCTCATGGCCGCCGGCGAGCTGGCGCGTCGCGGGGTGGAGGTTCGGATCGTCGAGAAGGCTACCGAGAGTTCGCAGCTCTCCAAAGCCCTCGTGGTGCAGCCAAGGACGCTCGAGACGATGGACCTGATCGGGCTCGCCGACGAGTTTGTCCGGCGCGGCTACCCGGCGCCCGGATTGAACGTGGGACTCGGCTCGGGCAAGCAGCCCGTCTCGGTGGAGATGCGGGGTTTCGACACCCGCTTTCCCTACCTGCTGATCCTGCCACAAGCGCAGACCGAGCAGATTCTAGAAGCACGGCTTGACGAGCACGGCGTGGCTATCGAGCGGGGCGTGGAGTTCGTCGGCTTCGAGCAGACCGACGGTGATCACGTCGTATCCAGGGTGCGCCTCTCCGACGGCAACGAGGAATGCGTTCGGTCGCGCTACCTTATCGGGTGCGACGGCGCCCGCAGCGCGGTGCGGCGCGCCGTGGGGCTCCCTTTTGAGGGCACGAACCATGACTCGGTCGTCTTCCTCGCCGACGTGAAGCTCGAAGGCGAGGAGTTCGTGAAGTCGCGCATCACGAACTTCACCTCCAGGCGCGGCTTCGTTTCGGTGCTCCCTTTCCTTGGCGAGTACTCGCGTATCTTCGCCGTGGACTTCGCCAAGCAACACCGCGCCCAAGGCGAAGGCCTTACCTTCGCCGAGCTACAAGAAGATACGGTGGACGCCATAGTGCCGATGAAGCTCACGATAAGGGAGCCGCGGTGGTTGACCCGCTTCCGCTCCCCCAGCAGGCAGGTCCCGACCAACCGAGTCGGGCGGGTCATCCTCGCCGGCGACGCCTCGCACGCCCACTCCCCCGCCGGAGGGCAGGGGATGAACACCGGCCTCCAGGACGCCTTCAACCTCGCCTGGAAGCTGGCCATGGTTCTGTGCGATGAAGCGCCCGAGAAGCTCCTCGCCTCCTACGACGCCGAGCGTCACCCCGTGGACGCCCGCATCCAGCGCGAGACGGACATGATGTTGAGGAGCTTCTTGCTGCGTAATCCGGTACTGGCGGCCGCGCGCGACCTCGCGGCCCGCACCCTAGTGCCGTTGCGGCCCGTGCAGAGACTGCTCGCAGGAGACCTCTCCGGCATCGGCGTCAACTACTGCTTTACTGGGGGGCCCGCGAGGACCGGCGGCGCGGGCTGCCGGCGGGCGCCCTAAGGGCCGGCGATCGTGTTCCAGACCTCGAGCTTTGGGATATGCGGCGGCCCCTTGTCCGGCTCTACGCGTTGCTGCGCAAGCCAGGCTACGCGCTGTTCGTTTTCGCCTCTGCGACGCATCTCAGGGCCTACCGCAGGTTACTCGATTCCCTTGTGCAGGAGGTGAATAACACATATGGCGGCGAGATTGTCCGTCCCCACGTGGTGCTCGACAAGGGAACGCCAGAAGCCGTGGAGGCGGAGGCGCCGGTGCTCATTGACTTCAAGGGGCAGTTTAGAAAAAACTGGGCGCCGGGCACGGCAGCGTTCTGCTGGTGCGGCCCGACGGATACATAGCCTTCCATTACGCAGGTCACAACCTCCGGGCGCTATTCGCCGCCCTCGAACCGTGGGCCGGTCACGGTTCGCCCGTTCGGGATCGAGAGAGGCCCGCCGCAGGAGGAGGCTAGATGGAGCCTATACGGTGGCTGGCGGCGGTCGAGTAGGCTTTCGCGAAACTCATACCCGGGAGGATAGCCGGGGTTTGCGCAAAGCCGCGACGGACATTCACCGCGCGATCTTTACCCCCGATCCTCCCTTCGGGGATGCCGCTCTACCCGCCCAGGTAGTGCCTTTGACGCTAGAAGCGTGCGGTGCCGGAGGTGGTTGTGCGCACTCCGGTAGCCAAAGTGGAGAAGGGAACACCGAGACGATATGCGTGACCGTTGAAATCCGCGAGGGCGCATCATCGAGGTGACTGTGGGCGACAACGTCGAGACGAAGCAGCGCATCGGCAAGCTGAGCAGCTCGAGCAACTCCAGCCAGCCCCACCTGCACTTCCAGCTCTCCGACGGGCCCGATGTCCTGACCTCCAACGGCATCCCGTTCGTGATCGACCGCTACACCTTCGTTGGCTCGGTCACACCTGACAGCACGGGCGAGGACATACGCATCGTGGGCACGCCCAGCGACCAACTCAGGCCCTACTCGCTGTACCCTTCGGTGACCGACTTCTGCTAGTCCGGCACGACCGCGACCAAGCTGAGCGCTGTGGAACACGGGGCCCTCACCGGCGCGGGGATGGACTGCTTACAACAGCGCCCACACCGCAGTCGTAACGCCCAAGGTGCCCGTCAGGATTACGAGCCCCAAAGTGACGGCCCGGAATTCACCTTCGGAGACGTGCTTGAGGAGCGCTGTACCAAGAGCCTTACCCGCGATGGCCGCGGGAACGAGCACGAGCCCGAGGGGTACTTCCGGGGCATCCACGAGACCGCGGAGGGCGAGGACGACGAGCCCGGCGATGCTCATAGGCAAGAAATACAGCGCGGTAGTCCCCCGGAACTCGTGCTTCGGGAGACCGCGCGAGGCAAGCAGCAGGACTATCGGGGGACCGGCGAGGCCCGTCGAGGTCGAGAGCGCCCCGCTAGTCGAGCCCGCGACGAGCGTACCCCAGCGCGTGTTCGCCCCCGGCAACCGTACGTCCCTTACCAGGAGCAGGGCGGAGAGGATCACGATAGCGCCAACCCCGAGCCGTATGTAGACCGGGTTGATCACGCCCAGGACCACGGCCCCGACCACGATCCCGAAGAGCGCAGGCACGAAAAGCGCCACCGCGAGCCGTCGCCGCGCCTCGCGCCACGAATCCCACACCACCGCCGCGTTGATAAAGATAGAAAAGATGGCCGTCAGCACGACTACCGTCTTCGGCTCGTAGACGAACAGCAATATAGGAGTACTGATCAGGGCGAGTCCGAAACCCGTAAGCCCCGTAACGACCCCCGCAAGCAACGCCGCAAACAGCGCCACGAGCAAAGCAGTACTCAACAATATAGCACCGGACAGCCACTCTCCGAGTTCTTGCTGGCGGCTGAAGGCTGATAGCTGATAGCTAAATCAGCGCAATATGCCGGCGTAGAGGCGCTCCCACGCCTCCATCTCCGGCGTGAAGTAGCGCACCCGTGTCTTCTTGTACTCACGGGTCGAGTACAGCGAGGTGTAATCCGTCAAACCCGTCTCCTCCGCCATCGCGGCGAGCACGTTCTCGCACTCCTCGACGCTGCGGCCGTGGACCATGGAGAACACGGAGTAGGGCCAGTCCTCGTAGGTTGGGCGCTGGTAGCAGTGGGAGACGGCCTGGTAGTGGGCGAAGGCGTCGCCGACCTCGTCGATGCGCTCGTCGGGGACCCGCCACACCCCCATCGCGTTGGCCCTGAAGCCCGCCTTGCGGTGGTAGAGGACGGCGGCGAAGCGGCGCATGATCTTGCGGTCCCGCAAGTCGTAGGCCCTCTCCAGAAGATCCTCGTAAGAGAGGCCCACCTGACGGCCCCAGAGGTCGAAGGGTCGGGGCGTCAGCGGCACGTCCTCCTGCAGGGCCCTTATGGCGGCCTTGTCGTCTTCCGAGACGTTTCTGTCGGCGCTTTGCCTATCCGACTCGCCGTACTGAGGGGCCTCCTTTTTGGCAGTAGCGCCCTTGTTCATATCCAAGGTCACCCCGATCTTGAACAGCTTCAGGGTGGGCAGGATGCGGGTCTTCTCGGCGCCGCTTACGTGGTGCAGCACGTCGACGGTGCCCTGGAGCCCGAGGCGGGAGTTGGACGGGACAGCGACCGTGTACCAGAGGTTGAACTCGTTGTTGCGCTCGTAGTTGTGGGAGACGCCCGGGTGGGAGTTTATCGCCTTCGCGCCCTCGTTCAGTTTGTGGGCCGGTATCGTGGCTGCGACCAGGCTCGACTCGTAGCCGAGGACGCGCGTGTCGAAGATCGCGCTGATCTGGCGTATTACCCGCCCTCTTTTCAGCGTCTCTATGCGCCGGATTACCTCGTCGCCCGCAATACCCAGCTCGCGCCCCACGGCCTCGAAAGGTTCCCGCTCCAGCGGGACCTCGCGCTGGATGCGGTTGAGTATCTCCCTGTCGGTGCTGTCCATCATGCGACTGCCGGTAGTTGTGCTGACCACGCTTTACGAGCCCTTCTCGACGATTTTGCTACTGTACGAACGCACTATAACAGGCGAAACC
>JBKPOM010000351.1:0-5717 GCA_046733115.1 Actinomycetota bacterium | reverse complement strand
CATGACCGAGGTGCGAAGGTCTAGAGTCTCTGAAACGGCAACACGGAGAGGAGGCAGAGCAATGGCCGAGACAGGCTTTAGTCGTCGAGACTTCTTGAAGGCGGGGGGCGTAGGCATCGCCGGTGCTGCGTTGTTCGGTGCCGCCGGTTGCGGCGGGGGGCAGCAGAGCGAGGGCGCCGGGGCGGCCGGGCTCACCAGCCGCGGAGACATCCGCATCGAGTTCGTCAGCCACGGGCCGGCTTCCGATCCGTTCTGGTCGGTCGTGATAAACGGGATCGATCAGGCCAAGAAGGATCTGGGGGTGGAGGTCAACTACCGCGCTCCGGATACCTACGACGTCCCGCAGATCCAGCAGAACTTCGAGTCGGCCATCGCTTCGAATCCCAGCGGGATAGCCGCAACGGTCGCGGATGCCGACGCTTTTGGGCCCAAGGTCCGCAAGGCGGTTAACAAGGGAATCCCGGTGGTGCTGTTGAACGCGGGGCTGGACGTCTGGGAGAAGTTGGGGGCGCTCAACTACGTGGGGCAGACGGAGTTCGAGGCCGGCGTCGAGGCCGGAAAACGCATGGCGGATGCGGGGGTAAAGAGCGCGCTCTGCATCAACCATCAGCAGGGCGTCTCCACCCTGGACCAGAGGTGCGGCGGTTTCGACAAGGGCCTGGGCGGCAGCGTAAAGCAGGTGGCGGTGAACGGCAACGATCCAACCGCTGCGCAGAACGGGATCGAGACGGCGCTGAAACAGAACCCGGACGTGGAGGGGATGCTGACGCTCGGTCCCCAGGGGGCCATTCCGGGGTTGAAGGCGCTCAAGTCCTCCGGCAAGAGTGGCAGCCTCGAGTTCGGCACCTTCGACCTCTCGCCGGAGATCCTCAGCGCCATTCGCGACGGCAAGATGCTGTTCGCCGTCGACCAGCAGCAGTTCTTGCAGGGGTACCTGCCGGTGGCCATCCTGACCGATTACGTTCAGTACCTGCTGCATCCGATAGGCGTGATACCGACCGGACCGGCGTTTGTCACCAAAGAAGACGCGCAGAAGGTCATCAACCTGAGCAAGAAAGGCATCCGCTAAGGCTCCGAGTGGATTGGGAGGTGTAGTTAGAGATGACGCAATCGGCTACAGGGGCGGCCGAACGGGTCCGCGAGGTAGGCGCCCTGAGGAGATGGCTGACCCGGCCGGAGCTGGCGGCCGTTGCCGGAGCTATCCTGGTGTTCGTGTTCTTCGCCGTCGTGGCGGGGAATAGCGGGTTCCTCACCTCGGGCGGGACGGCCAGCTACCTTGAGGTGGCGGCGCAGCTTGGCATCGTCGCCGTGCCGGTATCCTTGCTGATGATAGCCGGGGAATTCGACCTCTCGGTGGGCTCGATGGTCGGCGTCGCGGGGATGATCATCGCGATAGCCATAACCGAGTACAACTGGCCGCTGTGGGCGGCGGTGCTCCTCGCCTTCGCGGTGGCTCTGGTCGTCGGGTTCTTTAACGGATACGTGGTGGTCAGGACCGGGCTTCCTTCGTTCATCGTCACTTTAGGGATGCTCTTTGCGCTGCGCGGCCTCACCATCGGCTTCGCGCGCCTGTTGACCGGGCGTACGCAGATAGGCTTCAGTGGCGCCATCTCCGGCAGCCCATTGAAGCCGCTGTTCGCGGGGACCTTCGGGAACTTCTCGGTTTCTATCATCTGGTGGCTGGCGCTGGCCGTGCTGGGAACCTGGGTGCTGCAGAGGACCGTGTTCGGCAACTGGATCTTCGGGGTCGGCGGTGACCCGGACGCCGCGCGCAACGTGGGCGTGCCGGTCAGCCGGGTGAAGATCTTGCTGTTCATATGCACGGCCCTGTCCGCGGCGCTGCTCGCTACTATACAGGTGCTCGACGCGGGTTCCGCCGACGTGCTCAGGGGCACGCTCTTGGAGCTGCAGGCGATAGCCGCCTCGGTCATCGGAGGGGTGCTCCTGACCGGAGGCTACGGCTCGGTGGTTGGCGCGCTCTTCGGCGCACTCATCTTCGGCATGGTGCAGCAGGGGATCTTCTTCACCGGCGTGAGCACGGACTGGTTTCAGGTCTTCGTCGGGGTGATGCTGCTCATCGCCGTGCTGTTTAACAACTACATCCGCAAGAGAGCATCGGAGGCACGATAATGGAGAACCCCACACCACTGATCGAAGCTAGAGGCGTCTCCAAGTACTTCGGGCACGTCGTCGCGCTCGAAGACATCTCCATGCAGGTCAGGGCTGGCGAAGTGATGTGCCTCCTCGGGGACAACGGCGCGGGGAAGTCCACCCTGATCAAGGTATTCTCCGGCGTCCACAGGCCCGACGAAGGAACGATGCTGGTAGAGGGCGACGAGGTCGTCTTCGACTCGCCGCGCGACGCCATCGACCGCGGGATAGCCACCGTCTACCAGGACCTGGCGATGATCCCGCTGATGGGCATCTCCCGCAACTTCTTCATCGGGCGCGAGCCCACGAAGGGCGCGGGACCGTTCAAGATGTTCGATGTGGCGAAAGCCGACCGCATAACCCGCGAGGAGCTGGACAAGATCGGTATCAAGCTCCGCGACACCTTGCAGCCGGTGGCTACACTCTCGGGCGGCGAGCGACAGTCGGTGGCGATAGCCCGCGCCGTCTATTTCGGGGCAAAGGTCTTGATCCTCGACGAGCCGACGAGCGCTTTGGGGGTCAAACAGGCAGCCATCGTTCTGCGCTACGTTGCCCAGACCCGCGAGCAGGGGCTCGGGGTAGTCTTCATCAGCCACAACGTGCATCACGCCTACGCGATCGGGGACCGGTTCACGGTCTTGAACCATGGGCGCAGCATGGGCACCTTCGATAAGGAAGAGATCAGCATGGGAGAGCTGGAGAAGATGATGGCGGGAGGAAAGGAACTCGACCAGCTAAGTGCCGAGCTCGAGAAGACCGCGGGTTCGGAGTAGCTAGGGGGATGGAGAAGATGGACACAGTACGCCTGACGACAGCGCAGGCGCTGGTGAGGTTTTTGGCGAGCCAGTACGTCGAGCGCGACGGAGTCGAGCAACGCTTCTTCGCCGGATGCTTCGGTATCTTCGGCCACGGCAACGTCGCCGGGGTGGGGCAGGCTCTGCAGCAGCACGCCGACCTTCTCACCTACTACCAGGCGCGCAACGAGCAGGCGATGGTCCACGCGGCCGCAGCCTTCGCCCGGCAGAAGAACCGGCTACAAACTCTCGCCTGCACCTCCTCCATCGGCCCCGGCGCGACCAACATGGTCACGGGCGCGGCCCTGGCGACCATAAACCGGCTGCCGGTGCTGCTGCTGCCCGGCGACGTCTTTGCCACGAGGGTCTCGGATCCCGTTTTGCAGAAGCTGGAGGCGCCCCACGACGGCGACCTCTCGGTCAACGACTCCTTCCGGGCGGTCTCACGCTACTGGGACCGGATCAACCGGCCCGAGCAGCTCGTCCCGGCCGCGCTCGCCGCCATGCGCGTCCTCACCAACCCGGCCGAGACCGGGGCCGTGACGCTAGCCCTGCCCCAGGACGTGCAGGCCGAGGCCTACGACTACCCGGAGGAGTTCTTCAAGAAGCGGGTGTGGCGCGTGGGCCGCCCGCTTCCGGAATCGGAGATGATCGAGCGCGCCGCCGCCCTCGTCCAGAACGCCGAGCGGCCCATGATCGTCTCGGGCGGCGGCACGATCTACTCGGAGGCAACCGGCGCCCTGAAGAGCTTCGTCGAGAGGACCGGGATCCCGGTCGGCGAGACGCAGGCGGGCAAGGGCTCGATGCCCTACGACCACCCCCTCGCCCTCGGGGCCGTTGGGGCGACGGGGACCCTGGCCGCGAACCGCGCCGCCCGCGAGGCGGACCTCGTGATCGGGGTCGGCACCCGCTGGAGCGACTTCACCACGGCCTCCAAGACCGCCTTCCAGAATCCGAGCGTCAGGTTCGTCAACGTGAACGTCGCGGACTTCGACGCGGCCAAGCACGAGGGCGTGCGGCTCGTCGGCGACGCCCGCTCCACGCTCGAAGCCCTCTCCGAAGCCCTGGGCGGCTACGAGGTGGAGGCGGGCTACCGGGAGGCGAGCGAGAAGGCCAACCGGGAGTGGGACGCGGAGGTCGAGCGGCTCTACGCGCTGGAGCACGGCCCGCTGCCCGCCCAGAGCACTGTCATAGGGACCGTCAACTCGTTCTCCGACCCGGAGGACGTGGTGGTGTGCGCCGCCGGTTCTATGCCCGGGGATCTGCACAAGCTCTGGAGGACGCGCGACCCGAAGGGCTACCACGTCGAATACGGCTACTCGTGCATGGGATACGAGATCCCCGGCGGCCTCGGCATAAAGATGGCCGACCCCTCGCGCGAGGTCTACGTCATGGTGGGCGACGGCTCCTACCTGATGATGAACTCCGAGATCGTCACCTCGATCCAAGAGGACTACAAACTCACCGTAATCCTGGTGGACAACTCGGGCTTCGCGTCCATAGGCGCCCTCTCGCGCTCGGTCGGCTCCCAGGGCTTCGGCACCCAGTACCGCTACCGCAAGAACGGCTCCATCGGCCTCGACACGGAGGAGGAACCGGGCGAGACGCTGCCGGTGGACCTGGCGGCCAACGCCCAGAGCCTAGGGGCAAGCGTCATAAGGACGCAGGATGTTGCCGAACTCAGGGATGCCCTGTCCGAGGCGAAAGGGGCGGACCGGACGGTCGTGATCCACATCGCCGTCGACCGCTACGAGGGCGTGCCGGACTACGAGTCCTTCTGGGACGTGCCGGTGGCCGAGGTCTCAGAGACGAAGACCGTCGCGGCGGCCCGCGAGGAGTACGCCGCGAACAAAGAGGCCGAACGGCGGTACCTGTGAAGGCTTCAGGAAGGGGTTGAGAGAGTGACGGAACTAATCGTCCCGAGGAGCGAGGGGCCGGACGAGGACGGCAGCGTCGTGAAGGTTACGCCGGAGTCCGCCGGTTGGGAGTACGTCGGCTTCGAGGTACTGAGGCTCGACGCCGGGGGGGCCGTCGAGCGCGGCACGGGCGGCGAGGAGGTGTGCCTGGTGCCGATCTCCGGGACGTGCTCCGTCTCCGCGGGTTCGGACGAGTGGGAGATCGGGGGCCGTAAAGGGCCGTTCGACGGCCCGCCGCACGCCCTCTACCTGCCGCCCAGGACGGGCTACCGGATCGAGGCCACCGCGGAACTGGAGCTCGCCGTGTGCTCCGCCCCTGCCGAGGGGGGCGTCGAGCCGTTCGAGGTGCGGCCGGAGGAGATCGAGGTCGAGAGGCGCGGCTCGGGCGGCATGGAGCGCGAGGTGCGGCCCATCCTGATGGCCGAGAGGGAGGTCGAGCGGCTGCTCGTCGTCGAGGTCCTCACCCCCGACGGGCACTGGTCGAGCTACCCCCCGCACAAACACGACCGGGACGCGCTCCCCGAGGAGTCGTACCTGGAGGAGACCTACTACCACAGGGTGCAGCCCGAGCAGGGTTTCGCCGTCCAGAGGGTCTACACCGAGGACCGTTCGCTGGACGAGACGATGACCGTCGTCGACGGCGACACCGTCCTCGTCCCCCGCGGCTACCACGCCGTCTCGGCGCCGCCCGGCTACGACCTCTACTACCTCAACGTTATGGCGGGGCCGGTGCGCGAGTGGAAGTTCAAGAACGACCCAGACCACGAGTGGCTCTTCTAGCCACGCGAGAGAACCAGGAAAGGAGCAAGAAATGCAGCAGACGCGCAGAGAGGTAAGGAACTTCATCGGGGGGAGT
>JBKPOM010000350.1:0-2886 GCA_046733115.1 Actinomycetota bacterium | reverse complement strand
GTGTCACTGGACGGCGTCGTGGAGTCGCCGGAGACGTGGCACTTCCCATACTTCAACGACGAGATGGGAGAGGAGATCGGGAAGGCAATGGCCGCCTCTGACGCCATACTGCTTGGACGAGTTACCTACGAAGGGTTCGCTGCTTTCTGGCCTTCCCAGCAGCCTAGTGACGAAGACCAGGAGATTACGGACTACATGAACAACACCCCCAAGTTCGTCGTCTCGAAGACCCTGGAAGAGCCCCTAGAGTGGAACAACTCGGCCCTGATCAAGGGAGATGTCGCGGAAGAGATCACCAGGCTAAAGCAGCAGCCGGGTAAGGATATCTCGATCACCGGCAGCCCTACCTTGGTCCGGTCGCTGCTTCAAGGAGACGTCCTCGACGAGCTCAGGCTCATGGTTCATCCCATAGTCGTGGGGAGCGGAAAGCGTCTCTTTGAGGACGGGAGCGATCAGAAGGCGCTGGAGCTCGTGGATTCGAAGACCTTCGGCACGGGCGTCGTCTACCTCACCTACCAGCCGGCGCAAGGCTGAAGCCAATTAGAGGTCAATGTCTCGAAAGTTGTGGGTTTGGTTTCTCTGCTTCTTCGAGAGTCTCTATCGTGAGGTAGCGTCTGACAGCGTATTGCGTTAATATTGATCCACACCCGTCATGCATGTACGAGTAGTTTAGTATACCCTTCAGCGGGACCGTATGTACGCATCATGCGATGTGGGTCAATCACACTGAAATCCGCTGTGAGCGCCCACTCCTCGCTGCTCCTCAAAGCTATCTCTGTGGCCAAGGTGTTCGCACTCGTCTCGCTCGGGAAGACGCCCACTACCCTCGTCCTCCTCTTTACCTCTTTGAAGAGCCGCTCGAGCATGTTCGTCGTGCGTATCCGGGCATGATGGCTTCCCGGGTAGCGAAGATAGGTGAGAGCATCCTCTATTCCCGCCTCGAATACCGAAACAGCCTTGGGATAGCTCTCCTCGTAGATCTCGACGAACTCCTCTGCCAACGCCTCGGCCGTCTTCTCTCTCCTTACCTTGAAGATCGCCTTCAGATCCTGCGCTACCTCTGCCATTGAGTTGGGCGGCACGTGCGAGAGGACGTTGCGCTCAAAGTGAACTGTGCAGAGCGTGAGGAACGGCTTGCTAAGAAGCTGGCCGTTCTTTATGATCCGTATCTTGCCTCCTTTCTGGGCCACGAAGATTCGACCATCGGGCGCTATAGCCATGGAGGTGGGGTTGTTGACCTGGGCAACCAGCTTGTCGGTGAACCCCGCGGGTACCGTGGTGGCGCTGTGAGCAGGCTCGGCTTGCCACCACAGCAGCGCCACCAAGCAAGCTGCAAAGGCCGCAACCGCCATGATAAGCATGACTGACACGCTCGATTGGCGGCTTGAGTGGATACTCCCTTCCATCGTTGCTCCCTTCTTTCTAGTAGGGCGAGGACAAGAAAGGTAGATCCCGCCCCCCTGACTCGACCTATGGCTACCGAAGACTTACTACGGCCCGTTCTCCGCCGTGAAGCACCCGCTACCGGCGCAGCCCTTCAGCGCTTGCAGGCGCGACACCAGATCCGACGGCGGCGCGGTCGGGTTGTAGACGTTGGTGAGCTCGTAGGGGCCGGTGTCCAGATTGTAGAGCTCCTTCACGCCACCCGAGTACTCTAGATACTTGCGCGCGGGGGCGCCGACGATGCTGATGGTACGGATGCCCTCGTAGGCGGGGGAGTAGTTGGCCGCCGCCTCTGGCAGGACGGCGCTCCTCCAGGTCGTCACGCTGCCGTCGAGAACCGGCCTCAAGGGTCGTCCGTCGGCGTAGGACGGTATCTGCGCGCTCGCTAGGTCCAAGAAGGTGGGCATATAGTCGGTGTTCAGGATCAGCTTGTCGGTGGTGGAACCCGCCGCGATCCCGGGGCCACGCACTAGGAGGGGCATGTGTATGTCCTCCTCGTAGGGGCGCCACTTCTGTTTGGGTATGCGGTGCTCGCCGTGGTGGTAGCCGTTGTCGGAGGTGAAGAAGATGTAGGTGTTGTCCAGAGCTTTGGCGCCGCTGGGTGTCTTGGTAGTGTCGAGCGCGTTGACGACCCCCGCGACCAGGTCATCCACGGCCTGCAGGGACTCGACCCGGTTTTCGTGGCGCTTGTTTATCGCGGAGATCTGGGATGAGCTGAGCTTCGACTGTTGCCTGATCCAGGAGGGCTTGTCCGAGACGTCGGCCTCGTTGAAGGAGGGCAGGCAGGGGCCTTGGATGCCGTCGTAGTCGTGGGCATCGCGCGGGGCCGGGGTGGCCGGATCGTGGGGCGATCGGCGCCACGTAGGCGAAGAACGGCGCGCCCTGGGAGGCGTTGCTGCGTATGAAGGCGTCGGCCTGCCCGCTTATCACGTCGGTCGAATAGTCGGAATCGCTCGTGCTGAAGTGCCTTATGGTGCCCTGGTCGTTGACGTCGTAGTCGAAGTAGTGCAGCGTTCCCGAAGTAAAGGCCCCGAACCACCTATCCCATCCCGGGGGCCTAAAAGTGGTGTTGTCGTAGCCGTTTAGGTACTTGCCGAATAAGCCCGTCTTGTAGCCCGCCCCCTGCAGCCGCGTGGCCACGTTGTCCACCTCGTTGCCGTTTTGCTGGTAGACCTGCCAGCCGCCGGCGGTGGTGGAGGAGCTGTCGGTGGAGGAGTTGGACCAGACGCCCGTGTTGTGTGAGTACTGCCCGCGCATGATGGTGGACCGAGAAGGACAGCAAAGGGCGTTTGAGACAAAGGCGTTCTGGAAGGTCATGCCCGTGCTCTGCAAAAGCGCCTTGGTCTTTGGCATGTACTGGAGGTCGTCCTTGCGCATGTCGTCGGCGAGGATGAACACCATGTTAGGTTATGTGGGGGCGGTCAGGGCCTTGGCCTTGCGCAT
>JBKPOM010000349.1:0-12635 GCA_046733115.1 Actinomycetota bacterium | reverse complement strand
CTATAGCGGTGTGCAGTGATATTGGACCTCTGCTACTTGCCAAGTCTGGGGTGGACGTGTCGGGCATTCTGAAGCCTCCCGCGCTATGCTTGAAAGCAAACACCGCGGGGGTGGTCCAACTTCATTGACTACCGCTTTAGGCCTGAGACGCCGGGTTCTGCACGTAGACATCGGCTCGTTCGCGGTGCTCGCCCTGCGCCTGCTCGGGTAATGGGGCTGATCGCCGTGGCACCGGGTAATCAACGCCAAGCGTGGTTCAACGTGGCGGAGCAGCTCTCCTTGGACGCGGGGTCGGTTCCTGTGCCGAGGTCAACGCCGAGATGATCGACTTCTTGCGCCACAAACACAGGCGATGAGACCCTGACACCTGTTCGGGCGGGCGAGAGCTATGCCTCGATTGCAGCTGCCCGGATACATGACCAAAGGCACAGACATTTCCTGCCTCGGATCTATCTTCCGTACGATGCGCCCCAAATCTCCGGTCGGTAGGCTCCAAACCAAGCTTGAACACTCGAGACCAGGGAGGTCAAGCATTGAACCCGGTGGTGAAGACTGGCAACAGGGAGACCCCAGAAACCGTTGAGGAGGTCGTGATCCGAATAGAGGGCTTGCGCAAAGGCTACGGTGAGGTAGTAGCCGTCGATGGCATGAACCTGACGGTAAACTGCGGCGAGGTGTTCGGCATCCTGGGTCCCAACGGTGCCGGTAAGACTACGACGTTGGAGATCATAGAAGGCTTGAGAAAGCCCGACGCGGGAGAGATAGAGGTGGCTGGCTATGACGCGGTTCGGGAGTCCGAGGACCTGAAGCGTATAATCGGGGTGCAGCTGCAGAGCACTGCGCTCTTCGATTATCTGACCGTTCGAGAGACTCTGAAGCTCTTCGCCGACCTCTACGGCGCAGACGACTCCCCGGCTCGCATCCGGCAGCTGCTCGACGTCGTCTTGCTGACCGAGAAGGCGAACTGTCGTGTGGAAGACCTCTCCGGGGGTCAGCAGCAGCGGCTCTCCTTGGCGCTCGCCCTGGTGAACGACCCGAAGATCATTTTCCTGGACGAGCCGACGATGGGGCTAGATCCTCAAGCCCGCCGCAACCTCTGGAGTCTGATACGGCACCTCCGAAGCGAGGACAAGACCTTGGTCCTCACCACCCACTACATGGAGGAGGCCGAGGAGCTGTGCGACCGAGTTGCGATCATGGACCGTGGCAGGATCCTCATTAGCGACACCCCGCACGCCCTCGTGCGCTCTCTGAACATGGATGCCACGATTTTGGCGAGCGTCGAGCCAGAGCCTGGTGAGCATCTCGACATGGATCTAGATATCTTGCCCGGTGTCACGGGCAAGGAGCGAAACGGTAAAGACCTGTGGCTCCGGACCGAGGACGCCCAGACGACCATCACCGGGCTGATGAAGCTCGCCGCCGAGCGCGGGATGCGTCTCAGGAACCTCTCTGTCCGGAGTGCCAACCTAGCCGACGTTTTCATTACCTACACCGGAAGTGAGTTGCGTGAATAATGAGGGCCTTTCTCTCGATGGTTCGCACCAACCTGAAGATGACCCTGCGCGACAGGATGCGTCTCTTCTGGCTCCTGTTCTTCCCGATCATCCTCATCGTGGTTTTTGGCGCCCTGGTAGGCGGCAACTCCGACTCCGAGATCTACGTGGGCGTGGTTAACGGCGAACTTACGCCCGTCGCGAAGCAGATAACCGCCGCCATGAAGGGCTCGAAGGCCCTTGAGGTCAAGAGTGGTATCGAGCAGGCCGAGCTCGCAAAACTTCGTGAGGGCAAGATAGACGCCGTGGAGGTCTTCCCGAAGGAAGCTATTCCCGGCCAACCACTCAGGGTGCACTCGTACGTGGACGAATCCCAGCCGGGAACCTCCCAGGCGGCATCTGCTGTGATCCAGCAGATAGCCAGCAGGTCCAACGAGCAGGCCGCCAGCGTCCGCAAGCCACCGCTCGTCGCGATAAGCACGCAGGGCCTCCAGGGCAAGAACATGAACTACGTGGACTTCCTGGTGCCGGATGTCCTAGCAATGAGCATAATGAACTCCGGAATCGTTGGCCTCTCAACAGCCTTCGTAGTGTTGCGCGAGCGCGGCGTTCTGAGGCGGATCAGGGTCACGCCGTTCCCCCTAATCGGCTTCATAACCGCCCGGGTCGCGACACAACTTCTGGTCGCGTTGTGTCAGGCAGCGATCCTGCTCGGGCTGGCGAAGCTGATCTTTAACCTTGACATCGCCGGCAGCCTGCTCGAGGTGGCGGTTTTTCTCTTCCTCGGTTCGCTGGCGTTCCTCACCATCGGCTTCTTCGTGGCTGGCGTGTCCAGAAAGCAGGAGAGCGCGACGGCGCTGGCGCAGCTGATCAGCTTCCCGATGCTGTTCTTCTCCGGGATCTTTTTCCCGCTAAATCACGCGTCCGTGTGGCTACAGGACGTGGCCAAGGCCCTGCCACTCACGTACATGGCGGACGGGCTCCGGCAGGTCATGGTCTACGGTGCTTCCCTCGTGAGCCTCTGGGGTGACTTGCTCGCCCTCGTCCTGACCATCGCCGTCGGTCTTGCCCTCACCATCCGCTTCTTCCGGTGGGAGTCAAGGGCGAGCTAGCACACGAGGAGAGAAGAATGAATCAGCCTAAAATGACCATCTTGCCTTCCCGGCTAAACCCCCACGGCGTTGTCTCCTACTCCCCATTACAGCAACGGTCAAAAGCATTGAACCGAATAAGGTCATGGACCAGGGCACCATCGGTCTCTTCTAGCATTGCGGGTGCTGCAATCCGATTCGATCATTATGATGAACACTGTAGGCGACTTCGCGTGTGAGCGACCAAGAGTGCGCTCATCAGTTCATGGGTTCGCATGCGCGGCGCACGGCATGGACGCCACCGGTCGGACGACTTTCGGTAGAGGACGGTGCAGATGAGCGCACTCTTGGTCGCAGCCGGGTGGTCAGGGAGATGGGGAACCGTCTCGGCAGTGACGGGGTTGGTGCTCATGCGCTTTTTGGTGGCCTTGGACCAGACGGTGGTAGGTCTCACACTACCGAAGATCGTCGCGGAGCTTAACGGCTTTGAGCGGTGCGCCTGGGCAACTACCGCCTATCTGCTCGCCTCCACCTCGATGATCCCGCAAAAGAGCAAAGAAGCTACTACTGGAAAAGCAGCGAACTCATGATCAAGCGCAGGAACATACCCCTCGGCAAGGACGTCTACTGTACCAACGGGCTCGCCGGTCGATCCAGCCACCTGATACTGAACCCGCTCAACCGGCGGATCACGCACCTGGTCGTGAGGAAACGACACTTCCCTCATAGCGATCGCGTCGTGCCCATGGAGCTGGTGGCTGACACTACTCGGGCGCTGATTCGCCTGAGCTGCAGCACTCGCGAGCTGACGCTGCTCGAGCCGTTCACCGAGACCCACTTCGTCGCGGTGGATCCCCTCGAGCTGAACTATCCGTTCGATCCGCTCCTGTTGTGGCCCTACGTTACTCCGGAAGAGGAGCTCCTACCGATAGACGAAGAGCGGGTGCCGCCGGGCGAGCTGGCGGTGGGCCGCAGCGCAAGGGTGCAAGACATCGGCGGCGGCTACATGGGTTCCGTAGATGAGTTCTTAGTGGATTCGGCGGACGAGTGCATCACTCGCCTGGTGGCTCGCGAGGGACACCCGGGGAACCAGAAGGAGGTGACGATCCCCATAAGCAAGTTGCACGGATGGCGGAGGAAACAGTGTATCTCAAACTGGACAGACGGCGATCTGCCGTCTTGCCCCACGAGACCGATTCGTCGGCATTGGTGGTCGTGAGGCACGTGACCTCAGGCGGGGCTAGGGCACTGACACTACTCTAAGTCGAAGATGAGAGGGGTGGCTTGAGGTGCCAAAGGGGCGCGTGCTGATGTACGCCCATCCCCGGCCCGTAATTGGTGGGGCGGCTTGGAAAGCCCACTCCGAGAGTTCGCCCCACGTTATGGGCAAACCTAGCGCGTAACCGGAGTGGTGCCATCCGCAAATCGGGCCATAGACCGTACACATTTCAGGCCATTTTTGTGCAGCGAGTCGAATAGATGTGCGGGAGGCTATTTTGTGCAAGGCTGCAAAGCCGGTTTCGGTCTTCTCCCGACGCCGCGCAGCCTCCAGGGTCATGGCCCACATCCCGACCACGAGAGCGAAAGTCAGGATTCAGTGCGCCATCAGCTCCAGCGCCCGGGCCCTCTCGTGGTCTGGCCCCGACCACGCGTGGTTGACGAAGACGAGAGGCACAAGAGCGACGGCCTAAAGCGGTAGTCAATGCAGTTGGACCATCACTGCGATGTTTGCTTTCAAGCATAGCGCGGGAGGCTTCGGACCGCGCGGACACGCCGATCCCACACTGGAGAAGGAGCAGTGAGGTCCAATATCACTGCACAACGCTATAGGGAACCGCCCACCTCACACCAAATAGGAAGGCTGCGTTAGCGACCCCCATGGAGTAGAGCTCCGCTGCCAGCCCGAACCCGGTGAAGTTGACGTCCACGAACGAGGCCGCACGAACTCGGCGAGGAGACGGGTACGTGAAGCGCGTAGGTCCCATGGCAGGCCCAGACAGGCGAGGGCCAGCGCCTCAAAGACAAGGGTAACCGGCTCCACTCCGCACCCCCGGACGCAAAAGAAGTAGGAGGCGTAGGTCGCGACGAAGTAGCCCCAAAAGACCAGCGTGAAGAGGCGTCCGACGCACGGCTCACCGGGGGCGCCTGCGCGAGCCAACCCTCATGGCCGGAATCTTGCAACCGTTTAATGAACTTGCCCATAGAGAGATGCCACCAGCCGGTTCCAGAGATACTACGTCGCGTCGTAGGTCGGGTCATATGACCGGAGACACACCCATTTATCCTACCCGTTCGTGCCTTTTGTGCGATGACCCGCGCTGTTCCGGGCGGTAGCGTGTCATCGGAGTAACGGAGTTCCGACAGCAGGAGAGGGGAACGGAGGCGATGACCTTGCACCAGATAGTAGAAGGTAACCCGAAAGCCTACGGGAGCACTGACCTCTGGAGCTTCGACCTGCTCGAGGTCGGACGTCCCCTGCCCTGCAACGACATAAGGACGTTCCTACACGACCTCTGCCCCAAAGGCACCCATGAGGCTTCGATCTCCCCCTACACCGAAGAGGGGTGAGCACATTGCCAAGGGTTTGGGCTTGCGGTTCATCTCGGCAAAGTTGGGAGCCCAGGAGATCGACTAGCTCGGACGGAGTCCACGATCCGCTGCATCCTGGTCAGCCAGGTTTCACGCTCCTCACCACGCTCTTGCCACGCCTTATTGGTAGGTTTAACAACAAAGGCAGTAGAGAGAAAGCAACCCAACGAGAGGGAGTAGCTCAAGCGTGCGCTACGTCAATTTCGGGCAAACAGACCTCGAGGTCTCGGCGATCTGCTTCGGGACCTGGCAGCCGTGCGAGCCGAGATAGCATTCAAGCTGCAATTGCTTGAGGCCCCGAAGCACGGGCACTTACCAGATTATTAGACGCGGCTCGTAGAGCCCCAAGTTATGAGGCCAACGCCAAGCACAAGCGCTGGGTTTCGAGAGGGAAAGGGCTGACGGTGCCCGGTTCGAGAAGCTCTACGCGCGCGGCCAGATCTACAGGTGGCGGTTTTGCCGCGGTGCTCTCAAGGTTCGCCGTCGTTGTCCTGGAACTGCTCCTGGTCGTGATCTCGACGGCCTGCGGTGGGGACGCCGACCGGGCGGCGCAGGGCGACAATGCGAGTTCGAGCGCGGACTCCATACCGGCGGGCATCCACAAGATAGAGCACGTCGTGATCATCATGCAGGAGAATCGCTCGTTCGACAGCTACTTCGGGACGTACCCCGGCGCGGACGGCATCCCGATGAATGGCGACAAGCCGACGGTCTGCGCGCCAGACCCCAAAACCGACCGTTGCGTAAAGCCTTTTCACGACCCCAGCGTCGTCAACAGCGGCGGTCCGCACCAGCCAAGCGACGCCAAAGACGATATCAACGGGGGGAAGATGGACGGGTTCGTCCGCCAGGAGTTCGTGGGAAGAAAGAGGGTCTGCAAGAACGCTCTCGACCCCGCTTGCGGCGTGGCTTCGGGACAGAAGGAGCCGGACGTGTTGGGCTACCACGACGCCCGCGAGATCCCCAACTACTGGGACTACGCGCACCGGTTCGTGCTCCAGGATCACATGTTCGCGCCGAGCATCTCATGGAGCTTGCCAGAGCACCTCTACACCGTGTCGGGGTGGTCGGCCAAGTGCAACGTGCCCGGCGACCCGATGAGCTGCCACAACGCCAGGGGTAGGCCCGACCGTCCTCCGGACAGCGGTGCCGGGAGGCGTTATTATCGAAAGACGGGCAGTGCGCTCCCTGCGCCAGACTACGCCTGGACCGACCTCACCTACCTGCTCCACAAGAATGACGTGAGTTGGGCCTACTACGTCTCCGAGGGAACACAGCCGGACTGCGGCAACGGCGAGATGTTCTGTCACCACGTGATGCAAAATGCCAAGACCCCGGGCATCTGGAATCCCCTACCTTACTTCGACACCGTGCGCCAGGATGGCCAGCTCCACAACATACAGAGTACCTCGCACTTCTATGGGGCCGCCAAGTCCGGCAAGCTGCCGGCGGTCTCGTGGGTCATACCAGGCGGCAACAACAGCGAGCACCCCCCGGCTTCGATCCGTGCCGGCCAGGCCTACGTGACCGGCCTCGTCAACGCCGTGATGAAAAGCCCCGACTGGAAGAGCACCGCCATCTTCCTAACCTGGGACGACTGGGGCGGGTTCTACGACCACATCGTCCCGCCGAAAGTCGACCAAAACGGGTACGGGCTGCGGGTGCCGGGGTTGGTGATCAGCCCCTACGCTAAGCGAGGGTACGTCGACCACCAGACGCTCAGCTTCGATGCCTACCTGAAGTTCGTCGAGGACGACTTCCTCGGCGGACAACGCATAGATCCCAAAACGGACGGCCGACCGGACCCGCGGCCCGACGTACGGGAGGACGCCCCGCAGCTGGACGATCTGGTTCATGACTTCGGCTTCTCCCATTCTCCCAGGCGCCCGATGATCCTGCCCGAGTACCCGCCGCCGGCACGGTTAGGGATGCGCCGAAGAGCGAGCCCCTGACCCTGATTGCCGGGGCGCAAAGGAGACGTTCAGAATGGTTTGGGGGCGAGACATGGTAGCGCGGAGGCAGCCGTAGGATGGTCGGGCATCTGGTGGCTGCCGCCTTGGTTCTTCTCTTCTTATCGGCGTCGTATGGACTCTACCGGCGGCATCTATTGGCCAAGATGCGCCCGAGGTCCGACGGCGTGTGCCCGATTGGCCCAACCGGCAAGATCCTCATCCTGACGGCCGCCGTGGGCGGGGGGCACGAGGCGGCAGGCCGAACGGTGCGGACTGAGCTGGAGCGGGCCGGCCACAGCGTGGTGATGGCCGACGGGTTGCGGCAGATGAGCCGCGTTCTAGACTGGATGCTGGTGCGCTTCTATTCCAGCCAGGTCAGGAACACGCCGAGGTCGCTGGGCGCCGTCTTCGCCGCGACCTCTCGAAAGTCGGGCGCGGCGGCCGTAAGGTTTCTCGTGGGCCTGCTCTTCGCGGACCGCTTGCTGGAAGTTATTGAGAGGGAGCGGCCGGACCTGGTGGTTTCCACCTACCCTCTGGTCACCGCCGCCCTCGGCCGCCTGCGCAAGGTCGGTAGGCTGCGGATCCCAGCGGCGGCAATCATCCCGGACTACGGGGCTCACCCCCTGTGGGTGGATCCGTGGGTGGATCAGCACTTGGTCGTCTCCCGGCATTCGGCAGAACTGGCCAAACGTGCGGGGGGCAAGGTCTCCCTGGCTCGTCTTCCCGTACCGGACGGCTTCCACTCCGCGCCAACACGCGATGATGCTCGCGCGATCCTGGGGCTGCCGCGGAAGGCGTTCGTGGCCCTCGTGGTAGGAGGTGCTTGGGGCATCGGCGACCTGGAGGGAGCAGCCAGATGCGCCGCTGAGTCAGGCGCGCTCACGGTCGTGGTGACCGGAACGAACGCCGGGCTCAAGGCCCGTCTCGAAGAGCGATTTGCCTCCGAAGAGAACGTGTGGATACTGGGGTGGAGGGACGACATACCGGTTCTTATGGCGGCCGCCGACTGCCTGATCCAGAACGCGGGGGGCATGACGTGCCTTGAGGCCATAGAGATGGGCCTGCCCATACTGATCTTCGATCCCATTCGCGGCCATGGGGAGTTCAACGCCCAAGTGATGGAGCGGGCAGGGTCCGCCCGCTGGGTGCATACCGCCGGAGAGCTTACGACCCTCTTGAGATCTGCCGCGCGGGGCGAGACCTCGCTGGCGCTTCCGCACACAGAGCCGGGCGTCCCGCCGGTCTGCGTGAGGCTCGAAGCCTTAGTGGATACTTACGCCCCGCAACCGGAACCCGGCCGAAGGGTTTTGCGACCGCGCTGGGTGCTAGTCGGCTGTGGCGCCCTGGTGCTCTCCTCCTGGTTATCCTTCGCTTCTCCTGGCTTCGCGCTCGCAGCGGGGGTGCTCCACCTCCGCGTGCCGGGCTACAAACCCCCGGCGAACCAGGTCGCACTCGGCATAAAAGTAACCGACCCGACGACCGCCTCCGCCCTCGAAAACTCGGCTCCACGGGAACGGGTGCCCGTCACGATATTCACCGACGCAAGGGGAGCCGAAGGGCTGCGCCCCTCGCCGGGCCTGGCTTTCGGGGTGGCCGAGGAGCCAGAGGATGGAAGGTTGCCCACTCCCTGGAAGGAGAGGTCGCAGGCACGGATCGCAGCGACTGAGATCCAGCGCGTCACGGGGAAATACCCAGAATACTTCCTGCCAGCCACTCGGACGGATCTGGCCACGCTGGCAGATGCTCCTCTCCACACCCGGCTGGTCATGCCCGAGCGCACCGCCGGTCGAAGCACCGGTCCCGGGTTGCTTATCGTGGACGCATCCCATCTCGGACCCAGGGCTGCACGCTCGAAGTTTATGCAGACGGTACAGGCGATCCACCACGAAGGCCTCGAGTGCGTGCCACTGGCTCAGCTCTGATCCCCCTCGCCCTCCTAGCGATGTACGAGGTGCCCGCTGTCTCACTTTTCCCGCGGGGCCGGCTCCTTTTCCCAGCGGTCACCCGGACGGGCGCAGGCGACGCGGTGGCTCTGACCTTCGACGACGGACCCGACCGCGGGCTGAACGCGTTCCTTGGTTTACTTGAAGGGACGGGAGCGCGGGCCACGTTCTTCGTCGTAGGGGAGCAGGTGGAGCAGGATCCTGGCCGACTGAAGGAGATCGTCTCCTGCGGCCACGACGTGGCGGTTCACTGCCACCGCCACCGCAACCACCTGCGCCTGACTCCGCGACAGGTTGTGGAGGATATGCGTCGGGCCGGGGGAGTGATCGAGGAGGCGGCCCAGCGTCCTGCCCGGTTCTTTCGCCCACCCTACGGCGTGTTCAATCTGGCCTCCTGGCTCGAGTCTGACCGGCAAGGCTGGGAGCGGGTGCTCTGGGCGCGCTGGGGAAAGGACTGGGAGGCCCTCGCGACACCTCGGTCCATAGCGGACAAGATCGGCTGGCCGGAGCCTGGTGACATTTTACTGTTGCACGACTCGGACCGGTACGCGACCCCCGGCTCCTGGCGAAACACCCTCGGGGCGTTACCAATCATCCTTGAGCGGCTCGGCGCTAAGAGACTCAGGGCTCGTTCGTTAGGAGAGCTACTGGACGCCAAGAGATGGCGCTAGGGATCGCCCTCATCCTGACCTCGACGGTCGTCTATAACGGGTCCGTGGTGCTGCTCGCGGCGGTGGCGCGGCGGCAGCCGAGGGACTCCAACCTCGTCCTCGCGGTGAGCCGCCGTGCCTCGGGTCTATCGGCAATACTGCTGAACCTTCTGGGCTGGGGCTTGGAGGTCGGGGCGCTCGTCTTTATACCGCTGACGCTGGCCCGCATACTGAGCGTCGCCGGCGTGGGCGTCCTGCTTGGGCTGGCCCGGTGGGCGCTCAAGGAGCCCCTCGGCGTCAAGGAACTCGGGGGGAGCGGCCTCGTGGTGCTCGGGGTGGCGGCGGTGGGCCTGGAGATTCCGCGTTTCGGCACTTCCTCCCCTACGCCCGAGGACTGGATCCTGCTCCTCGTGGCCCTGGGTCCCTGGCTGACGCTACCCTATCTCTTCCGTATTCTTCGGCACAGCAGGGTTTCGACCTGGTGGGCGATCGCGTCCGGCCTGTCCTACGCCTTGAGCGGCGTCTTCACCAAAGCGCTGGCCGATGTCCTCTCTCTTGAGAGCGTTCCGGTGCTCGTGCCCCTCGCCATCGGGGTGACGGCAGCGGGATTCTTGGGCTTCGTCACCGAGCTGGAAGCCCTCCGGCTGGGCAACGCGTCGGTCACTGTACCCGTGATCCTCGCGCTTCAGGCCGTGGTGCCCATCCTCTGCGCGCCGTTTTTGTTCGGCGAGACTTGGCCCGCAGGCGTCCTCCCTGGCGTCTTCTTGGGTGGTGGCATCCTGCTTGCCGTGAGCGGAACGATCGTCCTCTCTGGCTCCTCTGGCCGCGTGCTGACCGAGATCGAAGGCCCCGCGTCGCGCGGCACCTAGCGAGACCCGAGCGGTCGATCCGGAGGACGGGTACAAACACTGTAGAACCCGGGTTAGTGGGAACCCCCGGCGACCTTGCTGGGGCTCTATTTGGCTTATCTATCGGGAATAGAGAAGTGAGCCGCCCAGGACTCGAACCTGGAACCTAGAGATTAAGAGTCTGCCCCAATAGGTTCACGGGGGTTAGCCGAGGTTAGAAATCTGCTTATCTAAGCCTTCTCACCTTCGCCGGTGTTCACCGGAGTTAACGGCGTCCACTGTAAAACTACTGTATAAATTGCTGTGAGAGGATGCTCATGTTTCTCGCCTTACGCGGACAACCTTTGACCAGGGGAGTGGAGCCAGGGGGATTCGACCCCCTGACCTCCGCCGTGCAAAAGCGGATTGCTACATACCAGCCTGTCCTAGTGTGTCCGGTAATCCCGCTTATCTGCGCTGATTCGAAGGTTTATGGACAGTGCGTATGTCCACCGCGTACCAGCTCGTATCGGCCAGGTTGCAGTACGGTTGCAGTACAACGCCGACTTCCGTTCTCCCAGTTAGAGCGCGTTTCAATACCGTCGGACAGGCAAACCGCTTTTCCGAGGCCCATCCCGAACGTAGAATACGAAGCGTGTGTTTCCCGACGAACAAGACAGTGACTGGGTGACGCCGAACGACGGCGCCCGCGGTAGGGCCCGCGCGGCCGTGGACGACTTTTCCCAAGTCGCCCCCGTCGAGACCGTTACCTCCAGCGACGGCAGGGGTTGGCGCGGGGTGAGGGTACTGCGCTTCAGGCACACCTCCGGTGAGGTCGAGGTCCCGCCCTTCACCGCCCACGCCGTCATCGTCCACCTCGGCCCCCCGGTGGACGTCGGGGAGAGCGTGAACGGCGGGCGCCTGCGCGATGCCCGCGTCATGCGCGGCGAGGTTGCGGTAATACCGGCGGGAGTGCCGACCCTGTGGCGCTGGGGGGAGCAGCTGGCCGACCGCCTGCACCTCTATCTGGACCCGGCGCTTCTCGAGGGGGTGGCCGCCGAGGCCGGCCTGGGCCGGGAGGGCTTCGAGGTCCTCGACGGGCTCTCCGTCCGCGACCCGCTGGTGGAGCAAGTCGGTCTCTTGCTCCTCTCGGAGCTTGAGAGCGGCGGCCCCGCCGGCCCGCTCTACGCCGAGTCCCTGGCGAACGCGCTGGCGGCGCACGTTGTCCGGGAGCATTCGTCGCTCGGCCGGCGGGCCGTCCGCCGCCTCGACCGCCACTCCGGCCGCGGGCTGTCGAGCCGGGTTCTTCGGCGCACGGTCGAATACGTGGAGGAGAACCTGGCGGGGGAGCTCTCCCTCGCAGAGATCGGAGGGGCGGCGAACATGAGCCCCTACCACTTCTCCCGGCTCTTCAAGGAGTCCGTCGGCTCGCCGCCCCACCGCTACGTGGTCGCCCGGCGCGTCGAGCGGGCCAAGGACCTTTTGCTCGGCACCGACCTCCCCATCGCCGAGGTCGCGCGCGAGGTCGGTTTCTCCGGACAGTCCCACTTGCACTTCCATGTTAAGCGTCTGCTGGGCGCTACGCCCGCCTCCCTCCGTTCGCGCGGCCCCGCTCGCCCGTAGCGGCATGCCTCGTCCATAACGGCAAGAACCCGCAAAAAGACGGCAAGAACCCGGAAGACTGAGGACCCGTGGCCCCGGATACTCCCGGAGAGGTGGCAAGGACTCGACCGCGCGAAGGGAGACTACAGTGCCGGAGCTGCTTGGGGAGATCGCGATCTGGGCTGGGGTCGTGTTCGTGCTGTGTGCGACGGCGCCGCAGGGCGGCTGGCGGGTATGAGGCCTCGGAGCTGCCTTCGGGAGTGTCGCCGAATGGCCCCATGAGCACGTATCGGCGGGCCGAACACGACGGGGACGCCGCCCGTTCGCGGGGCGAGGGACCCGAGGGCAAAGCGGGGCCCGCCGTCCCCGCGAGTCTCGCTTTGGCGGCGCTGCTCGCCGGGGCGGCGGGCATAGCCTTCGCGCCGATCTTCGTGAAGATAAGCGAGGTCGGGCCGGTCGCCACCGCCTTCTGGCGGGTCCTCCTC
>JBKPOM010000348.1:0-4115 GCA_046733115.1 Actinomycetota bacterium | reverse complement strand
GCAAGGCGAGCAGGTGTCTCAGGGTGTCCACCGCCGCGTGTACCTTCGTACCCTTCTTGCGCTTCGCCCCGTCGTAGCCACCCCGAGAGCCGCTCTCAGGCGTGCATCGCAGGGTGCGGGAGTCCAGTATGGTTGGCGTAGGATCGGGCGCTCTGCCCTCCGAAAGCCGCAAAAGTACGCGCAAATCGTGGACCATCTCCTCGAATACGCCAGCCTCTAGCCACCTCCTCGTCTGCTGGTAGACAGCTTCCCTTGTGTAGGCACCTCGTGTGGCATATAGCGCCAGGCGGAGCCAGTGCGCACGATCCACCTCAGTCCATCGAACACCTCGCGCAAGTCGTGGTTGCGCTGTGGAGCGTCCTCTCGCACGAGCGCCAAGTACGGGGCAACAAACGCCCATTCTTCGTCGGAAACGTCGCTTGGGTATAGTTTTCGAGTTGCCATGCCCGCATGCTACCGCTTCGGGATCAAAGTCCATAACACCCTCTAGTCGAAGAGCTGTTGGCCCCATCCCCGTCCACGATGGACGGGGATGGGGCCGCGTCATCGGCGACGTTCGAGGACCGCGGGTAGGTGATGAACGAGCGGGACGCGGAGAGGTCCGCGTCCCACTGCCTCTTGGCGGCTATTGGACCTTAGTCCTACATGGCCGCACCGCCGGAAGTCCATCACGTTGATCGTTCTTATGCCCGATGTCCGCGCCGGCGCCCGGCGCTTTACTTATGCCCGTCGACAGCAACGAGTACGAGAGAGGAGAGCGGGATGTACAACCTGAACGACATCGAGCTGTCCAGGCAGCGCCGCGAAGACGTGGCGCGGCAGGTCGAGAACAACCGTCTCTGGCCCGGCAGCTTCGGGCAGCGCGCTCCAGGATGGCTTCTGGAGCCGGGAGGGTGCTGCTAGGCCGAGTCTTCGCATGGTCCCCGCGAAAGGGACAAGCGGTGGAATGCTGAGGTGGGAGGAAACCAAGTAGATCTACCCACCTTGGAGTGCTCGGAGAAGGGGACCTTTTGTCCCTACGTTCTGGTCGAGAGCTGATAGTGAGGATTGCGCTGTGGAAAGAGAGGAAAGAAATGCGGGGAACGTTAGCAGGTACCGTCACGACCGAAGGCGGCACGTCCTTGGCCTACTGGCGCTGCGGGCAAGGTCCTCCCCTCGTGCTGATTCACGGGACGGCCGCCGACCACAGCCGTTGGAGGCCGGTCCTGCCGGCTCTTGAGGAGCGCTTCACCGTTTACGCCATAGATCGGCGCGGCCGCGGAGGCAGCGGCGACTCGGACCGCTACGAGATCGAACGGGAGTTCGAGGACGTGGCAGCGGTTGTGGACTCACTCGGGGAGCCGGCGAACCTGCTGGGCCACTCCTACGGGGGCCTGCTGGCGCTCGAGGCCGCGCTGCTTACCCGGAACGTTCGGAAACTCGTGCTGTACGACCCGGGGATCGAGGTTGGTGGTGAGGGGATCTACCCCCACGAGGTAGTCGAGCGGCTGGACGCGCTGCTGGTGCACGGAGACCGGGACGGGGTGGTCGAAACCACGATGCGCGAGGTCGCCGGCTTGCCGCCCGAGGCCGAGGAGTACATGCGCTCGCAGCCCACCTGGCAGGCGCGAGTTGCCGCGGCGCACACAATCCCGCGGGAACTGCGAGCGGTCAAGGCCTATCGCTTCGACCCGGAGCGGTTCGGGGACCTCGGGACGCCGTCGCTGATGCTGGCCGGAGGTAAGAGCCCGGCAGCCTTGAGGAAAGCCGCGGAAGCCGTGGACGAGGCGCTACCGGACTCCCGCCTCGTCGTTCTGAAAGGGCAGGGACACGCGGCCATGGATACGGGAACCGATCTCTTCACGGCCGAAGTCCTGAGTTTCCTGACGGCCGGGTAGACGCTCCGACAAGAGTTACGATCGTAGCTTTGCAACTTTTCGCGTGGCAAGATGAATCTTTTGGGACAGTGAGAGAGGAGAGAACATGGCAGAGGTGCGAATCGTCACGCTCGCAGGGACGGAGTCTGCGCTTGATGAGTCGGTAGTGGAACGGTTTGGATCTGAGCTGCGGGGCGAGTTGCTCCGGCCTGGCGATGACGAGTACGAGGAGATCCGACAGCTGTGGAACGGCGTGATCGACCGGCGCCCCGCGCTGATCGCCCGCTGCGCCGCTGTCGAAGACGTCGTTCTCGCCGTGAACTTCGCCCGCGAGAACGATCTGCTCCTGGCTGTGCGCGGAGGCGGTCACAACGTCGCCGGCACGGCCAGCGCCGAAGGAGGCCTGGTCGTGGACCTCTCGTCCATGAAGGATATCGAGGTGGACCCGGAGCGGCGCACGGTGCGCGCCGGGGCAGGCGTCACCATAGGCGAGCTCGACGAGGAGACGCAGCAGCACGGGCTGGCGACGCCGATGGGCGTGGTCTCCGAGACCGGCATCGCGGGTCTTACCCTGAACGGCGGCATAGGTCACTTGAGGCGCAAGCACGGCCTCTCTTCGGACAACCTCCTCTCCGTGGACGTGGTCACCGCCGACGGCCGCTCCCTGAGGGCGAGCGCGGAGGAGAACGCGGACCTGTTCTGGGCCATCCGCGGCGGGGGCGGCAACTTCGGCGTGGTCACCTCGTTCGAGTACCGGCTGCACCCCGTGGGCCCCGAGGTAATGTGCGCCTTCGTGTTTTACCCCGGCGATCGTGCCAGAGAGGTGCTGCGCTCCGCCGAGGAGTACATGGCAGAGGCCCCCGACGAGTTGAGCCCCTTGAGCTTCCTCGGCAGGGTTCCCAGCGTCGAGGAGTTCCCTGAGGAGTGGCACGGCGAGCAGTTCGTCGCGATTCTGGCGGTGCACGCCGGCTCCGTCGAGGAGGGTGAGGAGGCGCTAAAGCCCCTGCGAGAGCTAGCGGACCCGATCGTGGACTTCAGCGGACCGATGCCTTACGCCGAAATCCAGAAGCTCCTCGACGAGGACTACCCGGACGGGTGGCGCTACTACTGGAAGTCGCTGAACGTCGACGGGTTGGGCGACGGGGTGATCGAAGCCCTGATAGAGCACGCCGAGGCCGCACCCTCCGACCACTCCACCATCGACGTGTGGTTCCAGGGCGGGGTGATGGGCTGCGTCGGGGCGGACGAGAGCGCCTTCGGCGACCGTAGCGCCCCTATCCTGCTCGGCATCGAGGCGAACTGGGCAGAGGAGCCGCATGAGGACGAGGCGAACATAGCGTGGGCCAGAAGTTGTTACACCGACATGCGGCGCTTCTCCGGTGGCGGCGTGTACCTCAACTTCCCCGGCTTCCTTGAAGAGGGGCAGGGGTTGATGCGCGACGCCTACGGCGGGAACTACGAGCGCCTGGTCACCCTCAAGAGCCAGTACGATCCGGCCAACCTCTTCCGCCTCAACCAGAACATAAAGCCCACGGGTTGAACGGGCTCTCGTGTATCGGAGGCGGACAATCTCACCGAAAGAGAGAAACGACGTGGAAATGCAGGAGATCA
Source organism: Actinomycetota bacterium (assembly GCA_046733115.1). Classification (GTDB taxonomy): domain Bacteria; phylum Actinomycetota; class Rubrobacteria; order Rubrobacterales; family Rubrobacteraceae; genus Rubrobacter_D. Next base: position 648 of record JBKPOM010000348.1, on the reverse strand, counting down.
ACCAGCAGAAAGCCGAGGCCTTCGCGGGACGCATGATCGGGACGCTGAACGAGGGGGCCATCGCGGTCATGACGAGCATCGGCCACCGCACCGGCCTCTTCGACGCGATGTCGGGACTGCCTTACTCGACGAGCGAGGAGATCGCCAGCGCAGCGAACCTGAACGAACGCTACGTGCGCGAGTGGCTCGGCGCGATGACCGTCGGCGGTATCGTGGAGCACGATTCCGAAGGAGGCACCTACCACCTTCCCCCGGAGCATGCTGCCTTCCTCACCCGCGCGGCCTCCCCCGACAACATCGCCGTCACCGCCCAGTTCATCTCGATGATGGGCTCGGTGGAGGACAAGATAGTCGAGGTCTTCCGCCACGGCGGGGGCGTACCCTATTCGGCCTTTCCGCGCTTCCACGAGGTCATGGCCGAGGACAGCGGGCAGACCGTGGTGGCGGCGCTGTTCGAGCACATACTGCCGCTCGTCCCGGGGCTGACAGAACGCCTCGAAGCCGGTATCGAGGTATTGGACGTCGGGAGCGGTAGCGGCCGGGCCCTCAATCTTTTGGCCCGCGCTTTTCCCAACAGCCACTTCACCGGCTACGACATCTCTGAGGAAGGGGTACTCAGAGCCATAACCGAGGCCAAGGAGCATGGCT
>JBKPOM010000347.1:0-2810 GCA_046733115.1 Actinomycetota bacterium | reverse complement strand
GGCGAGCTCCTCCGTCTCCTCCGCGCTTTCTATGATGCCTAATCCGTCCCTGAGCCACTGCACGGCGGCGCCGGTTATGAAGATGGCGCCTTCGAGGGCGTACTCTACGGGTTCGTCGCCGAGGCCCCACGCTATGGTGGTCAGCATCTGGCGCTCGCTCTTTATGGGTTCGGTGCCGGTCATCATGAGGACGAAGGAGCCTGTCCCGTAGGTGTTCTTGGTGAGGCCCCGATCAAAGGCGACCTCGCCGAAGAGGGCGGCCTGCTGGTCGCCGGCCACGCCTGCTACGGGCACCTCGGCCCCGAACACCTCGGCGTCGGTGTCGCCGTAGACAAAGGAGCTCGGCTTGACCTTGGGGAGCATCTCGCGCGGCACGCCGCCCAGCATCTCTAATAGCTCGTCGTCCCACTTGAGGTCGAAGATGTTGTACATCAGGGTGCGTGAGGCGTTCGAGTAGTCGGTGACGTGCGCCTTACCGTTGGTAAGCTTCCAGATCACCCACGTGTCCATGGTGCCGAAGGCGATCTCACCGTTTTGCGCCCTCTCCTTGAGGCCGTCGACATTGTCCAGGAGCCACTTCACCTTCGAGCCCGAGAAGTACGCGTCGATAACGAGGCCGGTCTTGTTGGCAACCATCTCGTCGTAGCCCTGCTCGGAGAGCTCGGTGCAGATCTGGGCCCCCCGTCTGTCCTGCCACACGATGGCGTTGTGGACGGGCTCGCTGGTCTCCCTGTCCCACAAGGCCACGGTCTCGCGCTGGTTGGTTATTCCGATGGCCGCTATGTCCCCGGGCGAAACCCCGGCGTCTTCGAGCGCCTGGCGCATCACGCCTAGGGTGACGTCCCAGATCTCATTGGCGTCGTGCTCGACCCATCCAGGCCTCGGGTAATGCTGCGTGAATTCCTGCTGGGCCTCCCCCACCGTCGCGCTGTCGTGGTTGAAGACTATCGCCCTGCTCGACGTAGTTCCCTGGTCTATCGCCAGCACATAGTCTCCTGCCATCACGCACTCTCCTCTCGATACAGACTTCTGACACCCGGCCGAGCAACATCACCTGCGTATCCCTACGGCACGCGGCACCTCCTATCCCGGCTTTCCCAGAGCATGCGCAAGCGCATCTAAGTCCTTTCCCCAACCATGAACCATTACGCGCTTTATCCATAGCGAGCGTAACGGAACGCAACACCCGAGTCAAGGATCTCTCGCACAGGCAGATCGTGATCCTCGCCTGCCGCCTCAGTGCCGGAGAGAAGAACATTGCTCCGCTCGATCCGGGAAATCACCCGGGCAAGGAAAAGAATTGAGTAGTTTGGCAATCACCGACGTCAATCCCTTTTGGCCGCACATATCTTAGAAGAGGCATACGCGTTCCCTGGCGGATCGACTGACGAGCCCCGCCCCCTCATGAGATCTCGTTCGAGCTACACAACGACTTTGTAGCGGCGCATCATGTCGTTGTCCTCATGCTCGAGGATGTGGCAGTGCCACACGTAGTCTCCGGGCCGATCGAATCTCGCCTTGATGCGCTTCACCTACCCAGGGTTCGCCCGCACGGTGTCCCTGGGTCCGCGCTCGTTGGCTTCCACCAGGGCCATCCCCGTCACACAGTCCGGGACGTCAGCGGGATCCGACCAAGCACGACAAAACCGGCCACTTTGTTTACGAGTAGCCGGTTGCACCACTAGCTCCTCCCATCCTAGGCGCTCACGATATCCAGTAGGCTTCTTAGGTTCTACTTGCTTAGCACAAAGCACACGGAGTGACGCTCCTCTTAATCCGAGTGAACTATTTCAGTAGTCAGTACTGATGATCATCGCTCGCCACCAACTGCAACCGGGCAAGCGCTTAGAAGCGAACCTCGCGGCGCCGGTGAGCTCTAGTTATCTACCCTCTTGAGGTATTTCCCCCTACGCACTTTTGATTACGCGGTACCACGCCTCCGTCAGGATGGTCAGGTACTCCCCCACACCTTCCTCGTCCGCCTCCACCACGGGGCGTGCGCTCAGCTCCTCGAGGTCCCGCACTCTCTCGGCGAATGGCCTCGCGAGCGACTCCAGAAGCTTCTCGGCCTTGAATCCCATCTCCTGTGCGCAAAAGCCCGCGAAGCCCAACCAGACGGTGAGCGCCTCCCGCACCAACTCACACTCCATCTCCTCCAGCTTCCCCTCCAGGCGGGCGTATGTCCTGTCGCCCGTCCACTTTCGCAGATCCTCATCCATGGTGGGGTCGACGTTGGGCTCCGCCTCCTCCTCGTCGGCTTCCCAACCGGGCGGCTCTCCTGCTTCACCACTCCTGTTCCACGCGTGGCGGCTCCCCGCCTTGTGGCCCTCAAAGTAGGCCGAGTGAACGTCGTCTTGTCAAACGGTGCTCGGGTAGGGAAACAAGCCGCGAAAGGCGCCTATCATCTTTATCTTGTCCAGGCACCTCGCCACGTCCATATACGCGAGAGCATGGCCAGTTCCCGCGCAGCCTCCCACCGCCCGACGAATCCCCAGTCGCTCATGGTGTAGCCGCGGCGGGGGCAGGTGTCGGTGAGGCGATCGGATTCCTCCTCGTCTCCGCGAGCCAGCGCCAACACGTCCAGTCGGAATCTCTCCTCCGGCGTGAGCCGGTCGTAAAGGCGACCCAACCCTTTCTTGCCGCTCATCCGCTCCTCCGCGTCTTCAGCACGACCTCAAGCGCCTCTAGCCGGGCCTCGAGCTCCTCGGTTTCCTTTATCTTGCGCTCCAACTCTAGAAGCCGGGCCTGGCTGTTGATTATCTGGTTGACCGCAGTTGCCGCCCCCGGTCCACCTCGCCAGAGAGGACGTC
>JBKPOM010000346.1:0-7502 GCA_046733115.1 Actinomycetota bacterium | reverse complement strand
AGTCGAGGAGAGTCGGCTCATGGGACGTAGCACGACGGACGCGGGTAGGCACCGCGGGGAGCGCGGCGGCATAGCGGCCTCGCACGAGGGCCACGGTGGCAAGAAGTCGTTCGTGGGCCACGCCGACCACGGCGGGCACGCCGACCACGCCGCGATGTTCCGGAGCAGGTTCTGGGTGTCGCTGGTCTTGTCCGTGCCGGTCGTCTTGTACGGCCACATGGTCCAGATGTGGCTCAGGGTCATACGTCACGCCCACCGCCCCGTCTTCGTAGTGCGAAGAACGCTGTCAGGGCTTGCTCGGAAGCTCGCGCCCGCCGGCGTCCCGCTCTTGTCACGAGCGACGCAAGAGTTCGGCACCCTGTCGGGCACTACGATGACTCGAAGGGGGACGTCTGCGGGCCGCCACCACGCTGCCAGTGTGCCAAGGGGCCGGGACGCGATGCTCACCTCGCTGTCCCTGGCCGCCGGGTGCGTGGACGCGGTGGGCTACCTCGGCCTCGGGCAGGTGTTCGTCGCCAACATGACCGGCAACTACGTATTGCTCGGCCTGGCGATCGGACAAACCGACGGGCTGGACGTCTTGCAGTCGGGGGCCGCCCTGGCGGCGTTCGTTCTGGGCGTCGCGGTTGGCGCGGCGATCGTCGAGCGGGGCCCGGGACGCGCGGTCTGGACGCCGGCCGTCACGGCGGCGCTCGGCCTCGAGTGCGTCATCCTCGTCGCCTTCGCGGCGGGGTGGCTCCTCGACGGGTACGAGCCCTCCGGGGTGGCAGGGTACCCCCTGATCGTCCTGTCCGCGCTGGCGATGGGCGTCCAGAGCGCCGCGGTGCGGCGCTTGCAAGTCCCCGGCGTGTCGACCACCTACGTAACCGGCACCCTCACGAACCTTACGGCGCGGACGGTCAGACGGCTGCGCTACGCGGGCGCGGAGCGCTTCGCCCCCACGGAGCCATCGGAGCGCGGGTTGCCTCCGACGGCATACGTGTGGTTGGCCTACGGCGTTGGAGCGGTGGCAGGCGGCGCCGCGTAGCTTCTGTGGCAGCCCGCCGCGCTCCTGCTGCCCGTGACCGCCGTCGCGGCGGTGGTCGTGCTCATGGCAGCGCGTCACCGCGAGTCTTGACTCCCCTTACGGGGCACGGGGGGAGACCTCCCGCGCCCTGCAACCTGGGGGCTTGAGGCTGCGGACTCGGCCTGTTGACGCGCCATCACTACCTTCGCTCACGCTGAAGAGCGACGCTGCCCGGGTTTCACTACCCGCTGGCTCAGGGGTCGTCGGAGTCCCGGGGCGCGACCTCCTCCAGGGCGGCGAGGGCCTCGGCCTGGTCCATGCCGGTGCTTTTCAAGAGGTCCACGGCCATCGAGCGGACCTGTCCCACGAGGACGCTGATCGCCAGGTCGTGCCTCTCTGCGAGCCCTCTGTCGCGCGGCGCGCCGCCGAGAGCGCGAATCGGCGCGCCTCCTGCGCGCCTTCGGCCTCTTCCAGGTACTCGGCCAGCGCCCGCACCGCCCGCGAGAGGTCGAGCACGACCTCCGGCACCGACGGCGGGACCGCCGCCCCGCGCCTTATGGCGTTGGCCGCGCCCCGGGCCAAAACCCGCGTGTTGGTGACGGCCAGCTCTATCCTTATGCTGGCACCGGCGTAGAGCTCCAGGCGCTTAAGCGATCTGCGCCGGGTCGGGGAGAGGCGCGCGGCCTCGTAGCCGGCGGAGAGCGACTCGTCGAAGATCCTCACCCGATCGTCGAGCTCCCTGGCCCTTCCCAGCACGGCTTCGGCCTGCTCGAGGTCGCCCTCTTCGAGGGCCTCGGCCACCTCATCGAGCACGGCAACCAGCCTCAGGAAGATCGGCTCGGCGGCCCTCTCGACCAGGCACTCCGGATTCACGGGAAAGAGGTGGCTTATCGCCAGGGCTACCCCGCCGCCCACCAGGGCGTTGAAGAAACGGTCGGGCGAGAAGGGCGCGTGCGGGGGCTGCAAGACCACCACCAGGATCGCGGAGATCGCCGCCTGGTTCACCGGGAGGGTTCTCTCCCCGAGGAGCACGGCCGCCATCGCGAGCGCCACCACGGCCCCTATCTGCGCAGCCCCCACCCCGATGATCCGCACGAGGACGTCGGCGACTCCGAGCCCGACGGCGACCCCCAAGGCCACCTCGAGGGCGCGACGGCCGCGCTCGCCGGGCGCGAGACCCAGCGTGACGACCGCCGCTTAGGGCGCGAAGAAGGGCTGCCCGTTGCCCGGCACGACGGCGGCCAGGAAGTAGGCGAGGCTCGCAGCGACCGCCGTCTGGAGTATGGGCCAGACGTTGGCCATGATCCGCTCGGTCCCCGACGCTAGGTGCTGGCCCACCTCGGGCAACGGATCGGTGTCTCTCGCGAGCCCCACGCTCCTCCGTTTGGGCGACCTTGTCCCCTTCGCTTAAGGTGCCGTTCACTATAGAAGCACACCTCCCACGAGGAACCTTCGAAACCCGCCACGTCACGCCGAGGTTCCTGCCGATCCTTGCCCACCTGGCAGACGAAGGCAACGTATCCTGGAAGCGAGCCCCTTCCGCTACTGGCCCGGGCTGGGTACGACGCCCAGATACAAGAAGGACGGCAAGAGCCGGACGATCATCGCGACGTCGCTACACCGGGAGGCACCTCCTTCAAACCGAGATCCTGCAATGCTTCCCGGACCATCTGGTTGGTGAAGCCCCACTCGTTGTCGTACCAACACATCACCTTCGCTAGGTCGCCGCCGACCACGCGGGTCATGTCGAGTTGGACCACCGAAGCCCGCGGATCCCCCACGATGTCACTAGAGACGAGCGGATCCTCGGTGACGCCGAGGACCTTCCGGTAGCGCTCGGACGCGGCCTCCTCTCGCAAGGCGGCGTTGATCTCTTCAGCGGTTGTCTCCCGTCCGAGCAGGAACACGAGGTCCGAGATCGAACCGACCGCGACGGGGCCGCGCACAGCGACCCCGTCGAAGCGCCCTTGCACCTCCGGGAGCGCCTTGGTCGTGGCGATCGCCGCTCCGGTGCTGGCCGGAACGAAGTTCGCGGCGGCGGCCCGCCCGCGGCGGAAGTCCTTCGTGTCGCCGGGGCTGTCCACTAAAGCCTGGGTGGCCGTGTAGGCGTGAATCGTGGTGAGGAGCGCCTTCTCGACGCCGAAGTGGCGGTGCAAGACTTCGACCACCGGCGTGATGTTGTTGGTGGTACAACTCGCGCACGAGAGGATGGACGTGCCGCCATCGGGGCGGTTGACGCCGTAGACGACCGTCGGGACATCATCACTACTCGTCGGTCCGGAGAGGATAACCCACGTCGCCCCTGCTTCTATGTGCTTGCTGGCGTCTTCCTGCTTAGTGAACAGGCCCGTGCATTCGAAAACGAGCTGCACGCCCAGATCGCTCCACGGCAACCGGGCGGGATCGCGTTCGCTGAGGTAGCGGATGCGCTCCCCGTCCACAACCAGTGCTCCGTCCGCCGCCTCCACGTCCTTTCCGTAACGTCCGTAGACGGTATCGTACTTGATGAGGTACGCCATGTTCTCGAGCGAGCCGATGTCGTTCACGGCGACCAGCTTCAGGTCTGGGGTGTCCAGAACCAGCTTCAGCGCCGCTCGTCCGATACGGCCAAGACCGTTGATCGCTACCTTCGCCGTCATCTCCTCCTCCTTTGTATCAAAAATGTTGGTCGACCCCGTTTCCACTCTAAAATCTAGGCCCTCTTCCCGTCACTCCCTTCAGGGCTTCGCCTTGTCCGAAACCGACCCTAGACCTCCCCGACGAAGGCTTCCAGAGCACGGGCGTTGTCGTGTTTTGTGTTCTTGGCGCCGAAGAGGAGCGTGACGTTCTCCTCCCCCTCCCTCTCTGCGAGGTCGCGCAAGTCTTCCATCTTGCCCGCCTCCTCCAGTTCGGCACAGTAGCGGTCTTTGAACCCCTCCCAGCAATCGGGGTCGTGGCCGAACCACTCCCTGAGCTCGTTGCTCGGCGCGAGATCCTTTCTCCAGTCCGAGAGCCGAGCTTTGTCCTTCGAGATCCCCCTGGGCCAGATGCGGTCCACGAGGATTCGCTCGCCGTCGGCCTCTTCAGGGTTGTCGTGTACCCTCTTCACGCGCAGCACCATGGGACTACCCCTTGTAGGTGAGGACGCGGCCCCAGAGGCTCTTGGTGCCCCAGATGCCGCGTCGCAGAGTCTCTAACTGCACGATCTGGGAGTGGTCCACAAATAGGTTCACCTCCGCCCCGTAGTTCTTGACGTACCAGGCGAAGACCTCCGGGTCCGCGGCCTCGAACATCACCTTCTCCAGCCCCAGGGAGTTGATGACCTCTGCGGGCACGTCGGTGCGCCAGGGGTCGGCGTTCTCGGTGATCCCCTCGGACTCGATCATAACCATGTAGGCACCGGCGTCTATGAACCTTCTCGCCTGCTCTATCATCCACTCCGGGTCGCGGGTGCCCTCGGCCCGGAGCTCCCCGGCGGCGGTGTCGCCTCCTGCTCCGAACTGTATCCCTACCTCTGGCTTTGCCTTCAGCCCCGCCTTCTGCACCCGCTCGACCAGCCTCAGCCAGTCGTCTGTCGGGATGCAGATGAAGCCACCGGATAGCTCGATGATGTCGAAGCCCACCTCTCGGCACGCTCCTATGTACCTGTCCACGGCCTCCTTACCCTGGGTCAGGACGTACTCGACGAACCCGCCGGTGGAGACCATCACGTCGTGCTCGTGGGCGGTCTCGATGATACCCTTCAGCGCCTCGTCCGGCATCAGCGTGAAGGACCCGCCCGCGAACTTTAGCGAGTCCACGTACTCGCCCATGGTCTCCAGCACGTCGGAGAGGTAGCTCTTTCCCATCGCCGAGTAGTAGGGACCCCGGATCTCCGTGATCCCACGGCTACGGGGCTTGCCCTCTCGCTCGTTCATCCTCAGGAAGCCGAAGGCCCTCTTGCCCTCCAGCGTTGTCTCGCTCATCGCTTCTCTCCTCTCTTACCGCTTGCCTATCCTGCCAAGGAGGTCCGTGAGCTCACAGACCTCCGCGTCCTCCAGATGCCGGACGGCGTAGGCGATGGAGTCGCGCAGCCTCCGGTTCGCGTGCGGCGCCGCCAGGCCCTCGAACTTCTCCAGCGCCCGCTCCTAGGACATGGGTCGGGTGAAGAAACCCTCGTAGTCCCTCTTCTCGACCTCCAGGGTCCGCCCGTCCTTTAAGCAGACGCCTATCCGACACGGCATCTCCTCCGGAAAGCGCCGGCTGAGGTCGCCGGCGGGACGGATCTCCACCCTCCGCAGAAGTTCCTGGACGTCCTCGCGGCGGATCCTCTTGGGCGCGTACTGGGCGGGGCCGACCTCCCCGTCCAGCAGCGCCATGGGGCCAGCATGTAGGGCAGGCTGTGGTCGGCCTCCTCCTTGGTGCGAACTGCGTGCTTTTCGCCTTCCTCTCCCCCGCCGATGATGTCGAACGCAACGTCGAACGTCTCGAGCTCGACGCGCTCGATCTCCCCGGCGGAGAAGCCGTGCTCCTCCTTGAGTTCCAGAGGGCCCTCGAGGGTGGACTGGGAGTAGATCTCGGCGTTGTACTTCTTCACGATGGTGCGCCTCACCAGCTCCAGGTCTTCGCGCTCCCAATCGATCTCGAAGGGGCCGGCGATGGTCTCCATGAAGCCCTTGTTCCCCTCGAAGACCTCCGGGGGCCACTGATCCCGCGCATCGCCAGAAACGCCGCGTGCGTGGCGGCGAAGGCCGTGTTGGGGTAGGCCAGGCCCTTCCAGTGCGATAGCGACCCGGTGCGGGTCACGCGCAGGACGTTGTTGGCCGTGCCGCTGATCGCTACGGCGTTCGCCACCTTCTCCCGGTCCAGGGAGAGCGCCCTGGCCACCACTGCGGCCGCCGCGTAGGCGACCTGGGTGGTGTGGTCAAAGCCCTTCGCCCGCACCGGGGCCGCCTCCGAGAGCCGGCACTGCACCTGGTAGGCGACCGCCAGGGCGGTGAGAAACCACCGGCCGTCCACCCCGGCGTACTCGCTCGCGGCCAAGACCGCGCCCAGGTTGTCCGAAGGGTGGCAGGTCTCCCCGCCCGCCAGGAAGGAGTCGTTGAAATCCAGGTAGCGCACTAGGGCGCCGTTGTAGAGAGCGGCCCGGTCGGGAGCGGTCTTGCGCCCGCCGATCAGGGCGGCCAAAGGGCTGCCGCCGAACTCGGCGATCTGCTCCCGGATCATCCTCACGGGCTCCCCCTCCAGGGCACCTGCGGCGCACCCCAAGGGGTCCAATACCCGCACCTTAAACTCCCTGCTCTCCTCCTCCGAGAGGTGCTCGTAAGAGGCGCGGGTTACGAACCCCGCGAGACGTTCGACCTGGGTCATATCAGCTTCTCTGTGTGCACTCACCGAACATCTGATATTGAGAGACACAATCTGTCCTTTCTGCCATCCTCGCCTTCGCGTCGGCTCGCAGCCGCCCGGGGCCGACGATCCACGCGTCCCACGCCTCCAAGGCTTCCTGCCCTCCGCTACCGATCGCTCTCCCGTCCTAGCGGCGTACCCACGGCGGTATCGAAGTCGCTCGGTCGAAGCGAAAAGGGGGCGCGTGAGGATGACAGGTAGTCCACGAAGTTCTCCCGCGGCATCACGTTCGGCGCCTGGCCCCCGCTGCGGCCCGGCCTGGGGTCGAGCGCCACCCACTCGACGCCGGCGCAGGGCCCGTCGAGCAGGGAGAGCAGCTCGTCGGGGGTGCACGTCCAAACGCACCACCCCCCGCCCAGCGCCTCGGCGAAGAGGTATCCGCGGGCGGCCCACCCGGCGGAGAACACCGGCAACGTCTCGCCCTTCTCCTCCAGGGATACGCGCAGTACCTCAGGCCCCTCCTCGTCGCGCCTGGCCACCACGTGGTGCACCAGCGCCGGACGCCCCGCCGAAGCGACGCCCCCGCCACGCTCCGCGACGCCTCCGCGGTGTTGCCCGGTAGTCCCCGTGGCCATACAAACCTCCTCATTGATATTCATACTGTATGTATGTTATTATCGAGCCTGAGAATGTCAAGGGCTGCGCCTTCTCGGCGGGCGCGGCCACCCGAGACGCGACGAGGGGTTGTGTCACGCTGGCAACAGACACGCGTGGGCTATCCACGTTGAGGATGAAGGAGGTTACATGACTTTTAGGTTTAGGGGCGTTCTGGCCCTGTCTTCCGACGCGCGAGCACGCAATCGAGCGGCGGGAGCGCGTGGCGGAGCGCGCGGCCCGCGCGGGACGACGATGCGAATCTTCGCGGGAGGCCTCTGATGCCCGCCTCCGTCTCACGGCCCGGGCGCGTCGTGGTCGTGGACGCCGGGATGCCCGGTCTGGCCACCGCGTGGTTCTTGCAGGAGCGCGGCGCGCGTCACGGTTCTGGAGAGGGAGCGGGTCGCCGCCGGATCGTCGTGGGGCAACGCGGGCTGGATCTCCCCCCGCCCTCACCACTCCGCTCCCCGATCCGGCGGTGCTCGGGTACGGCGTCCGGGCGGCGTTGAACCCCGCCTCCCTTCTACATCCCCCC
>JBKPOM010000345.1:0-3362 GCA_046733115.1 Actinomycetota bacterium | reverse complement strand
GCAAGTCGCAACGGCTTGTAACAAATCCTTGTGATAAGCGTCATCAAGTAAGGCCTAAACCGCCCGGGTGGGGCTAGTGTGCCTTGCGAGTGGTAGCCTTGGAGTCCAATATCGGCGTCCGCTTGTAACCTCGAACTTCCGAGAATTTCACTTTTTTTATGCGAGCTTCGGTGAATAGCTGAAAATTTCTTGCCTTAACGACTACGGAAGGTAGGAGCTGCCTCAATCCGCTTCGGCCAATTAACCAGCAGCACCCCCAACAGCATTGCGCAAAGGCCAACAGCGAAGATGATCGTGAGGCGTTCCGCTATGAGCGCTGCCCCTAGCACTGTTGCTACAAGCGGGTTGAGGTTAACGTACACAGCCACCTGCGTAGGCGTTAGCCGGGTCAAGGCGAATGCCCACAGAAAGAAGCCTAGCGCTCCCCAAAGACCCCTAGGAACACAAGGAGGGCAAACGTTTGTCCATCGAGCCGCAGGAACACGCCGACCAGACCCTCGACCAGCGCCGCCGGTAAGAGGAGGAGCGTGCCAAGCACCATCGCGTAGGTAGTGACGGTCAGCGCGCTGTAACGAGCGAACGCCCGCTGGGCCAGGACGCCATAGGCCGCTCCGCACAGCGCGGTCACGAGCATGAGCCCGTCCCCGACCAGAGCTTCTAAGCCTCCGTGCCAATCGAGTCCATGTTCGGCGAGCACTAGGCCCACACCCGCCAAAGAGAGCAATACTCCAACAACCTGCCGAAACACCAAACGCTCCCTCCGTGCTGCACGTGCCAGTAACGCACTCCAGAGCGGTATCGTGGCCAACACCAGCGCCCCGCGTGAAGCCTCGATAAGGCGGAGGCTGGCGTTGAAGGTCACCGGGAAAACCGTGAAGAAGATGGCGCCAAGAAGCGTGAGTAATGGCAAATCGCGCCACTCAATGCGCAGCCGCCCTCGCGTGGCGAGCAGCAAGAGCACCAACAGCAACCCGCCCTGGCCGAAGCGCAGGACGGCAAGGCTCAAAGGGGGAACTTCCTGCACCGCCACGCGCACAGCCACGACCGAGCTACCGAAGAACACTGCGGCGACGAACGCGGCGGTGTTGGCGGCGAGTCGTTGGGGGATCACGGCAGTACGGGTGCACCGTTGATGTAGGGCCTCAGCGCGGCGTAGATAACGAAGTTTAGCGGTGTCTGGATGTCCTGCTCGTCTCCGCGGCGCACCACCTCACCGTTAAGAGCCTCCAACTCCAAGCGTAGTCCATTAGCGAGGTCGTGATACATCGAACCACGTCCCCAGGGCTCGACGGCCGCGGCCGTGGCCAACGCCTGCTCGACGCAATCCTCGGGCAGCTCGATTCCGCTGGCGCGCGCAACCGCCTCTGCCTCTTCCGACGTTCCCCGGAACAGGTCATGAGTGACCTGATCGGTCACGATGGGGCCGATGGGCACCCGGGTAAGGGCCGTAACGCCGCTGAAGGCGCAGATGAAGAGGAACTTCTGCCAGATGGCGATCCGGATGTCGGGATGGACTTCTGCGGCGATCTCAGCTCTCTGCAGCACGCTATGCAACCGTTCTATACGCGCACTCGTTCCCCCGGCCAGCTCTCCTAGTATGATCTTCCCTGGCCCGGCCGTCTGCGCTATGATCCCCGGCGCTTCGATAGCCGAAACGACGTAGGCGACCGCGCCGAGCCCCGAGTCGTGTCCTGCTATCCGGGCGATGCGCTCGGCGTTGTCTACCCCATTCTGCAGCGACAGGAGCATCGTCTCTGCACCGATCAACGGACGAATACTCTCCGCTGCGGAGTCGGTGTCGTAGGTCTTAACGCAGAAGAGGATCAGATCGACGGGACCTACCTCGTTCGGGCTATCCGTGGCCCGCACTGGCAGCGTGAACTCTCCTGCGAGCTTGGACTTCACCCTCAAGCCCCGCGTACGCAGCGCTTCAAGGTGAGCTCCGCGAGCGACAAAGATTACCTCTTCCCCGGCTCGAGACAGAAGCCCACCGAAATAACCGCCCGTCCCGCCGCTACCTATGACCGCAATGTGCATGGCCAACCTCCTGTTACTTTGTGTAGTTGTCGAGCTCTCCTAGCTACTAGAAATAAGAGCAGCATAAGGGAGCAGAGGGACAAGCGCATCACCCCCATTACATATTCCTCGGAGGAGCTGAACTTCCGAGAACGCCTCTTCCACGCACTCGGGTGAATAAACCTCATCATACTTTTCGTGCCATGCTTGTAACTGTAGTATGCAACAAAAATCACTCATTGGGGGATGTGCACGCTGCTCCGGGCTTGCTATCATTTGTACCAACGCTCCGCTGTGGGGCCTGGGAGAACCGGGGTAGAGTCATGGGACACAAACTTTTTTCCTCTGCGTTCGTCTGACGACTCACCGTTGTCACCGTGGCGCTGGCGTCGGCCATGGTCATGGTGCTGCTGATGTCCCTGCCAACCTCTGCTCAACAGCCGGCCGCTCAGCAACAGTACGAACCACAAACTGCGCCGCTGACAGCTCCCTCCTCAACACCTCCCTCTGACTCCTCCTCAACGCCTCCTTCCGACTCCTCCTCAACACCTCCTTCCGACTCCCTCTCAACAACACCTGAGACCCCAACATCGGAACCCTCCAACCAAACACCTACGGCAAAGACAACCCCGGACTCTACAGCACCGACTGCCCCAGAGGCATCCCAGGTTTGTCGTTGGGAACTAATCCCACCCGGGGCATACCCAGGCGGCCCCTCGGGTTGTCCTTGGTGGCGGGGGGTACCGGGCGGCTCAAAAGATTTAGGAAACGGACAATGCTACTACACCCAGCTGGGCGTCTCTTACTCCTGTTCTGGAGAAAGCCCTGGAGAAAGGCAAACATCCAATCCTGGTGATCCAGGAGTCCCAACACCTAACCCTGGTGATCCAGGCGGCTCACACTTAATTACAGGTGTCGTAGACCTTCTAAGCCCAATGAACGATAGCTTGATTAGAGGAGTCGCGGACCTTCTAGGCCCAATACTGGGGGCACCGCAAGGCGAGTCACAGAAGATAGATAAAACAGGTCAAGATGAGAAGCAGAACGTAGGACCAGGGGGTATAGGCCCCATTCGAACTATATACTGCATGGTATTCCCTAACGACTCAAGCTGTCTAGCAGAGAAGGCAAGGCAAGTACCACAGCCAGGTAAGGAGCATACGCTGCAGCCGCCGTCACCATTAGGCTCTCCAGACCTGAAGCGGGCACTATAGCGGTGTGCAGTGGTATTGACCCATCGTTATGCCGAGGCTTGGACGATACCTCACCGTACGTCCTCACATAGCCGATTCGTCAACGAGGCTGACGCTCGGAGGAGTGGGTCAACTGCACTGACTACCGCTATA
>JBKPOM010000344.1:0-11383 GCA_046733115.1 Actinomycetota bacterium | reverse complement strand
TCGAGCACCTCCTCGAGGATGGCCTTCACGCCCTGGCAGACTCGTGCCTCGACATCCAGCTTCACGTCATGCTCGAATTCGTGCATCTTCGAGGTCAAGTGCCTCCCTTCTCACTCAACCCACAACCTACAAGACACTATCAATTAGAGGGCCGGCGCACTTCGTCCTAGCCTTTCCTTTTGCCCTTATTCTCACCCAAGTGCGCGGGCGATGTGACGAGCAACATGAGGAGTACTCCATGACCGAAGGCATCAAGACGATCATCTACCCCGTCAAGGACCTCGCGAAGGCCAAGACCTTGTACAGCGAGCTCCTAGGCGTGGAGCCCGAGATGGATGAGGCTTACTACGTCGGCTTCAACGTCGGGGGCCAGGATCTCGGTCTGGATCCCTACGGCCACAGCCAAGGGGTGACAGGCCCAGTCGGCTACTGGCACGTTGACGACATTATGAAGAGTCTGAAGGCGCTCCTCTACGCTGGCGCGGAAGCGCATCAAGAGGTCAAGGATGTCGGTGGGGCAAGCTGATCGCCTCCGTGAAGGATGCAGACGGCAATATCATCGGCCTCATCCAGTCGGCCTGCGGGCACGAGTCACAGTGGGTTTCAGTGAACATGACCCATCTCGCATGATGCACGTTTGCGGTCTCGATGAGGGTCTTGACTGATTGGCCGAAGTTACGTCGACCTGCAGGCAGGCCAGTATCGATGCAACCCGCTGTCACAGATCAGAAGGCCCCTCTCTTTTTCTCTAATTACCATAATGTGTGGAGAAACTGTTTGATAAATCGTTGAAGGCCTTCCGATCGTGAGTCGGTGGCCGTCAAAACGACGAAACGGGACCTCTTCAGGTGCTTTTGCTAGCTCGTAGGAGCCCACAACTAGGAGCTATTTCGAATTATCAAACAGTCTCGGAAGGCGTGTTCTCGGAAGTCAGCGATTCGCTGTAAACTCTATGGACCCTATTCTCGTGGAGGTGTGCGGTGAACCGGAATGCGCTCTTGGGTAAGGCGCTCTTGGAAGTGGTCGCTGAGTTTGCGGTGTTCGCTGCGCTGCTCTTCGTCTCCGCGGGGACCCTGCTCTGGCTCGCCGGATGGGCGTTCATGGCACTCTTCTTTGCCTTCGCCTTGGCGATCGTACTTTGGCTGGCTAGCGAAGACCCCGAGCTCCTGGCAGAGCGGATGTCTTCCCCGATACAGAGAGGGCAACCCCTCTGGGACAAAGTGTTCGTGGCTGCGGTGCTGCTGCTCTTCGTCGCCTGGCTGATCGTGATGTCCTTGGACGCCGTGAGGTTCAGTTGGTCGGACGTGCCAAGCTGGCTACAGATCTTGGGAGCCTTGGGGCTCGTGCTCTCGTTCTACATTATGTTCTTGACCTTCAGGGAGAACGCGTATCTCGCCCTGGTGGTGAAACTGCAAGAAGAGAGGGGTCAGAGGGTGGTCAGCACCGGCCCGTACCGCTACGTGCGGCACCCCATGTATGCGGGCATGTTCTTGTTCTTCCCGGCGGGCGCACTCCTGCTAGGTTCGTGGTGGGGTCTCCTGCTCTGCGCTGTACTGCTGGGTCTACTCGTTTGGAGAATCCCCCTCGAAGAGCGGGTGCTAGAGAACGGACTGACCGGATACGAGGAGTACGAACGAAATGTGAGATACCGACTCATCCCTCGCATCTGGTGACTCTTCACCAACGGCGTAGAGAGACTGTCTGGAAAGTAGCTGGACGGGTTGCATCGCGCGTCTCTAGCTAGCGCGAGGCGCCGAAAAGGAGACCTTCACCCTCGTTGTGCAGGCTCTTGGGACCACCAAATGGACCCTATCCGGAGTTTCCAGACAGTTTCTCTAGAAAAGGGCTTCTCGGAAGTTTATATTCACGATCCCGCATAGATTACTATCTCAGGGGCCGTGTATCGCTACTGAGGGCCTCCACGCTGCACGGGACGGAATTACATGTTGCGGTGATGGATAGTTATGCGCTGCGCTGGATGATGGAAGGTTCTATAGCGGTGTGCAATGGTATTGAGCCATCTTTATGTCGAGGGTCGGACGG
Organism: Actinomycetota bacterium; assembly: GCA_046733115.1. Classification (GTDB taxonomy): domain Bacteria; phylum Actinomycetota; class Rubrobacteria; order Rubrobacterales; family Rubrobacteraceae; genus Rubrobacter_D. Next base: position 9,340 of record JBKPOM010000344.1, on the reverse strand, counting down.
TACCGTAATCGTACACCACTACGCAGCCGATTCACGAGCGAGGCCGATGGTCGGAGGAGTGGGTCAACTGCACCGACTACCGCTCTAGAGGGTGTCTGAGAAGGGTCGATGTAGACGACCAAGGGCTACTACGGAGGTCCCAAAAAACGGCAAAGTGAGCGCCGAAACGCTCCTCCACAGCCTCCCAAAGGCCGATTCCGGCGGCCTGCTAGGGCTTTCAAACACCCTCTAGAGTGGAGCCGAGGGGATTCGAACCCCTGACCTCCGCCGTGCAAAAGCGGCGAGATGGTTTCCTGGAGCTTTCCGGAGCTTGCAAAATAGCTGCAAACACACGTATTTTCTAGATTACGCTTTTCCCGAGCTTTCAGGTCATTCGCTCAGGTTGCTGCACGGTTGCTGCACACGAGATGGGTCACTTATTCAGCCTGTCAGAATTGGTGCGCGATGTTCCCTTCGCAGGCTGAGACTGCGGCTTGCCCGAGTGTGAAGGAGCATATAGAGCAGGACCTCACTAAGGACATTTGGCTCTGGAGCACACGTTGGTGCGCCACACCGAGGCCTAGGTCCTACGGTACGTGTATTGCGTGTCCCCAGGAGTGACGAAAGGCCTTATTCGACTTAGGTTGTACCATCCCGGATACGCGTCAGCTCGGCTGAAGGAGGAAGGATGCAGAGCAAGTTCGTTGGAGCGGTGCCGTGTGCAGGAGCTGCTTGAGCAGCCTACAGCCGATTACGCGAACCGCAGTCGTTTAAGAGCAGCTTCGCGAACGCTCCGACGAAAATCCTTATTGTAGGCGGTCGGAGCTCCAAAAGCATCCGTCTAGCAATCAGCCCGTCGCGCTGTGGCTGCAGTGTCCGCAGAAGTCTTGAGAGCGGCAGCCGTCGTCCAGGACGGAAGGACCTTCAACCGCTCGCCGGGCATCTCTTCGACCGATCTTCGACCTCGGAATGCCCCGCCAAGGCGGCTGGTAAGCGATCACAAGGGCCTGCGCAGATCGCTATAGGGCCGCAACGCTCTCTATGAGCGTCTCGGAGACGAACCGCAGGTGGTCCTCGCTTATAACCAGGGGAGGGGCGAGGGTCACTACGTTGTTGAACCCGGCGACCGTGTCGCCGTTCTTGCCGACTATGAGGCCACGCTCCTTGCATCCGGTTATGACCTTGGCGACCTTCTCCGCCCCGGCGGGCGTCCGGCTCTCTTTGTCCTCGACGAGCTCCACGCCGAGGAGGAGACCCTTGTGCCGGACCTGGCCCACGTTCGGGTGGCCTTCGAGAACGGCGAGTTGGACACGCAGTTTCTCGCCCAACTCCGCGGAGCGGGCGGGAAGGTCCTCGTCTTCCATGATCTCAAGGTTCCTGATGGCCAGAGCGCAGGCCGCAGGGTTGCCGCCGAAGGTGTTGACGTGCCGGAAGTGATCGTACTCCTCGGTGCCCTTAAAGGCCTCGAAGACTTCGCGCCTGACCGCCGTGGCCGAGAGCGGCAGGTAGCCGCTGGTTATGCCCTTGGCCATCGTGACTATGTCTGGCCTTATGCCGTAGTGTTGGTGGCCGAACCTCCTTCCGGTCCTGCCGAAGCCGCAGATCACCTCGTCCATGATCAGGAGGTTGCCGGTGCGGCGGCAGATCTCGGCGACCTCCTCGACGTAGCCGTCGGGGGGAATAATGAGGCCTCCGCCAGTGATCATCGGCTCCATGATCACACCGGCCACCGTCTCTGGAAGCTCCCACTCTATGGTGCGCTCTATGGCCTTAGCGCACTCCAAATTGCACGCGGGCCTGTCGGCGCAGTACGCGCAGCGGTAGCGGTCCGGCGGGGCGACGTGCAAAAAGCCGGGGCTGAGTGGCTCGTAGCGGTGCTTGCGCTGAGCTTGCCCGGTCGCGGCGAGCGAGCCCAACGTGTTGCCGTGGTAGGCCCGGTAGCGGGAGACGAACTTGTGCCTGGCCGGCTCCCCGTTCTGCTGGTGGTACTGGCGCGCTACCTTGAATGCGACCTCGTTGGCCTCGGAGCCCGAGTTGGAGTAGAAGACGATGTAATCGTCGTCTAGCCACTCGTTCAGCTTCTCGCCCAACCTCGCCGCCGGCTCGTGGCCCATGGTGAGCGGGTAGTAAGGAAGCTTCTGTAGCTGCTCGTAGGCGGCCCTCGCGAGCTCCTCTCTGCCGTATCCGACGTTGACGCACCAGAGGCCCGACATGCCGTCGAGATAGCGGTTGCCTTCGGTATCTGATATCCAGGCCCCCTCGCCCTCGGCGACGATCATCCTCGGCGCTGGTGCGGAGCCGTCCCCCTCGGTCGGCGTGTAGCGGGAGAGGGCGTGCCAGACGTAACGTTCATCCTTCTCGGCCAGCGCCCTGGCATTCTGTTTCCCGATGTCCTTGTTGTCTATCGTCATACGATCCCCTCGGTCGTTCACACTCATCGATCCTACGGACGCTTCAACAACAGTTCAAGGGAACTCCGTCGAAATCGCTTTACGCATCCCCTCTACGATCTCGGCCCAGGCTACCTCGCCCTTACGCGCGCTCGCCTGGGTGGCCTTCCAGAGGGTGCCCGAAGGGGGCACGAAGTCTTCGGGCACCGGAACCACGTCGTAGAAGGGGTGCCTCTTAGCAGCGTCGTCCACCGCTCGGTCGAAGAGCACGAGCTCGGGCTGGAGGTGCAGCATCAGCGACGTCTCGAGGATGGAGGCGTGCTCGACATCCCAGCCGGGAAATCCGTCGGGGAAGAGCATCTCCATCGTCCGGGCCGAAAGGTCCTCGAACGGGAGCTCGGCGACGAGGATGCGTGCGGACGTACCGGGGTAGTACTCGAGCGCGAGACACGCGGCTTCGTAGACGAAGTTCTGGTTTTCCATGTGCCAGTTCAGCACGACGAGGCGTCTGAAGCCTTGACGGATCAGCTCGCGCAGGACGTCCTCGACGAGCGCCATCAGCGTGGTAGCCCTAAGCGACGTGGTTCCGACGAACCCCTGCCCGCCCCCGCTCAAGGGCCGGGAGCGGTATCCGTAAGATACGGCCGGGGCCACGAGGAGATCCAGCGGCTCCGCGATCGCGAGCGCTAACTCCGTGGGCAGGACCGCGTCAGTAGAGAGCGGGAGGTGGTAGCCGTGCTGCTCGGTCGAACCGACGGCAGCACGACGCCCGCGTCCCGTCCGATGGCCGCCTCGACCTCCTGCCACGTCATGTCGGTGAGCAGACGGGTCCTCTGCGCCGAGGTGCTTTCTTCCATCTTCGTCCCTTCATTAGTAAGGATGGGTGCGCAGCCAGTCTACGTAATCGCGAATGCCGCGCTCGACCGGCCACTCGGGTTTGTATTTCAGGTCGCGTTCTGCGGCGGAGATGTCGTACGGACCCTGCCTATCGAGGTGGAGGTGTCCCGGACCGATCTCTATGTCCGCTCCTGGCACGGCCTCGCGCACTATGTCCGCGGCCTCCGCGAGCGTGGTCTGGCTCCCTCCGGTCACGTTGTAGACCCGCTGGCCGAACTCCTTCGCGTCGGCCGCGAGGATCGCCGCCCGTGCGACGTCCTCGACGCGGACGAACTGGAAGGGGTGATCCCCGCCTTTCTCCAAGCCACAGGGGTCCCCGCGGAGGACCGGGTCTATGATCTCTTTGAGGAACTGCGGCATCTTGTTACCTGGCCCGTAGATCTCGGTAATCCTGAGCGAGACGACGTCGAGCCCGTAGAGGTCGTTGTAGACATCGGCGAGTAGCTCCGTGGCCACTTTCGTCACCCCGTAGGGCGTGGCGGGGCGAAGCGGTGCGTCTTCCGTGACGACCCCCCCTGTATCAACGTGTCCGTAGGCGGTTTCCGAAGAGAAGTTGACGATTCGCCGGACTCCGACCATGCGGGCCGCTTCGAATACGTGCACCGTGCCGTCGACGTTGGCCGTGAAGGTGGTGATCGGCAGTTCGATGGAGAGGTCCGGGTGGGACATAGCGGCGGTGTGGATGATGCGCCCGACGTCCTGGCGGCGGAGCGTGTCCACGAAGCGCGGGACGTCGTAGAGCTCGCCCTGGACGTAGGCGACGTTGTCCTCCGGCCCATCCGCGTAGTCGCGGTTGTAGCTGACGACGGATTCTCCCGCTTCGGCCAGGTAAGCGACGATGTACCGTCCCACGTACCCGAGTCCTCCGGTGACCATGGTGCTCATTGTAGTCCTCCTCTCGCTCATCCCTAGTCCTCCTTCCGTACTCGGTGGTGCGGCTCTAGACATCCGGGTAGATGGCAGGGTCCACCCAGACCGGGCTCAGTTCGCGCCTCGGGAGGATCGGGTCTTCCAGTGCCCTTCGGGCGACCTTGCCGGCGCTAAGGATCTCGACGTCGCCGAGGTTTAGGGCGTGTTCGATCAGCCGCCTAAGGTTCTCCGTACGGCCCGGCCTCCCCGAGAGGAAGGGATGGCAGGTCAGCATGAACAGGCACCCGTAGCGTCGCATGGCGGCTAGCTCACCCTTCCACATCGAGAGCACCTTCTGCGGGTCTTCGATAACCCCTCCAATGTTTGGCTCGGGCAGATAGGCGTATTGCTCCCAATCGTCTAGGCCCCAGTGTGGGGGTAGCTCGGCGATCTCACCCTTCCCCGTTTCGAGCGCGTACGGACGATCGTCGTCCATGAGGCTCGAGTCGTAGAGCAGGCCGTATTCGGCGACGAGAGCCGGGGATCTCCAGGTCGCGTCCCAGAGCGCCGCGCGGTGACCCAGCGGTTGTACGCCCTGCCGATCGAGGACCACGAGCGCCCGCTCGAAGTCGGCCCGTTCCTCGGCCTCCGTGAGTCCGGTCGGCTTGCGGTGGCTGTAGGAGTGGTGGCCCACCTCGTGTCCGGATTCGACGATCCGTTCTACCACGTTGGGGTAGCGCTCTGCCGTCAGGCCGGGGACGAAAAAGGTTGCTTCCAGCGAGTAGTCGGCGAGCAGGTTTAGGATACGCGGTACTCCGACCCTCGGTCCGTAGGCCTGGTGGGTCATCACCATCGCGTGGTCGGCGTAGCGCCGACCCTCGGCCAAAATGGGAGACTCCGCGTCGACGTCGAAGGTCAGGCAGACGACGGCCGTACTGTCCTGTAGCCAGCTGCCCCTAACAGGCTCAGGACCGCCACTTGTGTTGGTCGGGTCGCTGATATTTCTCCCTCCGATCTTATCCAGCCGCCGGTCGCCTTCCTGTCAGATCGCGGTGCCCCCGTTGGGGCTCACGACCTGCCCGACCATGAACGACCCGCCGGTCCCGGCGAGGAACTCGATCACGACTGCGATCTCGTCTGGTTTGCCGAAGCGCTTCAACGGGATTTGCTCGCGCGTCTCGTCGTTGTACTCGATGGTGTCGCGGATTAGCATGTCCGTCTCTATCGGTCCAGGGGCGACAGAGTTGACGAGAACGCCGTGGGGCGCAACCTCCTTGGCGACCGCCTTCGTGAGCGCGATGATCCCGCCTTTGGAGGCAGAGTAAGCAGCGTAGGTAGGGAAGCCGATGAGGCCGAGCTCGGAGCTCACGTTGATGATGCGCCCGTCCCCGCGATCGAGCATGCCGGGCAGCGCAGCCCGTAGGCACGACCACGTGCCGCCCAGGTTTACGGAGACGACCTCTTCCCACTCTTCCCACGTCACCTCGTGGGTGGGCGTGGAGCGTAAGATACCTGCGTTGTTGACCAGGACGTCGATGCGCCCGAAGCGGCGCTCCGCCTCCACGATAAACCTCTCGGCTTCTTCGGGCCGGCCGACGTCCGCCTCTACCAGGAGCGTCTCGCCGCCGTTCTCCCGCGCCCTGCCTGCTACCTCCTTCAGGTCCTCGCTCAAGCTCAGGTCGTTGAGGGCGAGAAGGGCGCTACTATCCGCGAAACGACGGGTGGTGGCCAGCCCGATTCCCCGCCCCGCGCCGGTGATGGCGACGACCTTGCTCATCGCTCCGGCTCGGCCGGGGTCTCTGTAGACTTCTGGGCGCCAGACCAAGTCTTCGACACCGCCCAGAGTGCGACCGCGATGGCGGCCAGGACGAGCTCCCCGATCAGGTACTGTCTCTCTTGGAGGACGAGCGCGATGCCCGTGAAGACTACTACGATAATAGGCGGCAGCGGCCATAGGGGCATCCTGTAGGGCCGTGGCTCGTCTCTCTGTGCGATACGGCTCCAGATGGCGGCAAGGCCGATGCAGAAGTAGACGGCAGCGATTATGGTGCCCGAGAAGATGATGAGGAAGTCGAGTGCCGTGAGGAAGATGAGCACGGCAGCGGGTACGGCCAGCGCCAGGATTCCTACGGCCGGCACACCGAAGCGGTTGACACGCGCGAGGGCGCGGCTTACCGGCGGTGGCCAGATGCCGTCTCGACCCGTGGTGTAGAAGCCACGTCCGAAGTACATGAGCAGGGCCAGCATCGAATTGAAGAGAGCGATGGCGGCACCGAAGTCGACGATCCTGCCCGCTCCGCGGCCCATGGCCTGCTCCACGGAGTACACAATAGGGACGTTGGAGTTGAAGAAGGCCTTGAGATCCGGCGCAGCAACCACGGCGGCGATGAGGGGCACGATGATGAAAGCGGAAGCCAGGATAGCCGCGCTGACGACCGCCCTTGGTATCGACTTCTCACCACCGATCATCTCCTCGGAGAACCCGAGCGTTGCGTCGTACCCGTTGATGACGTTGAAGGCAGGCGCCAGCGTGGCGAGCATGACACCGAAGGTGACGGCGGTGAGCGTCCCGCTCTGCAAGACCATCGGCTCGAAGACGACCTGCGTGAGGCTTTGATTGGGATTGGCGAAGGCGGCGATCGTCACGATGCCGAGCACGATGAGCTCGACGACGACCATGATGATCGTCAGCCAGGCCCCGAACTCGACGGTCAACAAGGCGATCGCCGTCGCGATCGCCAAGGCGGCAAGGGCGAGCAGCGGCGTCGGCAACGCGGTAAGGCTAGGGATCAAATCCTGCAGAAAGGTCGCTACCCCGATCGCGATGCTCGCCGGTATAATTACGCCCTGCAGCAAGTAATTGAACATCGTGATCCAGGTTATCGGTCCGGGCAAGACGTAGCGCACCAGCGAGTACATCCCCCGCGACCGGGTACATGGCCGCCAGTTCGGCCAAGCACAGGGCGATGAGCGTGACGACAACCGCCAAAATGAGGTTCGCGCCCAGGGCGAAGGTGCCGCCCACGAAGAACACCCCGGCCGTCAGAAATAGCACCGCCATCGTCGGCGAGACGTCCGCCATCGCCAAACCCACGACGTGCCAGACCTTGAGGCGTCGCCTGAGCTCCTGGGTGTAGCCGAGCTCCTCCAGCCTACCCTGCGCTTCGGGATCCCCTCCCTGCGGCGAAAACGTCATCTTATCTTACCTCCGTTCCCGTTGACCCCCGATGGTGCGGATTGTATGGTGTCTAACTGTTAGCTGTCAACAGCTAACAGTGTGAGGATGAACGAAGCGAGTGGAGGGACACTGCGATGGCCGAACCGGGTGGGGTGGGAGCAGGGAGCGACGGAAATCTCGGGCCGTTGCGACCAGCCGACAGGCTCTCGGAGAGGACGGCCAGGCTGCTGCGCGAGCGCATCCTTTCGGGCGAGTTCGCGATGGGTACGCGGCTTGTGGAGACACGCATCGCCAGGCAGCTCGCAATCAGCCGTGGGCCGGTCAGGGAGGCGCTCAAGCAGCTTAGTGCGGAGGGCTTGGTACGCGAGGAGCCCCGGCGTGGCTCTTTCGTCGCTGACCTGACCCTAAACGACATATGGGAGATCTACGACCTGCGTGCGGCGATCGAGTCGCGGGCCGCGCGCAACATCATCATCAATCGCAACACCGCCGCGCTCGGCGAATTACGCGGCATCTTGACCCGACTCGGGCAAGCAACCGCCGACGACGACAGGGAGCTGTTCGCGCGGCTGGATCTGTCTTTTCACGAGAGGTTGTGTCAGCTCAGCGGGAACGCGAGGCTGCACCAGGTCTTTGTGGGCTACGCCTCCGTGCTCGGGATGCTCTTGAGGTTCGAGGTGAACAAGTTCTACGAATCGCTCGAAGGCCTCTGGCACGAGCACCAGGCGCTGTTTCATGCGATAGAGTCCCTGGACGTCGCGCGGGCGGAGGAGGCCTGCAACGAGCACCTCGAGCGCGCCAGGGAACGCCTCGTCGAACTCCGCCGACGAATCCCCGAAGACGATCGCAGCCCCTGCCCCGAGGACGAGGAATAGCCATGCCGGGAAGGCTCGAGGGAAAGGTTGCCCTTATCACCGGAGGCACGTCGGGTATCGGACGGGCGGGCGCTGGACTCTTCTGCCGCGAGGGAGCCGACGTAATCATCGGCGCGCTCGAGGACGACCTTACGGAAGAAGTTGTCTCCGAGCTGCAGAACGAGGGACCCAAAGAGGTGGTCTTCTTCCCTACGGATGTGAGCAACCCGAAGGAGGTCGAGTGGCTCGTCTAGAGCGCGGTGAGCCGCTTCGGACGCTTGGACGTCACCTATTCCAACGCGGGGCTCCAGGAGACGGGCACCGCTACGGAGACCAGCGACGAGGTTTGGCGCAGGGTGATCGACGTCAACCTGACCGGACAGTTCAACGTGGCCCGCCAAGCCCTGCCCGCGCTAATGCGGACCGGCAACGGGTCCCTGATCTTCACCGCTTCAGATCTCGGTCTCGTCGGCGCCCGCGACTCCGTCGCCTACTGCGCGGCCAAGGGCGGCGTGGTCAACATGGCGCGCGCCATCGCCGTTGACTCCACCCCGTATGGTGTACGCGTGAACTGCCTGTGCCCGGGGCCCGTCGACACCCCGATGATCCAGAGATGGTTCGCCGAAGCCGAGGACCCGGAGGCCCTCGAAGCCACGCAGGTGGAGCCGATTCTCGTCGGGAGGTTCGCCGATCCTACGGAGATAGCCGCGGCCGCCCTGTTCCTGGCCTCAGACGAGTCCTCGTTCATGACGGGCGCGAACCTCGTCGTGGACGGCGGCGTAACGTGTTGGTACGGGCTGTGATCGGCGTCAAGGTACGGACGCCATACATGTCGTAAAGATGTCCTACAAGAAGTAACCGCTCAAGGCGCAGGAAAGATGGGAGGCGCAATGTCCGAACGATACCGACCGGCGAACTCGCTGGAGAGCCCGCGTTTTTCGGGGGTGCGCACCTTTATGAGGCTGCCCAACAACCAGGATCTCCAGAACGCGGACGCGGCAATAGTCGGGGCACCGTTCGACACGGGTGCCTCCTTTAGGGCGGGGGCACGCTTCGGCCCCGAGGGCATAAGGAGCGCCTCGCACCTCTTGAGACCCTTCAATCCATCCCAAGGAGTGCCGATCTTCGATTGCATCTCCGTTATCGACTACGGCGACGTCCCCGTCGTCCCCGGCTACACGGAGGAGAGCTAC
>JBKPOM010000343.1:0-2982 GCA_046733115.1 Actinomycetota bacterium | reverse complement strand
CCGAGGGCATGGGCGTGGGGGCGGAGAAGATCCTGGCGGCCACGCTCCAGGAGGGGCCGGGGGAGGAGGCCGTCGGGCGCGTCAAGGAGCTGAAGAGCCTGGCGGGGCGCTTAGGACTGGAACCGAACGCTCAGAGCGTCGAAGAGATAGGGGAGGGGCTCTTGGAGGCCTGGCGCGTGATCGAGGAGAAGGGCATCTAGTGAGCTTCGAGGGCGGCTGCGGAGGAACTTGGAGCGCGAGGCGGCCGTTTCGCTCGTCGTGGTGGAGCATGGGGACAGCAAGACCTCCCGCTTTCGAAAGGACGAGGTGTTCCCGGATTGCTTCTTACAAGAGATGGAGCGGGGCGCGCGGCACTTCGCCGCAGAGCACCCTGGCGAGGCCCATCCGTTCGTTGTAGCCTTGAGGAGCGCCACGAATCTGGATGCGCTCATGAGGGAGCAGGGTACGATGGTGGGCCACTTCTTCGGAGAGGACGAGATAATACGCGGTGTGCGCGAGAGGCCCGGGCCCGCGGTACGGGAGATCTCGTCGGGAGTCTACGAATAGCCCGCGAGAGCCGCGAGGTTGCCATCTAAAGGCTTTCGGTCCCACTCCTAATGGTCTAGTATTTTCCTCGTGGGAGAGGACTATACACGCGGACATTCGCGGATATATAATGCAGACTTGTCCGAGGAATCTGGATGGGTGACAACCGACGTGGCCGCGAAGGCCGTCCGTGTTAGTCCGCGCACCATTCGAAGGTACATTGACCAGGGTAAGCTTGAAGCTAAGCCCCAAGGTGAGGGTGTCCGTCGCGAGTGGTTGATCTCTGTGGATAGTCTCCATGCTTTACGTGCGTCGCGGACAATAGATGAGGGTGTCCCCGATACAGACCGCGATTTTGGGCCAGCGGACAGTATCGCGGACGTTGTCCGTGAGATGTCCGCGAGGCTTGAAAGCCGAGCCGAAGAAGCGGCGGAGCTAAGAGTGCGCCTCGAGCTGACTGAGCGAGCACAGTCCACGCTTGAGGACGAACGTCGCCAGGCGTTGCGAGAGCTAGAGGAGGAGCGCCGTCGGCGAGAGAAAGCCGAGCTGGAACGCGAGGAGCTGCACCGACAGCTGGCAGCCCTCAGAGAGTCGCAAGAATCGCCCGAGGAAGCCGAGGAGGAGCCTGAGAGAGCAGAGTCGCGATCCAACGCGGGGGAGGCACAGAGGACCGTGCAGCGGCCCTGGTGGCGGAGGGTCTTCGGTAAGTGAACTTCCGCTAATCGGCCTTCTCGGAAGCCCACATTCGGCGTAGTCCCGGTCCCATAACCCTCCGAGCGCCTCGGGCTCAAACCTGGTTCACGTCGGTAGGTTTGCCTCGCACGACTCTTTGAGTCTCATCGACACGAGTGGGCTTTCATGCGAGAGCCCATACCCCCGGCGGCTGGCAAGCCTGGTGCGGGTCGTGCTAGGATGCAACAGTTGACATAAGAATAGCCCCCGCGACTTCTACACCTTTAGTCCGGGGGCGCGACTCAAAGGAGTGCAGTCCTTGAGCGAGAGCAGTATACCGCAACCGCCTCTTACGTACACCCGTGTTACCCTACGGCGGTCGTCGTGAGCGGCACCGGGGTCCGAGACGTCCGCGTAAGGGATAGGCGCCGCAAGGATTGGTACTCGGTAGACAACGAGATACTGGACGACTTCGGGGAACGCATAGGCCTGCACGGCTTTGGCGTCTACTGCGCCCTCGCCCGCTACTCATGGGGCGGCACCGAGGAGGCCAGCGTTTCGCTCACCACACTATGCAAGAAACTCAAGATGGGTCGGGCCAAGCTCCTACAAACCCTCGCGCTCCTAAAAGACGTGGGGCTTATAGACATAGAACCGGGCAACCGTACCACCTCGAGCGTCTACGCCCTGCTCGAGGTGCCAAAAAGAGGGGGTGGTTCTGAGGAGAACCACCGTAGTTCTGACGAGAACCAGGAGGGTGGTTCTGAGGAGAACCCATATAAAACTACTGTTTCTCAAAATTCTTCAAAAGGGACTGAAGGAGGAAAGGAAGAAAACCCTTACTCCCTGGACGAGTACCTGAGAAGCAAGGGCCTAGACGATTAACCATCCGAGCGGGTGGTAGAAGGGCCACATAATACAAGGGCTACGGAAGCCGCTTTGTATTATAGGGAAAAGGAGTTCCTAACAAGCATCCTCCATAACGGCGTTCTCTAGGAAGTTTGCACCGGGCGTCGGGAGGTGTCACCCTGGTCGGGCAGAAATTACTTCGTCGACGCCGGGGACGGGGTTATGGTTTCTACGAGCGTCTTCGAGCATAAGGACGCCCAGGAGCAGTCGATCTTTAGGGCGGGAGACTTCGTGGCGGAGCATCTACTTCCCTTGAGCCCGAACCCACCCCAAGTCACAGCGGGTGAGGTTGTCGCATACAAGGCGGGGTAAGCGAGAGACGGAGTTCGAGAGCCAGATGCGAAACAGCCGGGACTCCTGACAGTCCCGGCTTTCTCTTTGCCCTTATTCACCCAACGTCGTGTACTCCTAGCCGAGTCGCTCGTAGCCGACACGTGCGGCCGAGCGCCCGGCGCACCTCTATTCACCGGAGTGCATGGAAGGTGTGTTCTCGGAAGTTCGCCAGGACGAGTAACGAGGAGGATGTAGCACACAAAAAGGGCCGGGGTATTAGTCCCGGCCCTCGGCCTCGCGTTCTAAAGCGCCCGCGTTAGGAGTTGTTGACCCTTATCTTGCGGTCGATCTGCTCGATTAGGGTCTCCCGGTTCTTGTGGTCCTTCTCGAACTCGCGCACCTTCTTAAGCTGCTCGGTAGGGAGGCCCTCGATCCTCCTGGAGATCTCCGCGACGGACAACCGTTCGTAGTCGGTGGTTCCAAGGGCGCTAAAGACGGCGGTCCTTAGCTCGGCCTCGTGGGTGGCCTTCTCGGTCTGGCGGAGAACCTTGTCGGTCCGCTCGGCGCTATCCTCGGCTACCCTCAAGCCCTGCTTGGTGGTCT
>JBKPOM010000342.1:0-7682 GCA_046733115.1 Actinomycetota bacterium | reverse complement strand
TCGTACCCGAGGACGGACAACACCGTCTACCCGCGCTCGCTCGACCTGCGCGAGGTGCTCGGCTACCTCAAGAACGTCGAGGGCGCGGGCCGGCACGCCGAGAAGCTGCTACAGCAAAACGAGCTCTCGCCGACGCGGGGTAAGAAGGAGACGACGGACCACCCCCCGATCTACCCGACAGGCCACGCCACCAAAGACTCGATGCGCGACGACCGATGGAAGATCTACCAGCTCGTCGTCCGCCGCTTCCTCGCCACCCTCTCGGCCCCGGCGAAGACGCTGCGCACCACGCTCCGCTTCGACTCGGGCGGCGAGCCACTCGTGACGGGCGGGACGGTTGTCACCGATGAAGGTTGGCTCGGCGTCTACCCGTACAGCCGCCGCCCGGACGAGGAGCTTCCGAACCTCTCCGAAGGTGACGTCGTGCAAGTCATCGACAAAGAGATCCTCTCCAAGGAGACCCAGCCTCCCGGCCGTTACGGCGCTGGCCGTCTCATAAACGTGATGGAGGACCTCGGGCTAGGCACCAAGGCGACGCGCCCGAACATCATCCAGAACCTCTATGACCGCGGCTACGTCCACGACGACCCGCTCATCCCGACCGAGAAGGGAATGAGTGTGGCGCAGGCATTGACGGACTTCGCCTCCGAGATAGCCTCGCATGAGATGACCGCCGAGCTGGAGCGGAGCATGGACGAGATCTCCGAGGGCAAGATCAGCAAGGACTTCGTCGTCGATTCCTCCCGCGAGGTCCTCAGAAAGGTCTACGACCACCTGCAGAGCTCCGAGACCGAGTTCGCGGACATCGTGTGGGAGGGCATAAGGACCGACGAGACCATAGGCAAGTGTCCCGAGAGCGGGCACGACCTGATCATCCGCCGCAACCGCAAGAGCCGTAAGCGCTTCGTCGGCTGCTCGGGCTACCCGGATTGCCGCGTCACCTACCCGCTACCGCAGCGCGGTGAGATAATACCCTTAGGTACCCAGTGCGACGCCTGCGACTCGCCTGAGATCAAAGTGCTTGGTGGGAAGCGTCCCTGGGTAACATGCATCAACATGGACTGCCCGAAAAAGCAGGAGCAGCGCGAAGCCGCCGAGAGGGCGAAAGAAGAACAAGAGGGGGGTGAGGGCTCATCGACACGGAGCGCCCAGGAACTGGAGAAATCCACCACATAGAGAACAGACTCGACCTGGATCTCGCCAAGGAACCACGCTTCTACGAATCCTCCGCGCTGATCCGCGCCACAGGCTACCTGATCCTGCTCGCCATAGTGATCGTGATCTGGTATTCTGCCGTACATAGTTAAGATAGGTAAAGATACTGTTAAAGGGTGAGTAGAGCTTGGCCCCGATTATCGGTATAACTGGCACTTTGAAGGAAGATGTTGACCACGTTGCGGAGCGGCCCCTGGGAAGGTTCATAAGGGCCGACTTGGATTATGTGGAGGGCGTCACGGGTGCCGGGGGCGTGCCGGTCGTGTTGCCGCCCGTCGGGGATGAGAGGGTCGCCGGGGCCGTGGTACAGGGCCTCGACGGTTTGTTGTTGAGCGGAGGGAGCGATCTCGACCCGGGCTATTACGGGGAGGAGCCCATGCCCGAGCTCGGCGCGACGCTCCCCGAGCGTGACACCTTCGAGATGGCTCTCGTCGGGCTGGCCCTGCGGCGGGGTATTCCGGTGTTCGGCATCTGCCGGGGGATGCAGGTGCTCAACGTGGCGCTCGGTGGGACGCTGTACCAGGACCTTCCTTCGCAGTGGGATGGGGACGTGCTCAAGCACAGGCAGGTCATCCCCAAGTGGCAAGCGTCGCACGAGGTAGAGGTACGGGAGGGGTCGTACATCGCGGAGGTCATGGGCCGCGATGTGGTCAAGGTCAACTCTTATCACCACCAGGGGATCAAAGACCTCGCCGAAGGGCTGGTCGTGACGGGCCGCTCCACGGACGGCGTGGTCGAGGTCGTGGAGGCCAAAGACTTCTCCGAACGGTGGCTGCTAGGCGTCCAGTGGCACGCCGAGGCCATGCGCGGAGCCGGTCCACAACAGGAGAGCCTCTTCGAGGCGCACGTCTCCGCGGCAGAGCGACACGCCCTGCGCGAGGCCGCGGCCTAGAAGGACCAGCTGCGCAGAACCCGCAGGGCACACGCAGGGGCACCTTCGTAACCATCGAAGGCCCGGACTTCTCGGGCAAATCCACCCTAGTACACGCCATCAGAGCGCTGCTGGCCGATTCGCACCGTCCGACGCACTTCACGCGGGAGCCCGGCGGCACCCCTGCGGCCGAGCGGATCAGGGGGATCGTCCTTGATCCAGGCGTCGAGATGGACGCGTGGACGGAGGCTTACCTGTACGCGGCTGCCCGCGCCGACCACGTGCGGAAAATCATACTGCCGTGTCTGGAAGAGGGCGAGAACGTGCTCTGCGAAAGGTACCTGGACTCGAGCATCGCTTACCAGGGCTTCGGTAGGGGGCTCGGCGTGGATGAGGTGCGCGCTTTGAACGCGTTCGCCGTCGGGACCGTCGTGCCGGACAGGACCTTCTACCTTCGGCTCGACCACCAGGAGAGGGAACGGCGGGCCCAGGCGCTCGGGACTCCTGACAGGATCGAAGCCGTCGGCGCGGGTTTCATGCGGAGGATCGAGGAGGGTTTCGAAGAGCTGGCGCGGCTCGAGCCGGAGCGCATCGAAGTGCTCGACGCCTCGCTCGCACCGGAAGAGCTCGCTGGACTGGTGGTGGGTAAGATGCGCGACCTGCAATATACTCGCGGCGATGATGGCTGAAGAGCCGGACAGGTTTGAGGGCGTGCTCGGGAACGAGTCGGCGCTGCGGTTGCTCGCGCGAGCGTTACGGACCGGCGAGGTTTCGCAGACCTACCTGTTCCACGGCCCTCCCGGCGTGGGCAAGCGGATGGTGGCCATAAGATTTGGGGCCGCGCTGGTCGCCGGGGGCGACGCGGTGGCCGAGGACAGGGCGCTCAGGGGCTTGCATCCAGACCTGACCGAGGTACTGCCCGAGGGGGCGTTCACGACCATCGGTCAGATAAGGGAGGTGGTTCGCTCGGCGGCGAGCCGTCCCTTTGAGGGGGTGCGGCGGATGTTCGTGCTGCAGGCCGACACGCTCAACGTGCAGGCAGCCAACGCGCTCTTGAAGACGCTCGAGGAGCCCGAGGGCGAAACGGTCTTCGTCTTGCTTGCGACCTCGCGCCAGGGGGTGCTGCCCACGATCCTCTCCCGCGCCCAGGCCGTGCGCTTCAACCCCATCCCGACGAACGTCGTCGCAAAGTTCCTGGAAAACAGGGGCGCGGAGAGGTCAGGGTTGGCGGCGGAGCTCGGCAGGGGAAGCGTCGGGCTCTCGCTGCGCTACGCGGAGGACCCCGGGTTCGGCGAACTGCGCGAGGCGGTCTTCCGGGCGGGGTTTGCTTTCTCGGAGGATTTCGAAGGACGGCACGAGGCGGTGGGGGAGATCGTCGGCCGCGCCGAGGCTGTGGGAGCGGCGCGGGAGCGCGAATATCGCTCTCGCTTCGAGGAACCCGACAGGCGCGCGAAGGACGGGGCCAAACGGGCGGAAAGGGCGGCCCGTGACGGCGCCGTGCGCGAATCGCTGGAGCTACTGGCGCTTCTGTACAGGGACGCTGCGGTGGTGGAGGCAGGCGCGGAGGATCTCGTCGCCAACACGGACAAGGTGGCACAGATAAGAGATTTCGTGGATCGGTATCCTGGAACCGATTGGGCCGGGGCGGCGCGTTCTCTGGGGGAAGCGCGGGCTGCACTTGCGTATAATGTCTCCCCGGAGGCGACCCTGGAGGTGACGTTATCGCACATACGGCGGAAGATACTCGTACCCTCCCGAGGCTCGTCGACGTCAGGGTCCCTGGCTGGAGCGTGACCAGGCTCTGCTACGCGCGGGACCTGGATCTCAGGGTCGGGTACGCGGTGGTGGTCGCGACCGAGGTGGGGGAGTTCGTCGGGCGCGTCGCCCTGACGCCGCGGCGCCGTGAGCCTTACACGGAACCCTACGACATAGTCAGGGTCGTCACCCAGGAAGACGAGAGGACCGAGGACCGCAACAGGGAGCTCGGACGCGACATCAGGAATGAGGCCAGCAAGCTGGCCAGGGACCACAGGATAGAGGGCGTGCAGTTTATAGGCTGCGACGTCTCCCTAGACGGTTCGTACATCGAGGTCAAGTACCAGAACGACGGCAAGCTGACCGACCTGGAAGTGGTCAAGAGCGGCCTCGAGCGGGCGTATGATGCGCGGGTCGCCCTGAGGGAATTTCGTTTTATAGAGAGGTCCGGGGACGCCAGTGGGTGCGACACTTGCGGGTTGCCGCTCTGCTGCGCGACCTGGAGCGGGGCGAGGAGCATGGGTCCCGTCAACGTCAGGCTCGCCAAACAGCAGGGCGTGACGCCGAACGAGAAGATCCTGGGTTGTTGCGGCGAGGTGAAGTGCTGCATGCGCTACGAGCACGATACCTACAAGGAGTTCAAGGAGCGCGCGCCCTTCCGCAACTCGACCGTGAAGCTCGACGACAGGGAGGGGAAGGTCGTCGATTACTCGATGGTCAAAGACGCCGTCCTGGTCCAGTTCGGCACGAGGCGCTCGGACCAGGAACTTGTCACGCTCGGCACCCTCGCGAAAGACAACCCAGGCATCATGCCCGCCGACACGGACGAATGGGAGGTCCCGGAAACCTCTCGGGACTCTTAAGGCCGGTATGCCGGACAACCTCTGCGACGTGCCCGGCGTGCTCGTTGGCCACGCGATGGACGAGGATGGCACCACGGGCTGCACCGCCGTCATCTTCGACGACCCCGAAGGAGCCATCGTCGGCGTTGACGTGCGCGGCTCCTCGCCTGGCACGCGCGAGACGGACCGCCTCGGGCCCATCGGCGCCGTCCGTCCCACGCACGCCCTGCTGCTTACCGGCGGAAGCGCGTTCGGGCTCGCCGCCGCGGACGGCGTCGTCCGCTTCCTCGAAGAGAACGGCGTCGGCCTCGACGTAGGCGTGGTCCGCATACCCCTCGTCTCGGCCGCCGTCCTCTTCGACGTTGTCGTCGGGAACCCCGCGGTACGCCCAGACGCGGAGATGGGTTACAGAGCGGCCTCCTCGGCCACGAGCGGCGATTTTGCCCAGGGCAGCGTCGGGGCCGGCGCGGGGGCGACGGTGGGGAAGGTGCTCGGCCTAGACCGCGCGATGAAAGGCGGCCTCGGGAGCGCCGCAGTTCACCTTGACGGCAGGCTCGTTGTCGGCGGCCTCGCCGTCGTCAACGCCTTCGGCGAGGTCAGGGACCCGTGGACCCGCAAGGTGATCGCTGGCCCACGTCTAGAAGACGGCACGCTGGGGGATACGGTTGAACTCCTCCCCGAGGTCGCGGACCGTCTGAGGTGGGGCGAGAACACCACCCTCGGAATAGTGGCGACCAACGCCCGCCTGACCAAGCCGCAAGCCAACAAGGTCGCCCAGATGGCCCACGACGGCCTCGCCCGCGCCATCTACCCCGTCCACACCACCGTCGACGGCGACATCGTCTTCGCCGCGGGCACGGGCGAGATCGAGGCGGCTCCGGACATCGTCGGTGCCTGGGGGGCGCGCGTGATCGAGGAGGCCATCGTGCGGGCCGTGCTAGCCGCCGAAGGCTCGAACGGTATCCCGGCAGCGAGGGATCTGTAGCGTAGAGGTCGGGCCGCACCCGCCTGCGGTGCGAACCCCGAGCCTCTGTAGGGCTGCTGATCGTGACCTGGGCTACAATGATTTCGAAGTGACGAGGGGAAAGGAGAACGCATGAAGGCGCTCGTCTACCACGGTCCGGGCGAAAAGCAGTGGGATTCGAAGCCCGATCCCGGCATCGAGCAGCCGGAAGATGCCATAGTCAGGATCGACACCACGACGATCTGCGGGACGGACCTGCACATACTCAAGGGTGACGTACCCACGGTCGAGGAGGGACGTACCCTGGGCCACGAGGCGGTCGGGACGGTCGTGGAGGCCGGATCGGCGGTGCGGGAGATAAAGGAGGGGGACAGGGTACTGGTCTCGTGCATCTCCTCTTGCGGGCGGTGCGCGTACTGCAAGCGGCGTCTATACAGCCAGTGCCTCAACGGGGGTGGTTGGATCCTGGGCCACCTCGTGGACGGTACGCAGGCCGAGCACGTGCGCATCCCGTTCGCGGACAACGGCCTCTACAAGGTCCCCGAAGGACTCTCCGACGAGCAGGTTCTCTTCCTGTCGGACATACTGCCGACCGGCTTCGAGATCGGGGTGCTAAACGGCGCCCTCAAACCCGGCGACACCGCCGCCGTCGTGGGCGCCGGGCCGGTGGGGCTCGCGGCGATCATGACCTCCCGGCTCTACGGCCCGGGGCGCGTGATCGCCATAGACCCGGACACCTCGCGGCTAGAGCGCGCCCTGCAGTTCGGCGCGGACATGACGGTGGATAATTCGTCCGAAGACGCGGTGGAGAAGGTCATGGAGGCAACCGACGGGCTCGGGGCGGACGTGACCGTAGAGGCCGTGGGTATTCCGGAGACCTTCGAGCTGTGTACCGAGCTGGTGCGTCCCGGCGGACGGGTCGCCAACGTCGGGGTCCACGGCGCTCCCGCCACGCTCCACCTGGAGACGCTCTGGATCAAGAGCGTCACCATCACCACCGGGCTGGTGGATACGTTCTCGACCTCTACCCTTCTCGAGCTGGTCTCCGAAGGGCGTCTGGACCCCACTCCCTTCGCCACCCACCGCTTCGGACTGGGCGAGATCATGGACGCCTACGACGTATTCTCAGACGCCGCCAGGACCAACGCCCTGAAGGTGGTGCTCTCGGCCTCCTGAAGCGATTTGCGGAGGGATCGATACCGGGTCCGGGTTAATGGCAACGCCCCTGCGCATGGGCCTACGTCTTGTGCTACCCGTGCATTCCCGCTTTCGCGGGAATGAGGGAGGAGAAAGGCTCGGCGCGCGTCCGCAGCCGGAAAGCGCGACCGTCCAGACGGACTCGGTATGACCCTCCACAAATCGCACCTTCAGCCGGTCAGCTAGGCAGCAGTTCAGCAAGAACCGAGAGCTGAAATGCTGCCTAGCTGAAGTGCTGAAATGCTTGCAATGGGATTGTACCCTATTGCAAGCTGCTCTAATTGAGGTCCGCCCCTCCTTCGGTTCGCTTCGAGACCTCCTCGTCGATCTGCTTCCTGACCTCCGGCGGCGGGCCCTGGATGTACATGACGGCGCCCCAGGACATGAAGATGGTCGGCGTCTCCGCGCTCCGCGTCACCTCGATCCCCAGCGGTCCGTAGTTCTCGAGGAAGAACGAGGCGGTTATGGCCTCGGGTTGGCCCGTGACCAACTTGGTGGGCTCGTTCTGATCCAGGTTCGGACCGGACATGTAAGTGATGAAGACCCAATATCCCAGCCATTCCTCGAGTACAGACTTGTCTGTTCCACTCTCTCGTTCCATCCTTCAAACCTCCTGAAAGGCGACGCTCCGGGGCGGATCGCCGCCTTGCGGGTATTCCTGCCTTTTCATTGATTCTCATCTTCCGTCATTGCGGCCTGGGCCGCGGCGAGGCGGGCGATCGGTACCCTGTAGGGGGAGCACGAGACGTAGTCTAGGTCCACCTCGTGGAAGAACTCGATGCTCTCCGGATCGCCGCCGTGCTCACCGCAGATGCCCAGCTTCAAGTCGGGGTTGGCC
>JBKPOM010000341.1:0-8482 GCA_046733115.1 Actinomycetota bacterium | reverse complement strand
TGTACTCGTCCTTGGAAGAGCGCCTCAGGGAGCGACCATTCTTGTTGGTGGTACATCGCGGCTTCAAGGAGCACTCGGCGCACACGGAACCCCTCGCCCGGTAGGTGACGACCTTGCCTCGGCTCCGTATGTCTTGAGAGTCGCCCAGGGCCCTCAATGTTTCTCCGGCTGGGCAGAGGTAGAGGTCCTTCTCGGCGTCGTAGGCGAACTCGCTCTTGCGGAAGAAGCCTACGCGTCCTCCGGCCTCGTGCAGCGCCAGTTAAGCACGGATGCCCCATCTCTCCACGGCCTTTATGTTCTCTACAGTTCCCGTACTTGCTATCGGCGGTGACGTGGTGGGGCCTGATCTTCCACCGGAAGGCGCTAGTGGGTCGTACTCAACAGTTGCAGGCAGGAGATCCTGGATGCGGCGAAGAAGGAGTTGGACCCTCCACCGTAACCTCCCCTCAGAGATCCTGCGACGTTAGTCCGAGAAGCGCAGACGGCATACACAACCGGAAACGATGGGAGTAAAACAAAAATCCCCAACGGTTGAGATGCAACATGAGGGTGGAGCGAGCGGCGATTCCTGATCTCCGAGCGCTGCTTTTCGACCTCAACGCAGCATGTAAGACAGCGAATTTCGGAGAGCACGTCTTTTAACGATCGTTTGAAAAATCGGGAGGCCCCCAGTCCGGAGTCCAACGAGTGGGCAAGAGCATGTGAAGAAGCCCCTTTTCGCCGTCTTTAGCCTCTACTACACAGTGGAACCCCTTAAGCTATTTTTCAAACAGTCTCTCTAGGACGTTGGGTGGATAATGCTCAGTAAACTCTCAGCCAGCCCTCGCGGTGGATTCAGCAAGCAGTTTTAAGATTTGGATCGAACGGAAACGAGTGGGCGCGGACGAGCAGTTCCGCCCAATAGAAGGAACCCATATTGTGGATGACACCGACATCCTTATCACCGGCGGCTACGGGACCGTGGGACGCCGCATCGCGGCAGATCTCGCGCCGGACTACCCGGACCGTGTCGTGGTGGCGGGCCGGAGCGCCGAGAAGGCCGCGCAGTTTACAGCCGAGCTGGGACACGATGCGCGGCCGCCGGCTCGACGTCGGTGACCCCGCTTCGGTCGAGACCGCCCTCGACGGCGTGGGCGTGGTGATGAGTTGCATCGATCAGCCCGAGCCACATCTGCTGCGCGCGGCGATCGGGCGAGGCTTGGCCTACACGGACACCGCACCTCACCTGATGACCCGCCGCCCCACCGAGGCGATGAAGCCCGAGGCGGCTCAAACCGGCGCGCGGATCGTGCTCGGGACCGGGCTCGCGCCCGGTATCTCGAGCCTGCTCGCCCGCCTGGGAGCGGACCGCCTCGGCGCCATCGAGAGCGTGCAGAGCAATGTGCTCCTCTCCGTTGGTGACACCTACGAGCCCGCCTCGCGCGTACATTATGGAGGAGATCGCTCTGGCCTACACGGTGCGCATCGAGGGCTGCGAGGTGCCGATGCGGCCATTCGCCGGGTCCGCTCGCGTTAACTTCCCGCCACTTCTGGGAGAGAGAACGGCTTACCTGTTCCCGTTCTCCGATCAGCTCTTCTTCCCCGAGACGCTCGGTGCCAGGACGTCCCTCTCGCGCCTGGCGCTCGAGCCACCTTGGCTCGGAACACTGCTATCGGCGCTCGTACGGCTTCGGGTGACCGCGATCCTTCGCCGGCGTGGGGGCGCTGAAGAACGACTTCAGCGGCTCACCGCTCGGTTGCAGCGTCGATATAAGGGGCGCGACTGGTACGGCGTTGTGGTGGATGTTCGGGGAGCGCGCGGCCGGGTGCGGGCTTCTCTGGTCAGCCGTGGACAGGTTACCGGGACGGCGATCGGTGCGGCCGCGGTGATGCGTGCGCTCGCCGAGGGCGAGGTAGAGCGGATCTGATGTGCCTGATCTGCTCCTACGGTCGGGTCACGAATGTGTTCGCTACCTGATTCGCTACCGCGAGAGGGCGGACCGCCTTCGGGTGACCCTGCGCGTGCCGCGCGAGGGTCTACGAGAGCCGCGAGCGCACAAGGGTCTTGCTCCAGACTCATCTCTTAGAAACGGTCTGAAAAGCCTCATAAGCGAGCCAATCGTCTTGCCATCAGAGACGCGTCATAGCCACGTAGACGAACGCCTCGGAGCTCTTAGGCAGACGCTCGTAGTCCTTGCTCAGCCTGCGGTTCTGGTCGATCCAAGAGAATGTCCTCTCCACTACCCATCTCCTCGATAGGACCGTGAAACCCGGACACGGTGGTGGCTCTTGGTCTTCGCGCACCCATACCCACCACCTCGGGGGTCGCACGACCTCCACACTCATGCCTAACACCTTCTCGGCCCAGTCCTTGCCTTTCCCCTTGCCGTTGTAGCCAGCATCGAGCCACAGAGATGCGAAAGGCGCGCAAACCGCTCCTCGACGAGTTCCATAAGCGGTTTTATGCCATCGTCGCGGTCGAAGACGTTCGCCGCATGGATCTTCGCCTTGAGAGCACCAGCCCCTGGGTGTCCACAAGCAGATGCCGCTTTCTTCCTTTCACCTTCTTGCCGGCATCGAAGCCACGCTCTTCACCGCCTACTCCGGTGGTCTTGACGCTCTGGCTGTCGACAATGCCGGCGGTGCTGGGCTGTGGGTTTTTCCCAAGCGGACACGCGCCCCGCGGCGCAGTGCCTCGTTCAGCCCCTCCCAAGTGCCGTCGATGCGCCAGAGGCGGAAGTAATGGTAGACGGTCTTCCAGGGCGTTCTAAGTCATGCGGGAGCAAGCGCCAGGTGCAACCGCCACGCACCACATAGAGAAGACAGAGCGTCGAGGATCTCGCGCAAAGGGTGCACCCGCGGGCGTCCGGAAGCTCTCGGGGTGGGGAGGTGGAGCTCGATCAGGGCCCACTCGGCGTCTTAGAGATCGGTCTGGTATGCTCTTCTCATCATGCCCGGTATCCTACCGGGCCACCACTTCACGAGTCCTTTTCAGACGGTTTCTTAGAGTAGCTTGCAAAGAGGATGAACCTCTTTGCAAGCTCTCAACACTTCAGCATTTCAGCCGGTCGGCTACTTCTTAGCTCACACGACGTTTCTGGAAGAAAACGAATCCCCTCGAAAACGCGGCGAGGGTAAGGCGACGATTGATAGGCGAGGCCCCTTTTCTCTTGGCTGACTTGCCGAAGTGCTCCTTTCTCGGAAAGGTTGAACCTTTCCGAGAAAGGCTCTAGCACACTGTTACTGCTCAAGTGAAGGATACAGTCGCTTGAGCTTGATGCGTGCATCCTCCGTTCTGAAGCGCCACTCGATCTTGACGCCCTTCTCGTCGCGTCGCTCCTGCCAGATTCACGCTTCTCTCTGGAGAGTCTCGAGATCAGCCACTCGTCAATGGAGGCATTGTCGGCTGAGTACAGAGAGCCGGCCAGCACCTCAGCAAGTCAGCTCTTTGGTTTTCTGCGGGCCGGCAGGCACACGGCTCTTGCGAGGGGGTTCTCACCCTCTATGCGTGCGAACTTCCCTGGGGCTCCGGCGGGTCGTCGGGATGCGGATGCCAGACAGCCCTCGTCCTGGCCTCTTCTGGCTCTGAGTTGATGGCCGTGTTCGCGGGGCCAGGGTGTCTTGTCCCCGGCAGTGTCTTGCCCGCGCGCTCCTTCTCGATCTTGTCCACTTTCCTGATCCACTGGTGTATGGTATCGGCATCGTAGAGCGAGACGCCGGTGCTCTTCGCCAAGTCGCTGGCTCCCCCGGTGTGCCCGGCGGGGGCCACCTCGACGCACCGATGGTGCCGTGCCCCGGCGTGGACTTCTTGCACGGGCCTGTTGCCCACGGGTTTCGTGTAGTTCTTGCACTGTACGGCGATATGCGCTCGCCCCGAGGGTTCACGGCGATCTCGGACGCCCTGATCGCCTACTCCCCCACACAGTACCGTTCGATGTCCCATAGCGCCGAAGAGATCGGCCACGAAGACCTCGAATTGGGCCCCATCCATGAAACGGACCGCTTCGAAGCGTCGGGAGAGCTTCAGGGCGGTCGGGGTCACCGGCCTCGTCACAAGGTGTAGGCCACCCACACGACGGCGGCGATGGTCTCTATCAGGAGAGCCCCACCGAGGAGCATTTCGAGACGATCCATCAATCCGACGTCGACGCGCGACACGAAAATTACTAGCACCAAGAACGCGATGGCTCCACCGTAGAAGATTCCATCCGGTAGCCCTCTTCTTCGCGGCCCAGCTATTGCTCCAGCCTAGCGCCGTCCCACTTCTCGCGCCACCGTACCGCGCCGATCTCGAAAGGGCGAGTATCGTGTCGCCCGAAGCCACCCGCAAGAACGGACCGCCGGTTACACGGCGGCTACGAAAGTAAGAGCCAGGAAAGTGCAGGCTCTCCCCCGGCTCCAGAAGGGCCGCCCCCAGAACGGACCGGCTCACAAGATCCTAATTGGTTACTACCTGCGCCTCAGGATCGCGTAGGTCAATATGCCCGACCCGAGAAGCAGCGCGGCCGCCGGCAGAAGGATGGCAGGGCCACCGCTCTCCGGGACACCCGGGGACGGCGAGCCGGCCATCGAGCCTTCCATCATCATGGTGCTTCCCATCATGCTGCTCTGAGCCACAGCCATCGGCATCAGGACTAGCATAGCCAGAAGAGCGGCCGTAGCCAGAAAAATCGTCCTCTTCATCCAATCCTCCTTCTGTTTACTCTGTCTCCAAGCGGCCTGCACTTGTCTCCTCCTACCGAGAAGTACCCATAGTGTACAGAACCGAAACGCAAAAGTCTCCATTATCTTAATGATTTTTAACAAATCGGTTACAAAGGCGCTTGCGTTTCGAAGGGGCGCCCACGAGCGGGGGCAGAAGGATTCGAACCTTCGGGCGTTTTACCGCCTCTGGTTTTCAAGACCAGCGCATTCGTCCGCTCTGCCATGCCCCCCTCGCCACGTTTGGTGGGATTATACGATCTCTGGAAGCATCCATCTTGTGGTGTATAGACTAACGTCGGGACGCGATGTCGAGAGTACTGGGGCCAAGATGAAGAAGAGGCTGCGGGAGCCCGTCAGCGGGCTCACCCATCTGGCGGGGGTTTTGCTCGCGCTGGTCGCCCTCGGCGTTCTGTTGGCCGGGGCGGCCGGCGAGGGCAGGGTGGACCAGTTCGTGGCCTTCGGCATCTTCGGCTGCAGCCTCGTTGCTTTGTACGCGGCGAGCGCGTTGTATCATCTGTTGCCTGTCTCTCCACCCGCGGTCGCGAGGCTAAGGAGGTTGGACCACATGGCCATTTTCGTCCTCATAGCGGGGACGTATACCCCCATCTGCGTGCTCGCGCTCGAGGGCGGCTGGGGCGCCGGGTTGCTCGGCCTGGTATGGGCGCTCGCGTTTTGCGGCGTCGTGCTCAAGCTCCTGTGGATGGACACCCCGCGATGGCTCTCGGTCGGCCTCTACGTGGCGATGGGCTGGGTCGCCGTGGTGGCCGCCTCTGCCATCTTACGGGCGGTATCACCGGGCGGGATAGCCTGGATCCTCGGCGGCGGCCTCGTCTACAGCGCGGGTGCCGTGATCTACGGCCTCAAGTGGCCTGACCCGGCTCCCGGGATATTCGGTTTCCACGAGCTGTGGCACCTCTTCGTCCTGACCGGAAGCGCCTGCCACTTCTGGGCGATGCTGCAGTATATCTCACAGATGGCGTGACCGGGGAACGTTCTTACGGCCTTCAGCTATCAGCCTTCAGCTAGCAGCCAAAACGAAAATCTGACCGCTGAGTGCGCGGTTAGCAAAAAGACATCTTTTCGCTAACCGCTATTACAGTTCGGCCGAGGGACGGATGTCGTTGCGTTAGTACAAAATCGCCCGCCGCGCTTCCTTCCTTGTGGCGGGTTCCGAGGCCGTCTCCCAAGATGCCGCGCACGTCGAGGGCCCCATCCTCTCGCGGGGTGATCTCTAGCCTCAGCATCCGGTAGATCCTGTTCCTTCCTCTCCGTCGAGCCGGTCCAGCGTTTCGGGTACCGCGTCAGCGTAGAACTCGAGAAGGGCGTCCCGATCCCGCTCCAGCTGCTCCACGCGCTCCTCCCGGGCTGCCAGGGCCGCGATTTCGGTCTCGGCCATCCGGTTGGTGCTCTCCAGGTGCTCTCCAGTTCCTCCAACTTCGAACCGAGCTCCGCCAGCGTCATGAGGGCGGCCGCCTGCTGGTCCTGGTAGGCGCTGCGAGGCGGACGCACTCCGACACCTTCTCCGCCCACGCCGCCGCTTCCCGCTTCGGGTCGAAGCGCCCACCGTCCTTCTGCTGATCTATGAGTCGGTCCATGCCTGCGCGTATGCGCTCTGGCTGCTTCAACATCCCGCAGACGAAATCCCATACCTCGGCCTCGACCTTCTCCGCCCTGAGACACTTCATCTTGCAGGTATAGGCTCGCTTCCCAGCCTGGGAACAGTAATAGTAGTAGTATCGGTAGCCGCTCTTCAGTTGAGTCGTGCGAGTCTTTATCTTCCTCCCGCACTGGCACGCATGAGCCCCCCGCAGCTCCCACGGGCGGCTCAGGTACTCCCTCTCGCGCCCCATCTGCCGTCCATCGCGCTTCGTGCCATTTCCACGAGCGAGGAATATGGGTGGGGACGGGCACAGCGATCCACTCTTCCTTGGGTCGCCACTTGAACGTCCGCGACTTCCTGTAACGACGCCCGCCCTTGCCGTCCGGCTCGGAGACGGTTCGCTCCGGCTGCCACCTCCGGCGCCAAGAGCGCGGAGATCTCCTCGAACGTGTGCGGTCGGTACGCGTCGTTGTAGACGATCTTCTTTATCATGCGTCCTTCCCAGTAGCTGGGGCTGGAGGGTGAGGGCACTCCTTCTCTGAACAGGCGGGTCTGTATCGCGTTCTGGCCGAGCCCGTCTGCCGCCAACGGGAAGACCTTCTCCACCACCGCCATCTCCGGTTGGCAAACGACCAAGGCGTTCCTCGCTTCGTTGTAGCGGAATCCGTAGGCCGGCCTCGTCCGGCCTCGTCACTACCACCCGGCCCTCCCTGGCCATGCGCATCATCCCGCGACGAGTCCTCTCCGCGATCTTCGCCCTTTCGTACTTGGCGAGCTGGTCGAGGATGCCGTCGGTAAGCTCGCCTTCGGGGGAGTCGTCTCCTTTGTCGTCAAGGGCGCGGATCTTCGTCCCGTGCTCCTCAAACTCCTTGCGAAGCAGGTAGTGGTAGGCGAACTCTCGGGCGAAGTGGTCCCTATCCTGGGCCAGCATCACCGAGACCCCGCCGGCGGCCACGTGATCCCTTACCCGGTCCATCCCCGGCCTCTCTAGGGACGCCCCGCTCTGGCCAGCGTTCTTTACCTCTTCGAGGACCTCGTAGCCCTCTCGGGACTCGACATAGGAGAGACGCTTATTTAAGAACGAGAACCTCAAGAAGGGAAAACCTGGCTAAATGCCCTAAGAAATTTGGACAAGCGGCTCGAAGCAAAGCAGATCGGTTCAGAGGTTGCCCCCCTTCTGCAGACGAAATTTCTAGATCCCTAACCTAGCAGGGTACCAAGAGTGCCAAAAGCCTCCTAAGCACGCTTCTGGCACTTTTGGCACTGCCTCACATAGGGCCTCGCCGAACACTCGACATTTTTGAGGGTGTGAAGCACATCTTGGGGGGACCTTGATTTCGCTGGTGCCAAGAGTCTGTGCCGAGTCAGCTCCTCACCCACATTCGGCCTCCCTCCTGCTTGATTTCTAGAGGTGCTCCTCGAAGAAGGAGTCCACCCTCTCGCAGTAGGCCTCCCTGTCGGCGAAGTAGGCGTCGCAGTGGCCGGCTTCCTCCAACAGCCATAGCTCCTTGGGTTCTCCAGCCGCCTCATATAGCCTTAGCGAGCCGTTCGGATCGCACGTCTTGTCGAGGAGGCCATGGACGAATAGAGAGGCGCGGGGCGCTATCTTTGCGACCTCCTCAAGGGGCTCTACCTTCCCGGGGTCGTAGGGGAGTAACCGCTCAGTCAAAGCGATCACGGGCGCGTGCAGTGGGCCTATCTGCCTCCTTAGCAAGTACCGGACCAGATCTCGCTCGGAGGCGAAGGGCGAGTCGGCCACTATCACCCTTGCGCGTGCGTTTCTGGCCGCGGCCATCACCGCCACAGAAGCGCCCATGGAGTAGCCGATGAGTCCCAGTGGCACCTCCGGTGCCCTGGAGAGGGAGTACCCTATGGCCGCGAGGGCGTCCAAGACCTCGTAATAACCTAAGGATATAAGGTCTCCCTCGGAAGAGCCTCGCCCGCGGTGGTCGAAGAGCAGCACATTCGCCCCCCTCCTCCAAAGGGCGGCGCCTATCCCCACACAGTGGTGCCTCGCCCCACGGTGGCCGTGGAGGGCTATCACGGTCCACTTTGGCTGTGGTGCGGGAAGCCACCAACCGCGCAGGAGCAAGCCGTCCTTGGTCCTGAAAGCCACCTCCTCGTAAGAGATGCCGAGCTCCCAAGGCGTGAGGAACCTCTGCTCGCGGGGACCGGGGGCGGTGATGCGCCGGGCTGTGA
>JBKPOM010000340.1:0-4448 GCA_046733115.1 Actinomycetota bacterium | reverse complement strand
TTGCCCGGCTCCAGAGATTCTCCTCTTTGGGCCTTGGTGGCGTAACGCTTGACGGTGGAGATGCCAACCCCGAAGGTGCGAGCGGCCTGGGCCTTGGGCATCCCTCGTTCTATGGCATCCACGATCTTGCGCCGGAGGTCTTCGGAGTAGGCTTTCATCGGTCCATGATGCCATGCAGCCCATCCTCATCGCAACACGCTGTGAAATGCTGAACTGCTGATACCGAATCCGGTTGATCACTACCGCAAGAGACGCTCCCCACAAAGAGACGCCGGTGCCCGAGGGCCTTCGGCGGTCCCATCCCGTTTTCCCCACTCCCCAAGAACGGGCGTAGCAAATCCTTCACCCGGATCCGATATGACCTGCTTTACGAGCCCTCGTTGCGTTGGAGGGTAAGCATCGAGACGCGGGGGCCGTCGACGCTTTTGACCTGCATGGTGACGCCGTCTGCCTCGACCGTATCGCCGGTCTCGGGGGGGCGTCCGAGGGAGCCCAGGATGTAGCCGCCTATGGTGTCGAAGTCCTCGTGGGGAAGGTCGAGCTCGAAGCGGTCGTTCACGTCCGTTATGGGGATGCGGCCGTCGACGGCGAAGAGGTCTTCGCTGATCTCTTCTATGGCTGGCTCGTCCTCGTCGAACTCGTCCTGGATCTCCCCTACTATCTCCTCGACGATGTCCTCGATGGTGATGAGCCCCTCGACGCTCCCCCACTCGTCTATGACTATGGCCATCTGCAGCGTGCGGGTCTGGAACTCCTTCAAGATCTGCTCGATGCGCTTGTTCTCGGGAACGACCAGACACTCCCTGATGATGGGGTTTATGTCGAAATCGCCCGGGTTCTCGCGGGCGGCCCTGAAGAGGTCCTTGACGTGGGCCGCGCCGAGGACATGGTCGAGGTCTCCTTCGTAGACGGGGTAGCGCGTGTATCGCCCGTTCACCGCGGCGTCGACCATCTCCGAGAGCGGGGCGTCGCTCGCGATGGCCTCGATATCGGGTCTTGGGACCATGATCTCGCGGGCCACCCTGTCGCCGAACTCGAAGACGTTGTTCAGGTAGTCGCGCTCCTCCGGCTCCAGCACGCCCGAGGCGGTAGAGGAGGAGATCATGATCCTCAGTTCCTCTTCCGAGTGGGTCTCCATCTCCTCCCCGAGCCTGATGCCCCACGGCCTCAGCACGAAGTTGGTCGAGGCGTTGACCACGTAGACCACCGGGTTGAGCAAGAGCCTGAACAAATTCAAAGGCCGGCTGATCCAGAGCGCCACCCGCTCGGCCTTCTGGATGGAGAAGTACTTGGGAGCCTGCTCACCGAAGACGAGGTGGGCGTAGGTTATCACCGAGAAGCCAAGCACGAC
This sequence comes from Actinomycetota bacterium, assembly GCA_046733115.1. Lineage (GTDB taxonomy): Bacteria > Actinomycetota > Rubrobacteria > Rubrobacterales > Rubrobacteraceae > Rubrobacter_D. The sequence continues at coordinate 3,097 of JBKPOM010000340.1, read as the reverse complement.
GGCTATGACCCCGACCACGCGCTCGCTCGCAATCCCGACGACCTCGAACAGGGGACGGATGAGGTGCGAGACGGCCGGCTCGCCGACCCAGCCGAGCGCAAGCGAGGCGACCGTGATCCCGACCTGGCAGACAGAGAGGTGGGAGTCGAGGTCGCGCAGCGTATCGTGCACGACCGCGGCCCGCGTGCTGCCCTCCTGCTCGAGCTGTACGATGCGCGACTCGCGCACGCGCACCAGCGCGAACTCGGCGGCGACGAAGAAAGCGTTCAGGCCCACGAGTACGAGGGCCACAAAAAGGTTAAACCAGGGTAAAAGGTACTCCGGCACTTCTACGCGTGTCCACCGGCGCTCGGGCCGCGGGGTTTTCGTCGGTGGTGTTTGGCGTGAGGTTCGTCCATCGCGTTACGGGACGGATTATACAGCAGCCGCCTGCCCGCACAAATCCCACGTCAACAAGAAGTCAACAAGAAGGGCCTGGCCACGGAGATCGGACCCTTCTTGTTGCGTTTTCCAACGACGGTACTTAAGCGAGCCCCTCCACCTCGTACTCGCGCAGGAAGCCCTCGAAGAGGCGCCTGTGACCCTGCTCGTCGTGCAGGATCTCTATGACTATGTCCTGCGTGACGGGGTCTACCCCATCGGTCTCTTCGACGATGCGCGTGTAGTGCTGGATGGCGCCGTCTTCGGCGTCGATGACGCCCTTTATGACGTGCACGACGTCTATCTGGTTATCGGGCGGCTGCAGCGTATCCTGCGACGCCTTGAAGTCCATCGAACCAGGAACCACGCCGTAGAGCTCTTTGATGCGCGCCGCGAACTGCTGGGCGTGCCCGAGCTCCTCCTGAATATCCTCCTCTATGTTCTCCTTTACCTCCTGGGCCCTTACGCCATCGGGGTTTATGGAGTTGGTAACGTAGTTCATGACCGTCTCGAGCTCCATGAAGTACGCCTGCTTCAGGAGCTCAACGATGGCCTCGCGCCTGTCCGTCGACTCTTGCGAAAGGATACCCTCGCCGCCACGATTGGTCTCCATGCTTTGTGACCTCCTTCTAAGAAGTTCTACCCTGAGAATGTACCCTTGAGCCCCCCCACTAAACGTGAAGCATCCCTCTACCCTTCCTGCAGCTTCGGCTCCGTGCGGGCTTCCATCGCCGCTTCCACGCATTCCTCGGCGTCGGCGCCGGTCGAGGCCGTGACCCCGGCGGCGAAGGCTCCTTCGACGAAGGGCGCGTCGACCAGCGTCACCTTCTCGCGTTCGTCTTCCGAGAGCATCTCGAGCACGGTCTCCGCGGAGAGCACGGCGCTGCCGAGGTCCATGAACACTAGCGCCTCGTCGGCTTCGAGGCCGCATATGGCGGCTTCGATCCTCTCCACGTCCGTGCCGAAACCCCCTTCGGCGTCGCCACCCACGGCGGAGATCTCCACCTCTCCCGCCATCTGCAACACCAGCTCCGCGGTCCCCTCGGCGATCTGCGTGCTGTGCGAGACGAGCACGATCCCGACCATTACGAGGAACCCTCCAACGCCCGCGCCGCGGCATCGAGGAGCAGGTACGTGGAGGTCGCACCGGGGTCCTGGTGCCCCTGGGCCCTCGCCCCGAGGTAGCTCGCCCTCCCCCTCCTCGCCGTCATCGGGACCGTTGACTCGGCACCCTCCTCCGCGGCCCCCGCCGCGGCCCGGAGGACCGCCGCCACGCTCCCCTCGCCTGCAGCCTCCTTCGCGGCTTCGACGGCGGGTTCCAGAGCGTCCACGATCGTCTTGTCTCCCACCTCAGCCTTGCCGCGCTGCATTATCCCCCTGAGGGCGGCTTCGAGGGCATCTGCCGCATCTTCGGCGGACACTCCCTCTTTACTTCCTAGCGCCGTCGAGGCGCGCAGAAAGGCCGTCCCGTAGAGTGGGCCAGCCGCGCCGCCTACCTTGCTGATGAGGGCCATAGACACGGCTTTGAGTACGTCGGCGGGTGTCGAGGGGTCGGCACCATCCAGTCGTTCGAGGGCGGCCTGGAAGCCCCTGTTCATGTTGTTGCCGTGGTCCCCGTCCCCTATCTCGGAGTCTAGCTTGGTCAGTTGCCGCCTGTTTTCCTCCATGGCGGCGGCCATCTCCCTTACCACCTCGAGCGTGGCTTGCGTAGCGTCCAAATTTACTCCTCCGGCTCGCTTAGTTCTTCCCTTACCCTGTGCTTGAGGACCTTCCCGAGGGCGTTGCGCGGCAGCTCCTCGACGAACACCACCTCGCGTGGTTTCTTGTAGGCGGCGAGGTCTTCGCGGCAGTAGCTCGTCACTTTTTCGGCGGTGAGTCCGGGGTCGTCACGCACCACCGCGGCGATGACCCGTTCTCCGAACTCCGGGTCGGGCAGTCCCACGACGGCAACCTCGGAGACGCCGGGGCAACCTTCGATCGCCTCCTCGACCTCGCGGGGGTAGACATTATAGCCGCCACTGATGATCAACTCCTTCGCCCGTCCGCTTATGGTGAAGTAGCCGCCTTCGCCGACGAAGCCCAGGTCCCCAGTGGCGAACCAACCCTCGTCGTCGAAACCCTCTTCGGTCGCGTCGGGCCTGTTCCAGTAGCCGGGGAAGACGTTCGGCCCGCGCACTTCGATCTCCCCGATCTCCCCGTCGGGCAACGGCTCGCGCGTCTCGACATCGACGACCCGCGCCTCCTGCCCCGGGAAGGGGTGCCCCACCGTGCCAGGCCTGCGCTCGCCTTCGAAAGGGTTGGTGAGGTTCATGATCGTCTCGGTCATCCCGTAGCGCTCCAGGATGCGCTCCCCGAAGAGTTGTTCGAACTCGTCGAAGGCCTGGGGGCTCAATGGAGCGCTGCCCGAGACGTAGAGCCGGATCGGGGGCGGGCGCTCGTCACGCGCCCCGGCCTCCCTCAAGAGTCGCGTGTACATCGTCGGCACGCCGAAGAACATCGTGGCTCTTCCCGAAAGCAGGGCGTCGTAAGCCTCTCCGGCGTCGAACTTCCTGTGGAGTTCGGCGCTTGCTCCCGTAAGCAGCGTGCCGTGCGCCCCGACCATGAGACCGTGCGTGTGGAACAGGGGAAGGGCGAGCAGCAACGTGTCTCTGTCCGTCCAGCGCCAGGCCTCGCACAC
>JBKPOM010000339.1:0-4088 GCA_046733115.1 Actinomycetota bacterium | reverse complement strand
TCTTATGCTGCCTCCCTCTCTTCTTGAGTTGCCCGGTTGGTCGGTACGTCCCTGTTAGTAGCCGCTCCATTTTACGCCACGCTACCGTCTACCACCGCCGGAGCTACCGCCATCACGGCCACCGCGGTAGTCATAGCCGACTTCGAAACAGAAGTTGCCGCCGCCGACCCGGACGCGCAAGTCGGCGCGGAAGTCGGCGCTCGCTCCGCCGTCCCGTCGCGGTCGGCCGGCGCTCCACGGGCCGGAGCCGCTGCCGGAGCCGCTTCCTCGGCGTTGATCTTTCTTGCGGTAAGCGCGGTTCTGCTCCTCAGGGTCTGCTCCTCACTCTCTTCGCCGGCGGGTGGCACGCTATCCGGTATTACGTATGGGAGCCCCCGAACGTTCACTAGCGGGTTTCAGTGAACATGACCCATCTCGCATGATGTATATTTGCGGTCTCGATGAGGGTCTTGACTGATTGGCCGAAGTTACGTCGACCTGCAGGCAGGCCAGTATCGATGCAACCCGCTGACCACACGGCGGGCACCACGCGACGATCTCAACGTTTCTCCACGCCAGCAGCGGTTTTCAGTGTGGTTAACCCACACAACACGATGCGTGCATAACCCTCCTCGGAGGGTGTGCTCAACCGCTCGCATATGCATGGCGTGCATGGATCAAGGTCACCGCAACCCGCTGTTAGAACTCCCTACGCCCGAAGTTCGTAGACGGAAAATTCTCGGGCAATAGAACTGTTACGACTCGCGACCGCTTGCCACATGGTGGCGTAACGAAAGGTACTATGTCGCCGCGTTTGGGTGTCCAAGGAAGCCACGCGGCCCCTTGCCGAGCGCTTGCAAGAGCGTAGTCGATCGCTCTTGCTACACCGAACTTCGGAGAATTCTACTTTTTTTTCCCGACGTTCGTGAATAGAGAAAGGAAGGAGGGCCGGGCTCCCGAAGTAGAACCCAGCCCTCCCCTACGGCTCTCGCACAAGCCGGCCGTTTGCTAGATAGAGTGGTTTGCTCCTAACTACCGCTCGGACCAGCCGGAGTCAGTCCGCTTACCCTCGATGCCGCTTGCTGCTGCGCGCCGCTGGAGCAGGTGCCGCTACAGCACTGACCGCTGCGGGTGCAAGGAAAGCCATTTGGGAAGCAATCAATCAGAGCAGGTGCCGCCGACGCAGACCGCACCGCCACAGCACGGACGGCCGGCGCCGCAGGGGCCGCCAACCCCTTCACACGTAGCGCAGATGCCTCTAGTATCGCAGATGCCGCTGCAGCACTGACTGCCAGCGGTGCAGGCCTCGCCATCCAGTCGGCACATAGTCGTCGTCGACGTCGAGGTTGTGCTCGTCGACGTCGAGGTTGTGCTCGTCGAAGTGCTCGTTGTGCTACTCGTCGTACTGGTAGTGGTCTGCGTCTGGCAGGTTCCGCTGGAGCAGTTGCCGCTACAACACTGCTTGCCCTTCGTGCAGGTCTTACCGTTGCGCTTACAGCCAGGAGGGGAGCCAGGAGGGGCGGCAGTAGCCTCACCCATGCCGAGTAATGCAAGCGTGCTCCCTACGAGGACTGCTCCCATCAGCCTAAGCACCTTACCGCGCGTGACGCTGCCATCAGCCAGTCCTCTGGCGAGTTCGTCGCAGGAGCTCGCTCTATCTTCTTGGTTCATCGGCTACACACCCCTTCCCCTAAAGGGCGGGACGCCTCAGCCCCGCTTAGTTAGAGTTAGCTACCGGCTACACCATACTCCTGGTATCCGGAGACGTATGTACCGCAGAGCACGAGGTTAGAGCCCGAACTTCCGAGAATTACGCTTCTAGGCAGTCGGCTGAATAGCCCGTGCGCTACGCTCAGGGCGTCGGACGGGTTGCGTTCGCGGGCGGCTAGGCCAAGAGCGGACTTAGCGCGCAGCCGAGCTCACTTCGGAGGCGGCCTTTTCGATGAGTGCAGCCACGGTGCCGGCTGCGACAGATAAATCGAATGGCTGCCCGCGACCTCCTCAACGGTCGAACCCGCTCGCGCAGACATCGAGCGCTGGGCCGGCGGGGGGATCATCCGATCTTCAGTCGTGACGAGGTACCAGCTCGGCTTGCTCCGCCACGCCGGCTCGCTGACCCTACCGCTCAGGGCTTCAACGCCCCACGGGACCTGCGAGTCGGCCATGAACTCGGCCTCTTCGGCACTCAAGTCGCCCGCGAATGAAGCATGAAACTTTTCCCGGTCGAGGAACAGGAAGCCGTCCTGCGGCGGTAGAATTGGCGGCACAGGTGCGTCGGGTGGCGGATCAGCAATGATCGATTCCACCGACTCGCCCTGGTCCGGCACGAAGCCCGCGATATAGACGAGCGCCGCCACTTTGGGATCATTACCCGCCTCGGTGATCACCGCTCCGCCGTAGGAATGCCCAACGAGAATGACCGGTTCGCTCTGCGCGCCGATGATCATCTTGGTCGCGGCGACATCGCCCTCGAGTGAAAGCGTAGGATTCTGGACGATTCGGACGCTGTAGTCGTCCTTCGGGAGGCTGTAAACGCCCGCCAGCCGGAGCCGTCCACGAAATCGCCGTGTACGAGGACGACGGTGGGCTGGGATCCTTCTTGCGGGCTTGTGCTCATGGCTTCCTCCTATGTCGAGAGGACCGGGAGTAACGGTATTCAGCCTCGCCCCTGCTGTGCGCACTGTAGCGTACACTACTCGTGAAGGACGACGCATCTCCCAAATAGGCTAGTTCGCGCAAACTTTCGTTAACTGCCCCACGAACTTCCGAGAACGCCGTAAAGCGGAAGTTCAACTTCGGAGAATCTCCCTTCTACGAGGTTGGGTGAATAAAGAGGCGCGAGCCCCCGCCTGCATAAGAGAAAGTCGGTCTACCATAAGCGATCTCGCGCCAGGTTGTTGCGCCTGCTAGGCCTCTTGCGGTGTCGCTCTATAGAACAAGATTGCCAGCAGGGTTGCCACGACGAGGAACACCCCCACGTAGCCGACTATGCCGATGTTCCGCAGCTGCATGTCGCCGGCTACGACCCCGCTCAGGCCGGCGAGCGAGAGTACCCCGCTGGCGATCATCAGCACACGGATCCACGTGGCAAGGCGAGTCCCTCGGACGGCCGGGGCGGCGAACAACATCGAGAGCGGGAAGAAGACGTCCCAAGCAAGGATGTCAAGGGCGTACACGACCGAGGGCCACGCGAACGGGAAGACCAGCGGCTCCCACGGGCGCCCGGCGAACTCGGGCCGGCGGCTCAAGGTCAAGACGCAGAAGTGCACGAGGCATGTCACCCCGGCGAGCAACCCCATGAAGATGACGGATGTCAAGGTGAGCGTCTTGGCTTGCATCGGCGCCCAAGCGTGCACCGCCACCATCAGCGCGACCATCGCCGGCATCATGACGATGATCAGGGCCTCGAGGATCGTGAACATCGGGTCGCCGATAGACTGTTGCGGAGACTCCAGAGACGCTAATCCCACGGCGAGCGTTACCGCGTAGGCGACTAGCAAGACGACGGTTGCTGCGGCCGAGAAGATCCCGAGACTACGCGCAGTTGGGGTGAACTGCATGCCACCTACCCTCCACGATCGCGCTGGTAAGGCCCGAGAAGCAATTATGCCGCAATCTCTGTCTACAGGAATCAGAGGCGAGCTATGCGACCTTCGGAGGAAGCTGTCAAGGCGAACTTCGCAGAACAACCCCTCTAGAAACTGTTTGAAAAAGCCTATGCACGGGCCAACCGCCTTACCATCAGGCGCGTCATTGCTGCGTAGATGAACGCTTCCGCGGTAGCGGTGAGCTTCTCGTAATCCTTGCTCATCCGCCTGTTCTGGGAGAGCCAGGAGAAATCGAGCAAAAGCCTCAAGCCGTCTTGGTCGGGGATCTTAGCGCTATGCACCTTGGCTTTGAGGACCAATCCTTCGGTATCCACCAAGAGATGGCGCTTCCTGCCACGGATCTTCTTGCCCCCATCGCTTTCCCATGTGCCGTCGATGCGCCACCTCCTGAACCAGCAGTAGACGGTCTCCCAAGGTGGGAAGTCACAGGGCAACAACCGCCAAGGACAGCCGCTCTTGAGGACGTAGAAGATCGCATCGAGGATCCGGCGGGTGGTGTGA
>JBKPOM010000338.1:0-2872 GCA_046733115.1 Actinomycetota bacterium | reverse complement strand
CATCGGCCTCGCGCGTGGATGGGTTACGTAGTGGTGTACGATTACGGTACCGCCTGACCCTCGACATAAAGATGGCTCAATACCATTGCACACCGCTATAGGAAGTAGTTCGCCGAGAAAGGTACGAATATCACTCATCTGAGTGATCCTACGAACACCTTGAAGGAGTCGAGCTCGGAAAGCAGCGTGACCCTCAAGAGAGCCCCGGCGAAGGCACCGGGCAGCGTGCCTAGGACCACCGTCCACGCTAACGGCCACACCACTCGGCCTTCCCTCACGTAGCGGTAGACCCCACCAGGGGTAGCCACGATGTTGTAGACAAGGTTAGTCGGGCTGACAGCGGGGCTGGTGAAGCCCAGGACGCTCATCTGGAAGGGTAGGAGCAGGAACGCTCCCGAGACCCCGGCGGGCGTGGTCAGAGCCGAGACCAGGAAGGCTGCAAGGAGGGGTATGAGAGGATTGACCTCCACACCAGACACAGGGAAGTGCACCATCGGCGCAGATTAGCGGACCGCGCCATTCTCCACAAGAAAGGTGTCGAAAGAGGGGGACGCCTATTCACTTAACATCGGAGAAAACCCCTTAACCTCCTCCGTTGACCAGCTCCGCTTGCACTCGGTCCTTGATCCGATCCCTCACACTCCGGAAGACCTCCAACCGCTCCTCTTCTGAGCCCTCTGCCTTAGCGGGGTCCTCGAAGGACCAGCGCAGCCTGTTAGCGGCGCCCGGGAAGAACGGGCACGCCTCGTTGGCGTCGTCGCAGACCGTTATCACGTATTCGAAGGGCTCTTCCACGTACCGATCCAGGGTCTTGGACTCCTGCCCGGAGATGTCTACGCCGATCTCCTCGATCGCCCTGATAGCCAGGGGCCTTACGCGGGTGGCCTCCGTCCCGGCGCTCATGGCCTCGAAGCGGTCCCCGGCCAGGAGCCTGAGCAGCCCCTCCGCCATCTGCGAGCGCGCGGAGTTGTGGGTACAAAGGAACAGGACCCTGGCCCGGCCGCTCGTCTCAGCAGCAGCCACCGACCACGCTCCGCTTTTCAGCACCGGAGAGCAGGCGCTCGGCGGCCTCGCCCAGCAGTTCTCCGGCGGCCTCCCTATCGAGGGAGTAGAAGCTCCACTTCCCGCGCCGCTCCTCGCGCACGAGCCCCGCGTCCTTGAGCTTCTTCATGTGGTAAGAGACCTTCGACTGGCCCATGCCGAAGACCTCCTCGAACTCGCAGATGCAGATACCCTCCTCCCCTTCGCCAACCGGGACGCCCGAGTCCGAGAAGTCGCAGCAGCCACGCCCCTCGGCCATCATGGAGAGCATCCTCACCCTTATGGGATCAGATAGGGCGCGGCCCAGGACGACGAGCCTATCCACGCCCCTATCCTGGGGGTCGTCCTTGAGGGCGCCGTTCTCCTCCACGACCCCGAGCTCCCCGGCGCTCACGCCTTACCCTCGGCCGGCTTGCGGCCTTGGATGAAGGCGCTCGCCAGCGGGACCTCCGCAGCCGCCGTGGTGTCGCCGCAGCAGCCCGAACCGCCGCAGCAACCGGGGTCGGTCGCGAGCTCGTCCTCGTAAGTGTGGGTGACCTCCACCGAGACGTTCTCGAAGCCCGCCTCCCGCAGCAGACCTTCGTACTCGTCCTTCTCCAGAGCACCGGAGACGCAGCCGGACCACGACTCGATGCTCTCCACCACCTCGGGCGGCAGCTTGCCCTTGTCGCCCAGGAACACCATGTCCGAGACGGCGAACCTGCCCCCCGGCTTGAGGACGCGGAACGCCTCGGAGATGACCTTAGGCTTGTCGGTCGAGAGGTTGATGACGCAGTTGGAGATCACCACGCCCACGTGCTCGTCTGGTAGCGGGATCTCCTCGATGTGTCCCTTGAGGAACTCGACGTTCTCCGCCCCCGCCTCGGCCTTGTTCTTCTCGGCCAGCTTAAGCATCTCGTCGGTCATGTCCAGCCCGTAGGCCTTGCCGCCAGGGGAGACCCTCCTGGCCGAGAGCAAAACGTCTATGCCCCCGCCGCTGCCGAGGTCCAGCACGACCTCGCCCGGTGAGAGCGTGGCCAGGGCCGTCGGGTTGCCGCACCCCAAAGACGCCGCGCCCGCCGCCTCGGGCAGCCCCCCGAGCTCCTCTGCGGAGTAACCGCCGCCGGTCCAGTCCACGCCTAGCGCCTCCGAGTCGAGGCCGCGCTCGCCCGCCGAACCACAACACGAGGCCGCCCCAGCCCCCTCGAGCACCGTAAGCGCTGCCCCCGCGTACCTCTCCTTGACCTTATGCCGCAACTCTTCGCCCATGGGGCTCCTTCCGACCAACTTTGATTGATTGGAGTTTAGATCAACATACCTTGATTTGTCAAGGCGGGCTGTTGCTATTCACTGGAGTGCGTAGAAGATAAATTCCGCGAAGTTCGCGAAGATCACCCATTTGGGGTATGCGCTGGGGCCCTCCTGGGTAATACAATCAGTTCATTGTTAAGTCGGGCGCCCCTCATCCCCCTCCGAGGAACGGCCGGCTTTTCTCTTGCCTGCCCCCGGTCCTATGCGGTTTCTTATGTACATCTAGAGGACCTCCGTTACGCAGTGTACATAAGACTCCGATAATGCCTCCTGGGGTAGGCCCACCGGACCGGGGCGATGGGGTAGTTGAGCTACCCTCGTGAACTTCGCCCAAACGGCGTTCTAAGAAGTTCGGCATAGCACCGGGCTAAGTAACCGAGACCGCTATGGGCTTGGTGCTGCAGGGCTGGCACACGTACCCGACTATGTGTGCGCACCCGTGGAGTCTCCCGACTCCATCGAGGCGGGGTGCTCACGGAAAGTCCACTACCCCCGAGCTACGGGCTCCTTGCGCGGTCACTCGGGGCCCAGTGCCGAACCG
>JBKPOM010000337.1:0-17084 GCA_046733115.1 Actinomycetota bacterium | reverse complement strand
CTGCTCGAGACCGTCGCGACGCTAACGCTGTCCATGGTTCTCTGCCTCGAGGCCGTGCGAATAGGCAACATCGGCATGGGCGGCGCGGGTTTCGTTCCCATCCTCTCCCTCGGACCCGGGACGGTCGTGATCGTCGCCGTCATCGCCACCGGTTCTTTTTTCCTGCTAGACGTCTCGGTGGTCGGTGCGCTGCTCCTCGGCACCATCCTGGCCTCCACGGACCCCGTGGTGTTGCGCGACGTAGTCAAAGAAGAGCGCATCCCGGCCTCCGTCAGGCAGGCTCTGAACATCGAGGCGGGCACGAACGATATCGTCGTGTTGCCGACGCTGCTCATCTTGATCGCCCTGGCCAACGACGAGGCGTCGGGCGTGGGCGAGTGGGCTCTGCTGATCGTGAAGGTGCTCGTGCTCGGGCCGGTGGTGGGCTTCGCGGTCGGCGCGGGGGCGGCGTGGCTGATGAGCCGGGCCGACCGGCGGTATGCGGTAAACGAGGTTTACCAGTCGCTGTATGGCGTCGGCATCGTGCTGCTCACCTACGCGGCCGCCACGGCGCTCGGGGGTGACGGTTTCTTGGCCGCCTTTGCGGCCGGGTTCGCGATCGCGGTGTTGAACTTCGACCTGTGCAAGGTTTTCTGGACTACGGCGAGACCACGAGCGAGATGGCGATGCTGCTCTCGTTCATCCTCTTCGGGGTAGTGATCTCCGACCTCTTCGCCGAGGTGCCCATCGTCGCCTCCCTCGTCCTCGCGGCCGTCGTGATCTTTATCGCCCGCCCCCTGGCCATAGGAATCGTACTGCGCAAGGCCGCCGTGAGCAACGCGGCCCGGGCTTTTATCGGATGGTTCGGGCCACGTGGCCTGAACTCCCTCCTTCTGGCGCTGCTCGTCGTCGAGGCCGGGGTCGCGGGCTCCGAGTTCTTGCTGGGCGTCGTCGGGGTGGTCGTTGCCGTCTCGGTCGTGGCGCACGGAGCTTCTGCCACCCCGCTCTCGCGCCGCTACGGCGAGGCAGTGATGAGGGCGACCCACGAGGAGGAGCGAGACGATGCCGCCGGCATCTTCGAGGGCGCCGCGAACGAGTCCATCAGGATCAGCCCGGAACAACTCTCCGAGATGCTAGGGGATGAAGATCCACCCATCGTCCTCGACGTCCGCACCCGCTCGCAGTACGAACAGGATCGTAGCCGCGTCCCGGGCGCCGTCAGGATCGCCCCGGACGAGGTCGATGGATGGGCACGAGAACAAGAACAGGAGTACGGAAGCCAGGTTGAAGGCCAGCGCGTCGTCGCCTACTGCACCTGACCGGATGAGGCTACCAGCGCCAGGGTGGCGCGGAAGCTCAACAAAATGGGCTACGAAGCAACCGCCCTCGAAGGCGGCTTCGACGCCTGGAAGGCCAGATACGCAACAGAGAGCACGCAAACGGAAGCAGTAGGGTGACAGCTCCGACGATCCCATATCCCGAAACCACATGTAGGGCGGTTCGCGAACCGCCCAAAAACGAACCGCCCTAATGCCGATCTATCCGTAGCGCCACAACGCCATCGCCGGCGCGCAACCTACCGTAACCGCCGATGGGAAAGGTGAACTGCGGCGTGGTGTGACCGAAGCAGGCGTTGGCGACGACCGGGATGCCGTCGATCTCGCGTCTGCTCTCGATGATGGTCGTCAGGGTGTCGAGGTCCATCTCAGAAGCCCTCTGGAACCTTCCGATCACGATACCCTAACCCCCCTGAAGCCGGGTTGATGGATGAGCGATTGCAGCTCCCGGCCGAAGTGGACCGGGCCGGTCTCTTCGTCGTCCTCGATGAGGAGAATGGTTCCCTCCAGGTCCGACATGTACGGGGTGCCGAAGAGCAGGCACAGGGTCCCGAGATGCCCCCCGAGCAATTTTCCCTCCACATCTCCCTCGTGGATGATCTCGTAGCCGGGGTTGGGCACGAAATCGCGGTTCTCCTGGTCCTGGTACCAGGGATCGTCACTCCAGTGGTCGGGCGGTAACACCTCGAAAGGTTCCTCGTGCATGAGGCACCGCTCGAAGTACTCAGTCGTGTACTCGTTTCCGCGTTTCATGCCGAACGTCGTGAAGTGCGGCCCCGTGTAGGTGACGAGCCCGGTCCTGGAGTGGATCGCGGTGGCTAGTGCCGTGATGTCCGAGAAACCGCAGAAGATCTTGGGATTAGCTCTTATCAGATCGTAGTCCAGATAACCGAGCAACTGGTTGCTGTTGTAGCCGCCGAGGGTGGTGAAAATTCCTTTGACCACCGGATCGGCGAACGCCTCGTGGAGATCCGAGACCCGCGCCTCCACAGGGGAGGAATCGAAGCGGTCCCTCACCTCGGCGTTTCTGGAGTACGAACAATGTAGACCGAGCCCTTGGAACCGCTGCTCGGCCATCGTCCTCTGCTCCTCTGGGATGAACCCGAGGCTGATCGCTGGCGAGACGACGCGAGCTTCGTCTCCGGGACGGAGTCTCGCGGCGATCATGGTCCATGCATCCTAGTACGCGGACTTCAGGATCTCCAACACTTCTTCCTCCCGGTCGCCGTACTCCCCGGCTATAGACTCGAGGTCCTCCTCCGACACCCCCACCTCTCCCAGGCTGCCGGGCAATGCCAGCTCCCCAACGAGCGACGACACTCGCTCCGGTGGATCTCCGCCGAGCGCTGCTGAGAGCCCACTCCAGCGCTCGTCCGGTATTCGTTCCTTGAGAACCTCGAGACTCGGCGCGAGGATTACGCAGGAGGTTATGCCGTGGGGAACGTCGTAGCTGGCCCCGATCCTTCGTCCCAACTCGTGCGAGAGCCCCATGGGCGTGTTCATCGGCCCGAAGTACGCGAGCCAGGCGGCGAGTTGCAGGTCGAGGCGTGCTTCGAGGTCTTCTGGCGCCCGCTTCGAAAGCGGCAGGTACTCCATCAGGCGCCGTGCCCCTTCGAGGCCGGTCACGTCGGTTATGGGATGGTCACCGCCGTAGAGATAGCCCTCGACCGCATGATCGAGGGCCCGAACCCCGGTCGAGAGCCAGAGCTTCTTTGGAGTGAACACTGTGGACTGAGGATCCAATATGACGACCGGCGGCACCGTCTTGGGGTCGACGAAGCCGCGCTTTCTTCCGATGCCCTCGTCTGTCACCCCCGCCCTGTGGGCCCATTCGGCGCCGGAGAGGGTCGTAGGGATCGCCACCTGCGCGGGGTAGCCTAGCTGCCACGCCACGGCCTTGGTGCCGTCTATGACGCTACCCCCGCCGACGGCGACCAGGAGGTCGGCCGCAACGGTCTCCGCCTGCGTGGCGGCCTGCTCGACGGTCCCGCCAGGGGTGTGTTGCCCGATGCCGGCAAAGGTTCCGGCGTGCGCGGCGTCCAGCAACGCCTCGACGCGCCGGATGAGGTCGGTCTTCTCGTTCAGGCTGCGCCCGGTGATGACGAAGGCCCGGCCCCACGGCCGGGCCTCCTCCTCTAGTTTCTCCAGGGAGTTCGCGCCGAAGTGGACGCGGGCGGTCGGGAGGAAGGTGTGCGTCCCGCTCTTCACGGTACCATGGTACCGCCCTGCGCGGCTCCGGGCGACCTGGGCGGGCAGATCAGCTCTCCGCGCGAGCCTCCGAGGAAACCTCGGCGTTCTCCCAGCCGTGGCCGCGGAGGTGCCGCTCGAGGGAGGCCAGCCCCGGATACTCGTCCCTCAGGGCGGCGATGTCGGCCTCGTAGCCTTGGTCGTTGAACCACCGGTACATGAGGGCGTACTCCTCGCCCATCTGCTCCTCGAACCCTTCCCAGGGCACCTGGAAGTAGTCGACGTTGCGCCCGATCACGCGTGAGAACGTGCCAGCGATCTCGGGCATGGTCAGCTCATCACCCGCGATGTCCGCCTCCCACCCGATCCAGGTCTCCGGATCTTCGAAGGCCAAGGCCGCGAAGACGCCGATGTCCTCGGCATCGATCATCTGGAAAGGCTTGTCCGGGTCGAGCGGTTGCGGAAGCATGCCGCCCAGAATGGGCTCCCTCATGAACTCCCAGTTCTGCATGAAGAAGACCGGCCTGAGCACCGTGTAGGGAACGCCGCTTGCCCGCACATGCTGCTCTACCTACCACTTGCTCTCGAAGTGCGGGATGCCCGTATCCCGGTGCGCGCTGCCAACGGAGCTGTAAACGAGGTGCTCGACGCCGGCCGCCTACGCCGCGTCCGCGAACAAAACGCCCTGCCTGACCTCGCCCTCGACGCCGGTCTCCATGAACTGCTGGACCGAGAACACGCCGTAAACGCCGTCAAGCACCCGCTCGATAGACGCGCGGTCCTCGAGGTCCCCGCTCACGACCTCCGTCCCAAGATCCGCCAACTCCCTCGCCGCCGCCTTATCCGCATCACGGGTGAGCGCACGTACCGTAAAGCCCCACTCCAGCAGGTTCCGCGCCACCGCTCCTCCCTGCTGGCCCGTGGCCCCACTGACCAGGATCACTCATCCCTCGAGGTCCCCACCTTCCATGCTCTGCCTCCTTAACATCGCTCTTCCAACAACCTACATCCACAAAAAACGGACTTGCGTCCGCTTTAAAGAGCGAGGGTAGCGCGGTAGACTGCTGGTGTCAAGGTTTTTTGGAGCGTGATGTTCGTGGAGCGGGCAAAAAAGCAGCGGGGCGAGATAGGTTGGAGCTTGGACCAGTTGGGTCGTCCATCGGGTCGGGAGGAGCGAAGCGACGCGGCGCGCAACCGGCGTGTGATCCTCGATGCGGCACGGACGCTTTTCGGGGAGCGCGGCGTCACGTGCGTCACCATGGAGGAAATAGCGAGGGCATCCGGGGTCGGGAAGGGTACGCTCTACCGGCGCTTCCCGCACAAAGGCTTTCTGTGCCAGGCACTCCTCGACGAGCCCACGAGGCGTCTACAGGAGCACACGCTGAAGATCTTGCGCGGGTCCGAAACGTCTGCCCTGGAGAAGCTCGAGGCTTTCCTTGACTCGCTCGTCGCCTTCACCGCCGAGAACCTGGACCTGCTCTACGGAGGACACGAACCGTTATGCGGGGCGGACCGGTTGGAGCGCTTCTCGCACCCCGCGTACGACTGGCGGCGCTCGACCGTACTCGGGCTCTTGCGGACCGCGGTCCGTGAAGGGGGGGTAGACAGTGAACTGGACCTCGAGTATCTGGCTTCGGCGTTGCTCGCGCCGCTAGACGTGGACTTTTACTACTACCAGCATCGGGTACAGGGGCTCTCTGTCGAAAGGATAAGCCGCGGGGTGCGTGCCCTCGTACCCCGTGCCGGGTAAAACGGGAATCACAGAACGGAGGACGTAGATGGAACTGGGCGGTTTGCACCACATGACGGCGGTAACGACGGAAGCGTCGGAGAACGTGGCGTTCTACACGGAAGTGCTCGGTCTCAGGCTCGTAAAAAAGACCGTCAACCAGGACGATGTCTCGGCCTATCACCTCTTCTACGGGGACGAGGTAGGAAATCCTGGGACCGAGATTACCTTCTTCGACTGGCCCCAGTTGCGCGTCGCCCCCAACCATCCCGGTGCGGGCGAAGTCTCGACCACCGAGCTGCGCGTCCCCGACCGCGCGGCGCTCGATTGGTGGGCCGATCGGTTCCGCGACCTCGAGGTGTCCCACGGGGGTGTAGATGAGACCGCGGACCACGCATATCTGGACTTCACCGATCCCGAAGGGCAGCGTCTTCGCCTCTCTGCTGATGAAGGCGAGGGGGTGCCCGGCGGGGTTCCGTGGGAGGAGAGCCCTGTACCTCGGGAGGTGGGGGTCAGGGGTCTCGGGGCCGTCGACCTGACGGTCCGTGGGCTCAACCCAACGGCGTGGGTTCTCACCGACGTTCTCGGCTTCCGGAAGGTCGGCGAGAGCGTGCACAGTGGGGGCCAGACCGTGACGTTCGAGGTCGGAGGAGGCGGCCCTGGGGCAACGGTGCGAGTGGTCGAGAGGCCCGATGCGCCGTGGACGCACCTCGGGCGTGGGGGCGTGCACCACATCGCCTTCAGGACGCCCGACGACGAGGAGCACGCGGCGTGGAGGGAGAAGATCCGTCGCGCCGGGCTCGGGGTGACGCCGCAGATAGACCGCTTCTACTTCCGTTCGATCTACTTCCGCGAACCGGGCGGCGTGCTGTTCGAGATCGCCACCGACGGTCCGGGCTTCGCCACCGACGAGGACGCCGCGCACCTCGGCGAGAGGCTCTCGCTGCCCCCGTTCCTCGAAGGCCGCAGGGAGGAGATAGAGGCGAGACTGCACCCCATCTCCACAACAGGTGGAGCAGCGCGGCGTTGAAGGACGAGGGACCGTTCGGGCCCAAGTGGCTGCGGTGGATCAAACGCCTCCAGGCCATCGCCCAGGACGGCCTGACCTACTCGAACGACGACTACGATCTCGGGCGCTACGAGCAGCTCAGGGAACTCGCCTCCGAGATGTTAGCGGCCCACTCCACGGGAACGCTTGAAGAGGCCCGGGATCTACTCGCCCTCGAAACCGGTCCCGCGACCCCCAAAGTGGACGTGCGTGCGGTCGTGTTCAAAGCAGATCGCATTCTGCTCGTCAAAGAGCCAGATGAAGCGGGATGGTCCGTGCCGGGAGGTTGGGCCGATGTGGGCGAGTCCCCGTCCGAGGCCGCGGCCCGTGAGACCCTCGAAGAATCGGGCTACCGGGTTGAGCCAGTCAAACTTCTCGCGGCCTACGACCGCGACAGGCGGGGCCACCCGCCCATGGTCTACCACGTCTACAAGCTGGTTTACCTGTGCGAGATCTTGGTCGAAGAGCCTCTCTCCGACGTGGACACCGAGGGAATGCGCTTCTTCGGCGAGCAGGAGATTCCCGAGCTCTCGGTCACCCGCGTAACGCAGGCCCAGATCTCACGCTTCTTCGAACAACACCGCGACCCGAACCTTCCCACCGATTTCGATTAGGGCCGTTCGCGAACTGCCCCTACATCCGTAAACCGCCTTATCGTTGGCCGACGTGTAGAATCGCCTTACCCGTGTAGCCGCGATCGATGAGCCGTGCGGCGACCTCTCCTACGTCGGTCCACGGCGCCTCGACCTCGATGCGTGGTTTTAGCCTGCCTTCGTCAACCAGCTTTACGAGCCGCGCGAGTCCTTTGGAGGCCGGTTGGGCCACGACCTCGTGGAAGACGATGAAACCGTAGAGCTTCGCCCCGCCGGCAAGGTACAGGTTTCGCGCGTCGAAGGTCACCTCCGGCCCACCGGAGACCCCGAAAGAGACGCAAGTACCTTCGGGTGCAAGCATCGAGAGCGCATTGCTAAGCACCTCACCGCCGACGGACTCGAGGATCAGGTCGTATGGGCCGTACACTTCGGCCGTGGTGCTGCTCTCGTCCACGACGACCTCGTGCGCACCGGCTTCCCGCACCAGCCCTTCTTGTTCTTGACGGCGGACCAAAGCCACCACCCGCGCCCCGGAGTCTCTGGCGAGCTGCAGCGCGAAGAGGCCGGTACCGCCGGAGGCGCCAGTGACGAGGACTGTTCTACCGAGAAGGCCGCCGCCCTTCTCGAGCGCGTACATGGCGGTGAGACCGGCTATCGGGAGCGTGGCCGCCTCCTCGAAGGACACGCCCTGGGGTAACTCGGCGAGCGCGTTGGTCGGAACGGCGGCGAGCTCGGCCCAGGCTCCCGAGGCGAGGAAGCCCACGACCCGAGAGCCTTCCTGCGGACCCGAGCCGTCTGCGGCCGCCCGTTCGGCGGTCCCTGCCAGGTCCCAGCCGGGGCGGAAGCCCGGTTCGCTGGTCTCGGTGCGGTGCACCTCGCCGCGGTTAAGGGAGATGGCGGCGACCCGCACCAGCGCTTCGGAAGGCGCTGGCTCGGGCTCATCGACCTCGCCCACGAAGAGCCTGCCCTCTGACTCGGGATCTACGACCACGGCGCGCATTGGTGCCATCGGAACCCCCTCCGTTCTCGGGTAGACGAACGGCAGTCTACTACTTCCTCCGCTGTATAATCGGTCTATGCAATCCACCACGACCAGGAACCTGCCGGAGAACGTCGACCTCATGGTCCTCGACGCGTCTGGGACGCTGCGCGAGGACGTGCGATTGGACGAGCTCCCCGACTATCTGGCGGATAAGGACTCGCTCGTCTGGTGCGACATCTTTAGCCTCCAGGGCGGGCAGAACGGGCCCTACGGTCGGATACTGCGCGAGGTGTTCGGGTTCGACGCGCTGACGATCGAGGACTGCTTTACGAAGAGCCATCTTCCCAAGGTGGACGTGTACGACGATTACCTCTTCGTGGCGCTTTTCTCCTTCCACCTCTCGGAGAAAACCCGCCGCGTGCAGACGGTCGAGGTGGACATGTACGTCGGGGAGAACTACGTGGTCTGCGTACACGCGCGTCCCTTAAGGGAACTGGACCGGGTCAGGCGCAGGCTGCTCGCCGGGAACGAGTTCGTCGCCTCTTCGCCAGCCAATGTGGCCCACACCGTCTTCGACGCCGTGGTTGACGAGTATTTGCCGATCATGAACCGTCTCTCGGCGATGGTGGATGGTATTGAGGACGATCTCCTCAGCGAGGGTGAGGAGGCGTCCGATCAAGTACTCGACACCCTGTTCCACCTCAAGCACGAGCTAACCGCCCTGAGGCGCCTGGGGGTACCCTTGAGGGATGTTGTAGGTGTGTTGATGCGGCCTACGACCAGGCTCATACCGGATGAGAGCCGGGCCTACTACGACGACGTGCGCGACCACCTCTTAAGGGTTATAGACATGATCGACACCATGCGCGATTACCTGGCGGGTTCGCTTGACATCTACACCACCCAGCAGACCCAGCGCATCAACCAGAGCATGCAGCGGCTCACAGCGATCTCGCTCATATTCCTGCCGCTGACGTTTATCACGGGGATCTACGGCATGAACTTCGTCTTCATGCCCGAAACTCACCTGCGCGTCGGCTTCTACGCGGTTCTGGTCCTGTGCGCCCTGGTCGGAGGGGGGATGCTGTACTACCTCCGCCGCAACAAGATGCTCTAGTGCGGTTGGCAAAAGGTTTGGCCTTCCCGAAACCGCTGTAAAGTCACGCGTCCCGCCCTTCTGCTATGCGGCCCCACAAGAGATTATCCTCGGGATGTGTTCCGGGCTCGCTCCGGGGTCAGATCAACCATGGTGATCTCCGGCCGGCAGAGAAAGCGGAAACGTAGGGGAGCATACCGAGTCCCCGGTTCGTGTACAGGGGCATGTCGCCGACACGGTACGCTCCGGCCGGGCACTTCCGGGCGTACCTCGGAAGCGCCGGCGCGCCCACTAGAGGAAACCGTATCTGGCCGCCATGAGAGTGGCCCGAGAGTTGCAGATCAAAGCGTCCGCTCGTCGAAACCGTATCTGCAAAGTCCGGCTCGTAGACCAGCAAGATGGCCGGGCCAGTCCCGGGCAGGCGGGAGAGCACGTGGTCCAGACGAGGGTTCCCCTCCCAAACATCGTCCCCCCACAGACGTGGAGCGGGTAGCCCGCACGTTTCATGGTGCGCACCTCGTTGCGCAACTCCGTAGCTCCCCTCTCTCGAATCGCCCTGCTAATCACCTCAGGACCGGTGAGGTGATCGTGGTTGCCCAGCACAGCGAATACCCCGTCGCGGGCCTCCAGCCGGCTCAGAGTAGCCACCAGCGCCGGGACGAACCTCTTCGGCGTGAATGTCACGAAGTCGCCAGTGAAAGCTATCAGGTCTGGCTCCTGTTCGTTTACCAGCCGGACGATTTTCTCCAGGTACCCCGGCTCCGTACGGTCGTCCAGGTGGAGGTCGCTGATATGCACGACCCTGTAGTCTTCGAAGAGCTATGGGAGAGGCGGCGAAGCGGCATGGGTATTCTCGTTAGGTCGATCCAGCGCGTCTCGAGGTCGTAAGAGTAGAAAAATCCACTAACCCCCACGAAGGCGCCACCGAGAGCGATCTTCCCAAGCTTCCTAAGAAACGCTCGTCTGCAGATGGCGCCCCGCGTGGACGGGCGAGCCTCTGTAGCCTCTCTACGCTCGTCGCCAAAATGGCCCCGGTCTTCGACCATTAGAGTAGCTTACACGCCATATTAGTCGGCTGTGCTGCATTCGTGTCCGTTCACCTTTCAGCCACTTCTCAATCCAGATGAGGAGCTCTCGCACTCCGGTCAGCGTCGATTTCAATAACGGCAGTGATATTGAGCCCACTTTTGTGACTTACAAGGCAAACTCAAGCATTCACCTTCTGCTCAAGGTGTTTGTCAGGGCGAAGTAGGTGGCGGCACACAGCGCCGTAAGGAAGCGGCGTCGTGTGAACCCGGAGACCATCGCAGAACCATACTACTCAAGAGCGTTTCTTGACAATCCGGGTTCCTTGCTCGGGGTAGCCTAAGAGGGATGTTGGCTGGGACTGGAATTCCTCCGTCTTACCCGGGAAAGCCCGCCCCGGACCTCCAGGCACTTTACAGGCACTCCGCAACCGGCTATACCCCCCATGTGGCCGGCAGAGAACCAAGAGGATCGAAAAGCCGCGGCAGGGAAGGCGGTATACGCCGGAGGTTGCGCGACAGACCCCGTCTGCGCCCGAAGGTCTACGGTTACCTTACCGAGGAAAAGGAGACCCTCAGGCAGGGGTTCGCCGCGCTGTTCCTGTCTTCGATCGGGGAGCTCGTCGCCGGCATCGTGCTCGCCGGCATCTCGGGCACCCTAGGCGAGCTCGTCGGGCTCGCGGTACTCATCCCCGCCGCCATAGGGATGCGGGGCGCCATCTTCGGGGCCATGGGGAGCAGGCTCTCGACCTCCATCCAGACCGGCCTCTTCGAACTGAACCTCAGGCGCGGTGTGCTCGCCGAGAACGTGCAGGCCGCCGCCGTCCTCACGCTCGTCTCGGGGGTGTTCCTTGCCATCCTCGCACGCATGTTGTGCGGCATCCTCGGCGTGGAGACCGAGCTCTCGGCCGTCGACTACATCGTGATATCCACGGCGGGTGGGATCATCGCGGGTGTACTTCTACTTGGGATCACCGTTCTCGTCGCCCGGCTCTCGGTGGCCCGCGGCTGGGACATGGACAACATCGCGGCCCCGATGCTCACCGCCGCGGGCGATATGCTGACGCTCCCCTGTCTCGTCGTGGCCACGTACCTTATCGGAATCCCTGTCTTCTCTTCTGTTTTCGGGATCACGTTGGTGGTGGCGGCGGTGGCGGCAGGGTACTTCGGCCTCAGGATCGGCGCCGAGAACCTCAAGCGCATCCTGGCCGAATCGTTCCCAATCCTGGCCCTTACAGGAACCGTGACGATACTCGTGGGCGTCGGGCTGCAAGACCGCGAGGAGCAGTTCACGACGCTTCTTGCCTTGAGCATCCTCCTGCCCGCCTTTTTGCAGGAGGGCGGAGCCCTTGGCGGCATATTATCTAGCCGCCTCTCTTCCAAGGTCCACCTGGGTCTCATAGAGCCGCGGGGGATACCGCAGTTTGCGGCTTTCAGGGACTTCACGCTCACCTACATCTTTGCCGCGGGCGTTTACGTGTTCGTCGGGGCAGCCTCTCACCTCATAGCCGTGGTGTTGTTTCCGGAGGGGGCGAGCCCGGGGCTGCTCGTCATGATCGGGGTCAGCGCCCTGGCCGGCCTCATCGCCACGACAACCGCGGTCCTCGCCGCCTATTACGGCTCGACCATGAGCTACAGGCTCGGCCTTGACCCGGACACCTACGGCATCCCCATAATCACGGCGGCGGTGGACTTGCTCGGCTTTATGAGCCTTATAATAGCCCTGATCGTTTTCGGATTGGCGGGGTAAGAGATGCGCGAGACGCGACCACGAAACTTGAAGGAGATGCTCGTCGAGGCGAAGAACACCTCGGAGCTTATGGTAGACCTCTCGTACACGGCGATCTTCTACAATTCCGAGACCCTTTCGGAGGAGGTGGCCCGCCTAGAGGAGGTTCTGAACGACCTCGTCTTCGACATGCGCACCCTAGCCATCCTGGCCGCGAGAAGCCCGGCCGACGCCGAGCAGATGGCCGGCATCCTCGGGGTCGTCCAGGACATCGAGAAGATCGGCAACGCCGCCGTAGACATAGCCAAAATAGTGGTGAAACGCCTGGGCATCCCGCCCGAGCTGCTGCACGACATCCCCGAGGCCGAAGAGATTCCCTCCCGCGTCCGCGTGCAACCGGAAAGTTTTCTCGACGGCCGCTCTCTGGGCGACGTGGACCTGCCCGTGGAGACGGGGATGCGCCCCATCGCGGTCCGCTCGGAGGACGAGTGGAACTTCGACCCCGACCCCGAGGACGTCTTGCGCTCGGGCGACGTGCTCTTTTTGCAGGGCCCGCCCGAGGGCGTCGCCGAGGTCAGGGAGCTCGCCGGCGCACCCCCGTTCGAGGAGGTTCCGGAGCCCGAGCCGGCTCCGAGCCAGCTCTCCGAGATCGACCGCGCGGTGGACATCCTGATCGAGATGAAGAACCTCTCGGAGGTAGCCGTCGGGCTCGCCTACTCGGCCCTGCTCTACGACGACGCGGGTCTCGCCCGCGAGGTGATAGCCATCGAGGACGAGATGGACGAGATGCGCTACCGTCTGGAGCGCTGGGTCCTCCTGGCAGCCCCTCACGTCGAGGACTCCTCCCGCCTCAGGGGCCTCCTGCACCTCGCCACGGCCTCCGAGACCATCGCGGACTGCGCGATGGAGATGGTGTGGGTCGTGGAGAAGGGCGAAGAGGTCCATCCCGTCCTCTCGGCGGCCATTGGGGAGTCGGACGAGATCGTACTGAAGCTGACAGTCTCGCCTAACTCCCCCACCGACGGCAAGACGCTGGACTCGCTCGAGATCGAGACGGAGACGGGGATGTACGCCCTCGCCGTGAACCGCGGCGGACGGTGGACCTATAGGCCCCGCGACACCTATAGGCTGCAGGGCGGCGACTCGCTGCTCTTCACCGGCGCCCCCGAAGGACTCGAACCCCTCGCCGAGCTCTTCGGACAGGAACTGGAAGGCCCCACGTAATCCAGCAACATCCCCCCCAAAACCCCATCACTCGCGGCCAGACACCACGCCCCACGCTCCTTTTCTGGGCAACGACGGTGTTGCTGACGGCCCTTATGTGTCTGGGCCTGCTCGCCCTGTCTGCCAGCCTGCCATCCGACCTCAGAGAAGGGTCCAACGACCTCTCCCTTTACGACGAAGCGGGAGAGTCCATCCTGCGGGGCGACGTTCCCTACAGGGACTTCTTTATCGAGTACCCGCCGGGAAGTCTTCCCGCCTTCATCCCACCAGCCCTTCTCAGCGCGAGCAGGGACGGCTACATAAACCTGTTCGCTTTGGAAATGGCGCTCACGCTTGGGGTAACGCTCCTGGTGGCGACCCTGACGGCGCGCAGGCTCCGTGGATCCAACGCCTGGATACTGCCTGCGTTAACGTTCGCGCTGGCCGCGCTGTTGCTCTATCCCGTGGCGGTCACCCGCTACGACGCTGTCGTCGCGCTCACGCTCGGGCTTGCAGTGCTCTTTGCCACGCTCGGCGGGCGGTTTCTCGTCCTCGCCTACGCGTCGCTCGGTCTCGGCGCTGCAGCCAAGATCGTGCCCGCCATCGCGACCCTGCCGCTAGCGCTGATGCGAAAGGGCGCCGCGCTCGGCTACGCGGCCTTCCTCGCCGTGCTGGCGCTCTTCTTCGCGCCCTTCCTGGGTGGTGGCGATCTTCTCGAGAGCTTCGCCTACCAGGCCGATCGCGGACTCCAGATAGAGAGCCTCCCAGCTTCCGTCTTGATCGCACTCCGTTCGGTCCATAGCGTCGTCTTCGAGTACGGCACCTTCGAGGTGCGCGGCGGAGGTGTCGGGCTCGCGACCTCACTCAGCCCGATCTTGACGCTCGTCTTGCTGACCATTACGGGGCTCGTGATGTACGAGGAGGGCCGCCGGAGAGGTAGGCTCGGGGCCGAGGCTTTTCCGCGGCACGCCGCTGCGCTTATACTTGCGTTCATGGTCGGCTCCAAGGTCCTTTCTCCGCAGTACATGATATGGCTTCTCCCCCTCGTCCCCCTGGGCGCCGGGGGCGCGGCGGGGGCCATCGTCTGCGCGGTCTTCCTGGCGGCCTGCTTCGCTACGATGCTGGTCTTTCCCACCCACTACGGCGACCTGCTCGCCTTCCGCTACCCCGGGCCGGAACTGCTGCTCGTCCGCAACCTGCTGCTCGTCGTCCTCTGGGCCATGATGCTCGCCCTGTCCGCGACGGCGCGCCGGAAGAGATCCTCGTGAAGCGTCTGGTCCTGTTGGTGGTCCTTCTGCTGCCGCTGCTGTGCGCGATGGGCTTCGTCCCCGGCTCCCAGTCGGACAAGAAGGAGGTGCTGGAGAAAGCCAACTTCGTTCCCAGGCTGGCCGAGTATTATTCGAAGCCGACCGTGGAGACCTCGACGCGCTACGAGGCTGGCAGGGATGCCTGGGTGGTCGTGCTCACGGAGGAGACCTCGGGAACGGAGGTCGCCAGGTTCGTGGTCTCGGACGACTCGGGGAAGGTCGGCAGAGTCGAGGTTCTGCCGGGGGCTTCGGAGATCAAATATCCCAGGCTCTCGGAGCACAAGGCGATCAAGCTCGCCGCCGCTAGCCCCGAGGTGAGGGGCGAGCTCTCGGAGCACGGGCCCTACAGCACGCGGGCTACCTACGAAGACGGCGAGTGGACCGTCCGCTTCTACGTCGATGAGACGGGGGCCGTGGGGGGTCGTCCGACGGACTGGGGTAAGGAGGTCGCGATCGTCGGGGTCGACGACGAGACCTGGGTCTTGACCTACGTGTACACGGGGGATCAGGTCGGGTGGAACATGGCCCGCGGCGTGAAGGGCGCCTACGGCAAGCAGGCCAACTACTGGTGGGTCTGGCTGCCACTATCTGTCGCCTTCGCCGCCGCCTTCTGGCGTACGGACAGGCTATTCTCGGTGCGTCACCTCGACATCGTGGCGCTGCTCGGGTTCCTCGTCTCGCACGGCTTCTACAGACAGGGCATAGTCTTCGAGGCCGTCGTTCTCTGGTACCCACCACTCGTCTACCTCTTCGCCAGGACCCTTCTCATGGGCTTCGGGATAGGCGAGAGGGTCGAGAAGACGAGCAACCTGCCCATGTGGCTCCTGATGGTGCTGGCCGGGCTCGCGGGCGGGCTCGTCCTCTCCCTCAACGTCGATTCGCGCGTCATAGACGTCGGCTACGCCGGGGTTGTCGGGGCCGACCGCATCCTGGACGGCACGATCCCCTATGGCAACATGCCCGCAGACGTGGGGACCGGCGACACCTACGGACCGCTCAACTACTTGCTCTACGTGCCGTTTGTCCTGATGTTCGGGTTTTCCGGCGAGTGGGACTTCCTGCCCGCGGCCCACGCTCTCACGCTCTTTTCCTTCGTCGCGGGAGCAATGGCGCTCTTCATCACAGGCTACAGGCTCTCGGGCAGGGAGGCAGCCGCGGCGCTAATCCTCGCCTGGACCGCCTTCCCGTACACCGTGTACGCCACCAACAACAACACCAACGACATCATCGTCGCGGCCGTCGCGGCCATTGGTCTCGCCGCGGCGGCCTCACCGATTGCACGCGGGGCCAGCATCGCGGCCGGGTTTGCCGTCAAGCTCTACCCGCTCGTCCTCGGTCCGCTCTGGATCTCCTACGACGGATTCAAACGAAAACCCATATTAGATTTCGTGCTCGGCGGGGCCGGCGTGGTCCTGCTCACGTTCTGGGTCGTCTTGCTCGACGGGCACCCCTTCGAGGCCATAAAGCTCTTCTACCAGAAGACCCTCGCCTTCCAGGACGACAGGGTCAGCCCGTGGACCATCTACACCCAGGTTCCCCGGCTCGCGTTCCTGCAGAAGCCCATCACAGCGCTCGTCATGTTCATCGCGGTCCTCGTCGCCTTCGTGCCGCGCAAGAAGACGCTGCGCCGGCTCGCCGCCCTCTCCGCGGCGCTCGTCATCGCCTTTCAGCTCACCGTAAACTACTGGTTCTACGCGTACATAACCTGGTTCGAGCCGTTCGTGTTCGTCGCGTTGCTCCTCTCCACGAATGAGAAGACGGCGCTGGATGGGAGGCATCAGGCATCAGGAAAATGAGGAGGTCGCGGGCTGAGATGGGTGACGCCCGCGTAGAACGCCCGGTCCTGTACATCCAGGGGGAACTCGATTCGCTCGGCCCCATACGGCGGGACCTGCTGCCGCTCTACCAGCGTTGGATCAACAACCTCGGCACCACTCGCACGCTGGATCTCCCGCCGTACCCGATGACGGTGGAGAAGGAACAGGACTGTTACGACCAGCACTCGAGGGCGGAGAACGACGTGCCGTTTACCATCTACGAACGGAACACCCTCCGTCCTATCGGCAACACCGGATTTCATGGCGTGGATTACCGCACGCGTACCGCCACCTTCGGCATCATCGGCGAGCCCGAGTGCCGCGGCAAGGGCTACGGTACGGAGACGACGCGCCTGATGCTCGACTACGCTTTTACCACCCTCGGTCTGCACAACGTCATGCTGATCGTCTTCGAGTTCAACGTGGCGGGTACGCGGTTTCACTGTTGCTAACAGACAGCACGTCGCCGGTTATCTCCAGGTCGCCGGACGGCGTAAGAGTCGTCTGCAAGCGCAGCATCCTGTACACTCCGTGGCGCTCTTCGGGGGAGAGCGCGTCGAGCGCTTCGGGCACGGCCCCAGCGTACTCCTTCAACAAGGTATCGCGGCTCTGCTCTAGGCGTCCCAGGTTCTCCGCGCGGCGCTGTATTGCTTCGAGCGCCCGTTCGCCGTCTATCCGTTCGTCTTCTATCCCGGAGAGCCGTTCGCGCAACTCGTCGAAGTAAATGAGAACCTCGTCCGAGACGGCGACGGGCATTAGCCCTTTAAACCTTTGATAGAAGTCAGCTGAGAACTGTTCTCGGAGCGCACCATTGTCCTCAATCTTAGCGAATTGGTCTCTTACAGCGTGTTGCGATGAGGATGGGCTGCATGGCATCATGGACCGATGAAAGCGTACTCCAAAGACCTACCTCAGAAGATCGTGGATGTCATAGAGAGAGGCAGGCCCAAGGCCCAGGCAGCCCGTACCTTCGGGGTCGGGATCTCCACCCTCAAGCGTTACGCCACCAAAGCCCAAAGAGGAGAGCCGCTGGAACCGGGTAAGGCACCCGG
>JBKPOM010000336.1:0-8229 GCA_046733115.1 Actinomycetota bacterium | reverse complement strand
AATTGGCCGAAAGGGTCAACTCCAACGTGCGTTCCATGGGGATGGCCCTAACCAGTTGCACCCCGCCCGAGAGCGGGGAACCCATCTTCGACATCGGCGAGGACGAGATGGAGATAGGCATCGGCATCCACGGCGAGCCTGGTGTCGAGCGCAAGAACGTCGAGCCCTCAGACCAGATAGTCGACGAGATGATGGCCAAGATCCTCGGCGACTCCGTGGACTTCTCCGGCTCCGAGGTCGCCGTGATGGTCAACGGCATGGGCGGCACGCCCTTGATGGAGCTCTACGTCGCCTACGCTCACGTAGCCGACGTGCTCGGGCGCGAGGGCATCCAGGTCTGGCGGATGCCTTACGTCGGGGACTACATGACCTCGCTGGAGATGGCGGGATTTTCCATCACCTTGCTCAAGCTCGACGACGAGATGAAGGGCTACCTCGAAGCGCCGTGCGCCGTGGCGGCGGGACGACCGTTCTAGGAAAAGGAGGGACAGTATGGCAGCAGCGTCTGCGTCGGCCCGGACGGGCTGGCGGTCTACGGTATGGGGAGAGCTCTCGTCCGAGTTCTTGGGGACGCTGGTCCTGATCGCCTTCGGCGATGGGGTAGTTGCGATGGCCGTCGCAGCGCTCAACCAGTCGGGCAGGGCCGCAACCGACCACACCATCTTCCTGGCCTCGGGCGACTGGCTCCTCATAACTTGGGGATGGGCGATGGCCGTCGTCTTCGGCGTGTACGTGGCCGGGGGAATAAGCGGGGCGCACATAAACCCGGCCGTAACCCTGGCTCTGGCGTTCAGACGGCAGTTCCCCTGGGGCAAGGTGCTTCCGTATATAGCCGCCCAGGTTGTCGGCGCCTTCGTGGGGGCGGCGCTGGTCTACCTCGTCTACCACAACGCCATCTCTTCCTTCGAGGCGACCAACGGGATAACCCGCGGAGACCCTGCCTCCAATACCACCTTCAGCATCTTCGCCACCTTCCCGGCCCCATACTACAACGGCGGCATGATCGGACCGTTGATCGACCAGATCGTCGGCACCATGTTCCTCGTCATCTTCGTCTTCGCCCTTACGGACACCTTCAACCAGGCGCCCAGAGCCAACCTGACGCCGTTCCTCGTAGGCTTGGCCGTGGCGGCTATCGGGATGTCCTACGGCGCGAACGCCGGGTACGCCATCAACCCGGCTCGTGACTTTGGTCCCAGGATCTTTGCCCTGCTCGGCGGATGGGGACAGGTGGCTTTCCCCGGCACCGTGAAGGGGGCATTTACCGCCTACTTCTGGGTCCCGATAGTCGGGCCGTTCGTCGGCGGCGTGATAGGCGCCTACATCTACGACTTCTTCATCCAGGACGTGCTGAAGGCTCGCGGTGAAGAGCCGGAGGAGGGTCTGGAGCCCAAGGGTGAGACGGATATAGACAGAGGCGAGGCCTAAGTCTAGATCCGGGGACAGACAGCCCGGGAATAGAATCTCCACAGTCCTGGCATGCGGAGACGGTGTTTCGACTTTCTAGCGTAGCAGACGCCGGACGGATCGGAGCGACGCACGCCAGTCTGGGAGCGGTACGCTACAGCCTCTTCCCGGGTCCGCGTCCGGGCAGAGATAGCCAAACGACGCCAGGGAGGTGGACGTGGCGGTTCTGGAAGCCTTCGATCTGACCGGCAAGACCGCCGTCGTGACCGGCGGCAACACGGGCCTTGGAGAAGCCTTCGCGCGTGCCCTCGTCGAAGCCGGCGCCGGTGTCGCCCTGGCCGCCCGTACCCGGGAGCGCTCCGAGAGGGTCGCAGAGGAAATCTCCGACTCCGGCGCCAAAGCCATCGCCGTCGCCCTCGACGTTACCGACTCAGAGCAGGTGGACAGGATGCTGGAAGAAGTGGCAGAGCGCCTCGGGCCGGTAAACATCCTGATCAACAACGCCGGCGTCTGCTACCACAGGCCGGCCCTCGAGGTGCCGCCCGAAGAGTGGCACGACGTCTTCGACGTCAACGTGCACGGGCTCTGGCACTGCGCACAAAAGGTGGGAAGGAGGATGATCGAAGAGGGCGGCGGCAACATCATCAACATCGGCTCGATCTCGGCGATGATCGTGAACCGCCCGCAGTGGCAGCCGGCCGACAACGCATCCAAGGCCGCCGTCCACCAGTTGACCAGGTCCCTCGCGGCGGAATGGGCGCCGCACAACATCCGGGTCAACGCGCTCGCCCCCGGCTACGTCAAGACGGCGATGGCCCCCGTAGACGAGCCCCGGTTCCGAAGGCACTGGATCGAAGACGCCCCTATGCAACGCTACGCCACGCCCGAGGAACTAGGGCCAAGCATCGTCTTTCTGGCGAGCGACGCCTCCAGCTTCATGACCGGTTCCGTCCTCGTCGTCGACGGCGGTTACACGCTGTTCTGAACGCTACCACGGAGGAATGAGATGGAAGGGCAGGGCTTCTCCTTGCGGGGCAGGGTCGCCGTCGTCACGGGTGGCGGGCAGAGCCTGGGGCTTGCGATCTCACGCGCCCTTCACCGCGCTGGCGCAGAGGTGGTCATCGCCGAGGTAAACGAGAGGACCGGACCGGACGCTGCGGAGGAGCTCGAAGGCACCTTCGTCCACACCGACGTGACCGACCCCGCCTCCGTGCGCGACATGGTGGAGATGGTGCTCGAGGATCACGGCCGTATAGATATCCTGGTCAACAACGCCGGGATCGTGCACAACATCCCCTCAGAGGAGGTCCCCGACGAGGAGTGGCTGGCCGTCATCTCCGTCAACCTCAACGGCGTGTTCTGGTGCTGCCGCGAGGTCGGGAAGGCGATGCTCGAGCGCGGCTCCGGTTCGATCGTCAACATCGCCTCGATGTCCGGCATCATCTCCAACCATCCCCAACCCCAGGCCGCCTACAACGCCTCGAAAGCAGCGGTGATCACGCTCACCAAATCCTTAGCCGGCGAATGGGCCTCCCGCGGCGTGAGGGTCAACAGCGTCTCTCCCGGCTACATAAGGACGCCCCTGACCGAGCTTGGCATGTCGAAGAGCGAGTGGTCGGAGGTCTGGCTCTCTTCGACCCCCATGGGCCGCCTCGCCGAGCCGCAAGAGATCGCACCCGCCGTCCTCTACCTCGCCTCGGACGCCGCGAGCTTCGCCACCGGTACGAACCTCGTCGTAGACGGAGGTTACACATCCTGGTAGGGCCCTAACCCGATACCCGTAGGGGCGCTTCGCGAAGCGCCCCTACGCGCGAACCGCCCAACGACGGACCGCCCTACGTGCCGTTCGGTATCACCATGGGCTTGACGTTCGCGGGGTCCTTGCCGCTCGCCTGGAGCGCCTCTTCGGTCTCCGGGAGGCCGTAGTGGCTGGTCACCATCGCGTCCAGGTCCACCTTGCCCGTCGCGGCCAGGTCTATGGCCGTGGGATAGGTGTTCGCGTAGCGGAACGTGCCGGTCAGCAGGATCTCGCTGGTCTGGATGAACGCGAGCGGCACGCTCGTCTCCTCGTTCGGGCCCATCCCGACCACCACGGCGACGCCTGCGGGCCTGACGCGGCGGATGCCGTCGCCCAAGGCGCGCTCGTTGCCAGAACATTCGATCAGGACGTCGGCCTCGATGCCGGACTCTTCGAGGGGCTCCTCGGCCACGTTCAACGCCCGCGTCGCGCCGAGACGCTTGCCGATCTCGAGGCGCTCGTCGGCCACGTCCGTGAGCGTGACCTCTGTTGCGCCCTGGGCGAAGGCGACCTGCATGGCGAGGAGGCCGATGGGTCCAGCCCCGGTGACGAGGACGTGGTCGCCGGCTGTCACCTTACCTTTCTTGCACGCCCAGATCCCCACCGATAGCGGCTCCATCAGGGCGCCCGCGTTGTCCGAGAGCCCGTCTGGCAGCGAGAAGGCGAAGTCTTCGTTGATGCTTACGTAGTTGGTGAAGGCGCCGTCGATGGGGGGCGTGGCGAAGAAGCGCACGTTCGGGCACAGGTTGTAGCGGCCCGCCCGGCACTCGCGGCAGGTCCCGTCGGGGACGCCAGGCTCGAGGGTGGCGCGGTCTCCTACCTCGTGCCTGGTTGCGTCTTCGCCGAGTGCAACTACCGTCCCCATCGACTCGTGGCCCAGGATCAGGGGCTCTTCGACCACGAACGACCCGATGCGGCCCTCCTCGTAGTAGTGGACGTCCGAGCCGCAGACGCCGACGGCCCGTATCTCGACCAGGACATCTTTCGGCCCCGGTTCGGGAACGGGTACGTCTTCCAGCCTCACGTCGTGCGTGCCGTGCATCACCGCTGCCCTGTTCTGCATAAAAGCTCCTTTCTGGTGCGGCTTTTACTCTCCAGTCACCGCGCCCAGCGTTAGACCACGTACCAGGTAGCGCCGCACGGCCAGGCCCACGATTACCATCGGCAAGGCCACGACTGTGCCTATCGCCGTCAGTTGTCCCCAGTTGACGCCGGTCTGGGTGATGAGTTGTGAGGCTGCCACAGGGAGCGTCTGGCTGCCCGGGCCGGTGAACGTCACGGCGAAGGCGTAGTCGTTCCAGGAGAAGACCAGGCAGAGGATGGCAGTGGTCACGATCCCTGGAGCAGTCAGCGGCAGGGCTACGCGCCAGAAGGCCTGAAAACGGGTCGCCCCGTCGACGCGCGCCGCTTCCTCGATGCCGGGGGGCAAATCGGCGAAGAAAGCGTTCATGATCCAGATGGCGAACGGCAGGTTGAAGCTCAAGTAGGCGATGATCAGTCCCCATATAGTGTTGATCAGGTGCAGGAACGTGAAGCCGATAAAGAAAGGCAGGATGACGGCCGCTATCGGGGCCATTCTGGTGCTGATGATCCAGAATGCCAGGTGATGCTTGCCGCGAAAGCTACTCCTCGCCAGCCCGTAGCCGGCGAAGCACCCCAGGGTGGTGGCTATGATGGTCGAGATGCCAGCGGCCAGGATGCTGCTGCGGATGTAGCTCAAGAGGTTGTTACCGCCGAAGAACAGGCTTGCGTAGTTCGCGAGGGTAGGCTTGAAGGTTAGCAGCGGCGTAGGCGAGAGTACGTCGGCAGCCGACTTGAAGGAAGAGAGCACCATCCAGCCGATAGGGACCAGCGTCCAGAGGAGAACGACTACCAGTAGCGCGTTGAGGATGATCTTTTGGCCGGAGAGACGCGCGGATCCGTTCTTGTTCATCCCGCCAACCCCCTCTGTCTGAGTATCGCCGTGAACAGGTTCGCGACCAGTATGGAGACCGCGAGCATGACCAGCCCTATCGTCGCCGCATACCCCAGGTGCAGAAACCGGAAGGCGGTCTCGTAAAGTCTCAAAGGGATTATCTTGGTCGCGTTGGCCGGGCCACCGCCGGTTACCTGCCAGATAATATCGAAGTAGCGCAAAGCGTCCATCGAGCGGATCAGGAGCGCCACGATCACGATGCCGGAGATCGAGGGAAAGACTATGTGCCTGAGCCTCGCCAGGTAGTTCGCCCCGTCCACCCTGGCGGCCTCGAGTACCTGCGGCTGGATGGACACAAGGCCGGCCAGTGTGATCAGGGCGATGAGCGGCGCCCACTCCCACACATCCATGAGGACCACAGCAACGAATGCCGACACCTTGCCTCCCAGGATGTTGCCGGTGAATATGCCCGTGCTGCTGAGCACCCAGGAGTAAAGGCCGTAGGTCGAGTTGACCATGAACCGGCCGAGCAGGCCCACGATCACGGGCGCCACGAACATCGGGATCAGAATGAGCGACATTGCCAGGTTCTTCCCCCACACGACTTCGTGGATGAGCAGGGCGATGGCGATGCCCAGGATCATCTCCAGGCCGACCGTGGCCACGAAATACATCACCATGGTCAGCCATCCTGACCAGACCGTGCCGTCGGAGAACATCCGAGCCCAGTTACCGAGACCCACCCACCGAGACGTTATGCCGGCGCCGCCGAGCAGCGTAACGTTGCTGAAACTCATCCAGATTATGTACAAAAGGGGCAGGATCGAGATGGCGGCGAGGATCACCAGCGCTGGGAGCATCATCCGGCCTTCGAACGACCAGATCCAACGTCCCGTACGTTCACCGCCGGAATACTTCGTGGCTTCAGACTGCACTAGGGACTCCTTTCGTCGTCTGATCCACGCCGCGCTTCGCGTCGCGCATCGCCTCCTCGGGACTCTTGGCGCCCGCCAGCATCTGTGAGAGGTTGGTATAGATGACGGCGTCGCACTGGTTCCAGGATGGGGTCTTGGGACGGAGGCCGATGTTCTGGGGTTCCCACGCCTTGAGCACGGCTGGGGCCGTCAGGATGTTCGGCATCTCCGTGGGAGTTTTCTCGTTCTTCTTGACCTGATGTAGCTCGTAGACGGAGTTCCGGGTCGGTGTCCCACCTCCTACGCTGCTCTTGAGGTCCATGAGCTGGGCTTCGGGGGAGGTGGCCCATACGACGAATAGCCAGGCCGCCTTCTGCTCGTCTTCGGAGGCCCACTTGTTGACCCCGATCCCCGTTCCACCGTAGTGGTTGGCGCTTCTGGCCGGCCCCGTGGGAAGCGGCGAGAACCAGACCTTGTTCTCCAGACCGCCCGGTATCCACCACGCGCCGGCGAACTCGTGCCAGCACGGGCACATCGCGAGCTCCCCAGCCCCGAAAGCCTCACCGAGGTCGTTCCAGTCCCAGCTGGTGCTGCCCGGGTGTGCGATGTCCATGAGTTTCTTGTAGAAGGTGGCCGCCCGGATAGCCTCGGGCTTATCCAGCGTGGAGGGACCGGGGTCGACAGCGCCGAGGCGCCCCACCTTTACCCCATTCTCGAAGAAGTCCCCGCCGTACGCCCACAGCACGTTCGCGAAGTCGTCTGTCAGGGAGGTGAACTGCTTGGCCTGGTGGCCAGTACCGTAGGCCACCTCTTTGGCGTTGTCGTTGAACCACCTGGACATCTGGTAGTACTGCTCCCACGTTACCTTCTCCGAAGGGGTGGGGTCGAAACCGAGGTCACCCTTCATCTTGTCGTGGTATTTATCGAAGAGGTCGCTGCGGTAGCACCAGATTATGGTCGGACAGTCGTAAGGGAGCGCCAGCAACGTGTTCTGGAACCGCCCCGCGGCGTCTAGCTGGGTCGGGATGAAGTCGTCCAGGCCCTTGGGCACGGACGGCAGGCTGTCGTCGTTTATGAACTGCTTGAGGTCGGCGAGCCCGTCGTGCAACGGAACCATTATGTTGTAGGGATCGGCGTAGACGATAGGGTACTGTCCCGTGCGGGACCCGAAATCCAACGCGACCTTCTGCTGTACCGCGGTAAGCTCCAGCTGCGAGATGCTCACGTCTATGCCAGTGAGATTCTTGAAGGGCGTCAGGTTGGCCGCGATGGCCGAGGTCGGGGCGGTGTTCTCCGAGATAAAGCTTAGCGTCATCCCGCTGAACTGCTTCCACATACCGCCGCCGGAAGAGCCGGAAGGCGCCGCCCCGCTGCCGCATCCCGCGGCGCCAAGTAGCGAAGCCCCGGCAAGACCGGCGCCCGCCATCTTGAGGAATTCTCGACGAGAAACCTTCTTGCGCATCAGAAATCCCCTTCCCCGCCAGCATACCACTGCGGGTTTCGGCAGGAGCGTACGCAAGCGACGCCACATGAGTAAGTAGTCGCGTCGTCGCGCTGATCGTCAATCTTCCCTCTCGCCTTCGCCCCCAGAAGAAAAACCCCTGCTATCCTCGGTGTCTTCGGCGAGCATAGGGCTTAAGACAACGCATGTCAACAGATACGGACAGCACCCTGCGCCGTGCCCTTTCTCGGTCCCCGTTGCGCGGGCGCAGAGCGCGGATGTACCCTTCTACCCAGCGCATCGACCACAGAATGCTGAAGGGAAACTCATGGGCGCGAGTGAGAGGGGTTGGGGTTCGATCGCTGAAGCGTTCGTACAGAACGCGGAACGCGCACCGGAGAAGCTCTGCCTACACTTCGAGGGAGAAGAGATCTCGTACCGAAAGCTGCGCGAGTGGGCCGAAGCCTTCGGCTCCACCCTGGCGGATTGGGGCCTGCGTCCCGGCGAGCGTGTCGCGCTCTTTCTCGGCAACCACCCCGACCTCCTGGCCGCCTACGTGGGGACGCACCTGGTCGGCGGCGTCGTGGTCCCCGTGAACACCCAGTACCGTAAGGGCGAGCTCGAGCATATCTTCGGGGACGCCGGGGTGCGCCTCTGCCTCACGGACGAGGAGCGAAGGCCCGAGCTCGACCGGGCGCACGAGAATCTGCCCGACCTCGAAATGATCGTCGAGACGGGACCGGAACTCGAAGAA
>JBKPOM010000335.1:0-6023 GCA_046733115.1 Actinomycetota bacterium | reverse complement strand
GGGTCTACAGGATGGAGGGCGGGCGCATCGTAGAGGAGGACCGAGGCGAGGCCGTGCTTACGCGCCTGGAGGGCACGTAAGAAGTGCGGTCTTCGACTTCTGTGTAACCTTCTCTGAGGTTGTCATCATCGTCGGGAGGCTCATCCGACGGTCTTGGACTCACTATCGTTGGAAGCCTCGACCCACTCGCCGACCATGACCTATTGGCGTGGCCACTATGGCACCCAATATAGTATTTCTCGTACCAGGTGGCTGTCTCAGCGCACAAAGTGCCACAGGGTACATAAAAAGGTGTAGAGCCTCGCTATAAATCCTTATCGGAAAAGGAAACGCGGTTGGGGTCGGGTCCCGTGTATTCTCCGGTGAATTGGGGTCTGGCCCCAAACAGTGAACGAGAGAAGGGGACGATCTTCTTGGAATCGTATGAAGCCCGTATCGGCACGTCGGTGGTAGCGCTGGATGGAGCCAAGCGGCACGAGAGAGGACGCCTCTGCACGATAGTACAAACCTACGGTCATCCTGACTACCTGGCGGTAGACGTGGTCTTCGAGGACGGAAGCGTTGAGCTTTACTGGTACTACCAACTGCGAACGATGGAGCAGCCCTTACCGTGAAAAGCCTGGACGCTGATTGGTCGGCCGCGCGTGCTGTCCTTGTGGCAGGAACAGGAACGACACAGGAGGCTGAAGCTCTTGCAAGCTAACGAAGCGCGTAGAGACACCGTGGTACAGGTGAGGGAAGGTCACTGGAAGAGCCAGTTTGCCGGTATGAGACGCACCGTGCAGAACGTCTGGAGCAATTCTGAACATGCGGCTGTGGACGTTTTGCTGGAGGACGGGCGATCCGAGCTGTTCTGGCTTATCGACCTGTCCGTGGTGGACGACATCGCGGTCTAGTTCTCTGGTCTTATTGTGGAGGGGCATGAGCGCGCAGGTGTGCACGAGGGTTTCAATTTGCCGTTTGGCTATTACCTGGAACTTGATGCAGACCTACTGATGCTACGTAGGTCCGACGATTCTTTCGTGGCCGCCTTCAGCGTCTGTGGAGCGCAGACCTCTTTGAAGTGCAGTTGGCGGTCTGAGAGGATGCCAATTAGCGCTGAGAGCATACCCCTCCCGATACTATAAAACTGGCGCCCTTAGCTGGGGTGATAGGTAAATTGGGAAATGTGAAGGCCGCCACTGAAAGACTCCCTTATACCAGGAGGCTCTGAAAACTCCTTGGATGATCGAGCATCCCATGCCCGTTTGCAATCGACGGCGCTCCCTATTGTCGCACGGCCCACTCTTCTCGGGAGTTCGGGCCAGCCTGACCGAGCGTACCGAGGCTAGTCAGCGTAGTCCCCATCTGAGAGTTTCGTGCCATCCGTTACTAATCTGTTCCTGCTGTTACCATTTCGGTCACCTGGGGTATAGCATGCGGTGGATGGAGTTTATAGCGGATGTAGCGAGCAGCTCCGTGGGCAAGACGCCGAAAGGGGAATGCAGTGAGTGACGGACTATCGGAGCCAGAGGCACCGACAAACAACTACGGTCAGGAGCAGGGGGCGACGCTGGAACGTACCCTCGGGCTCGGGACTGTCGTCTTGATCGGGCTCGCGTACATGACCCCATTGATCGTGCTCGGCACGTACGGGATCGTCGCCCAGCTCTCCAACGGGACCGTCCCGACCGCTTACCTGGTCACGCTAGTGGCCATGCTGTTCACCGCCCTCAGCTACGGGCGTATGGCTTCGCTGTATCCCGTGGCCGGGTCGGCCTACACCTACGTCGGGAAGGAGCTGGGGCCGCAGCTCGGCTTTCTCTCAGGCTGGCTCATTCAGCTCGACTACTTCTTTTTGCCGATGGTGGCTTGGCTGATCGGCGCGGCCTACCTCTCGGCGCAATTCCCCGGCGTCCCCACGCCCGTGTGGATCCTCGCCTTCATCCTGATCACCACCGTCCTGAACGTGGTCGGCATCAAGGTCGCCGCCCGCGCAAACTTCTTGCTGATGGTGCTCCAACTGCTCGTGCTTGGGATCTTCGTCGCGCTGTGCTTAGCGTATTTCGTTACCGGGGATACCGGCGCCAGCCTGACGAGCCCGTTCCTGAACGAGAACACCACGCCGGCGGCCATCGCGGCCGGTGCCGCTCTCGCAGCCTACTCCTTTATCGGGTTCGACGCCGTCACCACGCTCACCGAGGAGACCCGCGACGCACGGCGCACCATCCCGCGCGCCGTGCTGATCACCGCCCTGCTCTGCGGTGCGCTGTTCATCGTCGCCGCCTACGCCACGCAGTTGGCCCACCCTGGCGCCTCGTTCGAGAATCCGGATTCCGCGGCGTTCGAGATCGCCCGCACGATCGGCGGCAATCTGTTCGCCTCTTTCTTCCTCGCCGGTCTCATCGTCGCCCAGTTCGCCGCTGGGCTCGCCATCCAGGCCACGTCCTCGCGGCTGCTGTACGCCATGGGACGCGACGGCGTGCTGCCCCGACCCGTCCTCGGCTACCTCCATCCCCGCTTCCGCACCCCGGTCTTCGGGATAGTCTTGATCGGCATCGTCGGCCTGGCCGCGCTGTTCCTCGACGTCACCACGTCGACCTCGTTCATCAACTTCGGCGCGTTCAGCGCGTTCACCCTGGTCAACCTGAGCGTGATCGCGCACTTCGTGCGCCACCGGCCGCGGCGTGGCGCCTCGGCGCTGCTCTTGTGGGTCGCGCTCCCCCTGGCCGGGGCGGCCGTTGACTTCTATCTGCTGACGCGCCTGGACATCCACGCCCTCGTGTTCGGCGTGGTGTGGCTGGTGATTGGGGTCCTGCTGCTGACCTACCTCACCCGTGGCTTCCGCCAGGCCCCGCCCCAGCTAAGCATCGACGAGGGAACGGAGGCCGCACCGTGATACGCTCGAGCCCGATCGAAGGAGAAGGGAGGCAACCCGAGTGCCGACAGCGGTAAACATAGCGCTGGCGCAACTGAGCCCGCGATTGCGCGGGCCGGAAGCCAACATAGAAACCATGCGCCAGGTCGTCGCCGGCCGTCCGGAGGCCGACCTGGTAGTCTTCCCTGAGCTCTACCTGAGCGGGTACGTGCTCGACGGTATCGAGGACCTTGCCGTCCGCCCGGACGGTCCCGAGCTGCAAAGCATCGCGGAGATAGCGCGGGAGGGCTCCACCGCCTTGGTATTCGGCGCGCCGGAGCACGTGGAGAGCGGGGTGGCGAACTCGGCCTTCTGCGTGGACGAGCGCGGGACGGTCGCAGCTGTATACCGGAAGGTCCAGCTATTCGGCGGGGACGAGAGCGACGCCTTCGTGGCGGGCGACGAGCTGCTGGTCGTGGGGCTCCGCGGGGCGAAGATGGGGATAATGATCTGCTTCGATGTCGAGTTCCCCGAGGTCGCGAGGGCCCTCGCGCGAGCCGGGGTGGAGCTGCTCGTCACGATCTCGGCGAACATGGAACCCTTCGGGAACGATCATGCGGTGTTCTGCTCGGCGCGGGCCCTTGAGAACGGCCTGCCGCACGTCTACGTCAACCAGGTCGGTCCGGTAGGGAACCTTAACTTCGTCGGAGGGAGCATGGCCGTCTCTCCCGACGGAGAAACCTATGCACAAGCGGGCTTTCCGCAAGAAGAGGTACTCGACGTGAGCCTGGTTCTCCCGGTCAAAAGTAGCGTGAGGGAAGACTACCTGAGCCAACTGAGGTCTCCGATGCCCGACGTCAAGAACGTTCCATCTAATGCGACACACCGAGGCGCGGATGTGAAGCCCAAAGCGAGCGACCCCGCATAGCTCTCCCCTACTCGCGCATAGATCCGGGAATGGGGAGTAGCCAGGAGTTATGATCCCCGATCCTGTGTGAGGGGTCTGGTCGGCCTGAGCTCGATGAGCGTAGAAGCCGTATTGAAGACTTGACCGATCCGTTAAGCTCCAGTGTCGTCGGACACCTGATCATCGGCTACATATGTTCTTGAGGCGGCTGTAAGAGCTCATTGCCGATCGACGGGTGTGCGATGAAGTAGAAACCGGCGTCGTGCATCTTGCCGGAGAACGTCGCAAAGTATCGACCGCACCGACCGCCACACCGAGTATCGACCGCGTCTCACTTGTCCAAATTGCCAGTCAACGGGTCTTTCTTCCATCTTGACGTCTTCGCGGGCGGTGCGGGCGGTACTTTTTACCTCAGCGTGGCACATGCGTCAGTCACCCGTCGCCAGGGGCGTCCCGTTCCCCCCGTCCGACGCCTTACTTCTCGGCAACCCTCTGGGCCGTCGAGGGCAGTTCGACAGCTGCAACGGCCTTTAAGGCGGCTTGGAGGGACCCTGGAACATGTGGCTCGGGATCGGGATAGGAACAAGTGCGCCTTCAGCGCTCCGGTCAGGAGCGTGTCGGTGCTCGGCGACGCCCCTCGAAACCGCTTGTTCCTATCCCGATCCCGCCGATCGGCCCGATCACTATCCATCGAGGACGGTTTCGCGCTTATCCGGGCCTACTTCCTGACCGCGGTGCCTCCGATCACCGCACCGATCCAACTGGTCACCCTCCAAGTCGTACCCTTCTTGGGATGATGGACGGGGCACGACGTCCGCGCCAACGGAGGCCGAAGGAGATGTTCGTAGCCGCTTCTTCGATGCACCGCAGGCCGAGCAGTCACCTGAGCCTCACGTGACCCGTCTGTGGCCAACAGAATCTTGGTCGGCAAGTTGCTCATCTGCTTCTCCTTACTCTCCTATGAACGCGCGCAGCTCGGCGTAGGTCTCCTCCGCGGCCTCCTCGGGGATGTAGTGCCCGCAGTCGAGCGCCCGTCCGCGCACTTCCTCGGCCCACCCGCGCCAGACTTCCAAAACGTCGTAGTGCCCCTCGAGGAAACCCTTTCGGCCCCACAGAACGAGCACAGGGTAAGCCGCGCGCCTGCCCGCCTCGAGGTCGGCCTGTCGTGCTCGTAGTCTAGGGGGCCGCGGCCCGGTAATCCTCACAGGTGGCGTGGATGGCTTCGGGGTCGCGCAGGCAGCGCACGTACTCCTCCATCGCCTCGGGGGTAACAACGTAGCTGTCGCCCCTGAAGGGGGTCTTCGCCGGGGCGGTCGCGAGCAGGCGCTCGGGCAGGTCGTACGGTTGGACTAAGAAAAACCAGTGCTAGTAAGCTGAGGCCGAACGCCATATTGGCGCGGGAGAAGGCCTCCCACGTCGGCACGATGTCCAAGATGGCCAACCTCGTCACGACCTCGGAGTTGTCCAGTGTCATGCGGTAGCCGACGCGCCCGTCGCGGTCGTGGCTGCACAGGGCGAAGCGCTCGAAGCCGAAGTGCCTCATCACCTCCACCTGATCGAGTGCCATAGCGGGTTTGGAGTAGCCAGCATGTCCTTCGCCGCCCTCGGGCTTTGAGGAGTCACCATATCCGCGTAGGTCAGAGGCTATTACCATGAAGTCTTCGGCGAGCCGAGGGACGACGAGGTGCCACATGACGTGCCTCTGGGTGCTGCCGTGCAGCAGCAGCGGCGGTCCCTCGCCACCACGAACGGCCTTGATGCTCGCTCCTTCCGCCTCGACGCGGACCCTCTCGAAGCCCTCAAACATACTCGAGTCCTCCCCAGAGTGCGTGGTACGGCTTCCGACCGCATACCAGAGCAATGGCGCGGTTCCAACCGGAGGCACGGAACCTTGTCTTCAACTGAAGCTGGTCGCGAGGGGTTGCGCCTCGTCCACCACGTAGTTGGGAAGCATCTTCGTGGTGACTGTCCCGATGTTGCGCGCGTTGTGGACGACGCTAGGCGGGATAAGGAACGGGTCGCCG
Source organism: Actinomycetota bacterium (assembly GCA_046733115.1). Lineage (GTDB taxonomy): Bacteria > Actinomycetota > Rubrobacteria > Rubrobacterales > Rubrobacteraceae > Rubrobacter_D. Next base: position 256 of record JBKPOM010000335.1, on the reverse strand, counting down.
GTACGAAGCGTGAGCGTTGGATGGTCGTCGAACTCCATCGCAACGTCGCCTCGGGCGATGTAGCCGACTTCGGGGCCCGGATGGCTGTGTCGGCCGGAGGCGACGCCCTCGGGAATTTCGGCGAGGGACTGGACTATCTCCCACCCTGGGACCGGCGAGGGGAGGCGCTGCAGCTCCGTTCGCTTGAACGTGGCGGGCGCGGCTGACTGGGTGGACTCTGGTTCGGTCCTCATCTGCGGTTCTCCCTATCCTGTGA
>JBKPOM010000334.1:0-5783 GCA_046733115.1 Actinomycetota bacterium | reverse complement strand
GCCGGTGTCGTGTTCGAAGAGGCGATGGAAGAAGCCCCCGAAGAAGAGGTCGTGGACAAGTTCAAGGATTGGATGAACCGCGTCTCCCCGGAGGATTTCAAATAGCGGCCCTTCGGGCCTAGGGCCTTTCTCGGAAAGGGTGAACCCTTTCCGAGAAAGAAGTAGGTCAGCAGGTCAGCCAAAAGGAAGGGCACGAGCACTGAGGTAGCCGCCGGACCCTGTGCACGTTTCGTACGGGGCTCCTCGTCTTCTTCCAAGGGCGTCCTTCACGAAAAGATAAACGAGCTGAATTGCTTGCAAAGAGAATTCCCCTCTTTGCGAGCTGCTTTATGAGGATGGCGTAGAGGAACTGGCTGGCCAGCGCGGCCCCGGCTCTACCGAAGACCCTCTCGAAGAGGTTCTGAATGGCGGTGTTCCAGAGCAGAGCTGCGACGAGCCCGATGGCCGTGGTTATGAGGTGGGCCAACTTGTCCGGAACCTCACCGCTCAACGCTGTCTCCTTCCTGTCTGCCGTCGCGCCCGTCCGTTCCCGAAGCGCCGTCTCCGTCCAGGCGATATTCGGGGTGCGAGCGCAGGAACTCTTCGACCGAGTCGACGTTCCATCCGACGATGACCTCCATCCTGTCGCCGTCAAAGCGCGTGCGGATACGGGCCTCCCTCCTGATGCTGCGCCGCACGTACTCCCATGAGGTCTCGCCGGCCCGGCGCTCCAGCCGCTCGGTGTAGACGAACCGGCCCGTGCTCCGGTCCCTTACCATCAAAAGGTCTAACCTCAGCCCTCCGGGGGGTCCAACGCCGCCAGGCGCTCCAGCAACCCGGCCTCTTCCCACGGCCACCGGCCTTCGCCTTCGGGAACCCCGAACGGCGGCGCGCTCGAGAACATATTACCCGTTCCGACCGCGGCGTCTTTGCCGGAAACTAGCACGTTTCCGTCCTCGACCAGGGCGAGATCCCTGCGGTGAACCAGCCGCCCTTCCCGCTCCTCAACCCCACCGACCCTCCAGGCGGCCAGGATATCCAGCCCGCCTACCGCTTCGCCCAGCAATCGCCGTAGCATCCAGACGGTCCTGGCGACGCGGGCGTCGCCCAAGTTGGCTGACGCCCGCGTCGCCACGAAGAGATCTTCCGCCTCCCAACACTCGACGGGGGCGGCGGGGAGATCCAGCACCGCACCGAAATCCTCCGAGCGGGCCTGAAGCCGCTCCCTGTGGGCGGCGAGCGCGAGCCGTCCCACGTCTCCCGCATCGCCCCTGATGACGATGGCAAGGGCTCCCAGCTCCAATCCCAGGTTCTCCGCACCCTCGGTGTCGAGGACCTCGGTCACTACACCGAGTTCGGGTCTTAATGCCTCCTGCCAGTCACGCGGACCGGCGGAGAGCGCCCTTCTGCCGAGGGCGTCGGCGTCACCGGGCCGCGCATCGAGGAGCTCCAGATCCTCTTCCTCGATGAGGCCATCCTCCGCCGCCGCGCGTGCCCCTGACTCGCAGAGCCTCCCGATTCCGGCCTCGTTCGGGGAGGGCATGCGCGAGCCGACTTCCGGAAAGTCGCGCAACATTCTGTTCAGGAGCTCCCGCGCGTTTACGCCGAGGTTCTCCGACCTCGTGCCGGCGACGAGAAGCAGGCCGCGCGTTGGAAGGGAGAGGAGATCGGGGGCCACGTGCGTCGCGGAGACGGCGACCCATCCGAATCCTCTTTGCGACGCTGCTGCGTAGACGGGGCTCTCGACGCCGGGGAGCCGGGTGGCGGGAAGGACACGTTCGAAAGCCGCATCGTCGGGGGCGAAGAGCACGATCTCGGCCTCTTCGCCCTCGCCACGCCACTCGAATTCGGCAACGTGTTCGGCCAAGGTACGCCCCTACTCCACGAGGATCAGGGGTTCCCCCGACCTGACGGTCTGCCCGGCCTCGACGCGGACCTCGGCGACGTTGCCGGCCTTCTGGGAGCGGACCTCGCTCTCCATCTTCATCGCCTCCAGGATGCACACGGGCTCGTCCGCCTCGACCTCCTGCCCTTCTTTCACGAGCACCCTCACGATAGTCCCCTGCATCGGCGCTGCTACGGTACCCCCGCTCGCCGAAGCCCTGCGCGTCTCGCCCCACCTGCGCCGCGGAGGCCCGATCGCGCCACGCACCACTTCGCCCCCGAACACCTTCACCCTGAAGAGTTTGCCGTTCACCTCGACCTCGACCTCGCGGACGCTCTTCTCGGGAACCGTGGTCGGCTCGCCTGTGGACGTCGGCTGTATCTTCAATCCCTCCATCCGATCGGCCACGAAGCCCGTGGTGTAGTTCCCCGAGACGAAGGCTTCGTCTGACAGGATCGCTCGGAAAAAGGGCAGCGTCGTGGAGATGCCCTCCACCCTGAATTCCGCGAGCGCTCGCCCGAGCCGCGCGAGGGTCTCCTCCCTGTCGACTCCGCGGACGATGAGCTTGGCGAACAGAGGATCGTAGGCCTCCGCCACCACACCAGGGCCACGTAGCGACGAGTCTACCCGCACCCCGGGACCGCCGGGCTCGTCGTAGAGAGTCACCATACCAGGACTGGGGGCGAAGTCGCGCGTGGCGTCCTCCGCATTCAGGCGCACCTCAATGGCGTGGCCGCGCCAGAAGACATCTTTTTGCGAAAGGGGGAGTTCCTCATCGGCGGCCACACGGACGCCCGTCTTCACGATGTCTATCCCCGTCGCCTCCTCCGTCACGGGATGCTCGACCTGGACGCGGGTGTTCATCTCCAGGAAGTAGAACTCGTCCCCGGCTTCGCCCTTCTCGACCAGGAACTCGACGGTGCCAACGTTGTCGTAGCCGACGGCCTTGGCGGCGGCGAGGGCGGCTTTGCCCATCTCCTCGCGCACCTGAGGGTCTATGGCGGGGCTCGGGCACTCCTCGAGGAGCTTCTGGTGGCGGCGTTGGATCGAACAATCCCTCTCGCCGAGGTGGACCGCGTTTCCGTGTTTGTCGCACACGATTTGTATCTCGATGTGGCGCGGGGCCTGAAGGTACTTCTCGACGTAGACCGAGCTGTCCCCGAAGTACGCCTCGCCCTCCCTGCTCGCCCGCGAGAAGGCGTTCTCGGCTTCGGAGGCGTCGCGGGCGACGGCGAAGCCCTTGCCGCCCCCACCCGCCGAGGCCTTCACGGCCACCGGGAAGCCGTGCTCCTCGCCGAAGAGACGGACCTTTTTGGCGGAGCCGATGGAGTCTTTCGTGCCTGGCACCATAGGGACGCCGGCCTTGGCCATGATCCGGCGCGATTCCACCTTGCTTCCCATCGCCTCGATGGCTTCGGGATGGGGTCCGATCCAGACTAGCCCCGCTTCCTCCACGGCCCGCGCGAAAGCCGAACTCTCGGCCAGAAAGCCGTACCCCGGGTGTACAGCCTCGGCCCCGCTCTTCTGTGCAACCTCGATCAGGCGCCCCACGTTCAGATAACTCTCCGTCGCCAGCGTCGGACCGATGTGGTAGGCCTCGTCGGCGATCTGTGCGTGCAAAGACACCCTGTCCGCGGCCGAATAGACGGCGACGCTCGAGATCCCCATCTCGCGCAGCGCGCGCACGATGCGCACGGAGATCTCACCCCGGTTGGCGATCATGACCTTGCGAAACACCTACGCGATGCCCTCCCGCTTCGAGTAGGACCACAGCGAGCCCTCGAGCTTCATGCCGGGCTCGACCTGGTGTCCCAGCAGACCAGCCAGCCGCCACCGGCTGCGCCTCAGGGAAGCCGAGTCTTCCTGCTCTCCGTTCAGCGCCTCTAACGCAGCCATGATGGCCACCGCTTCGTCCGGGGTCGCCGAGGGTCGAACCTGTACGGGTGGCGCAAACCTTTCCACCCTCAGGGTATCGTCAGTCATACTCCACCGGCCAGCGATCCAAAAAATCTTCGCTAAAAGCTGACTGCTGAAAGCTGAGAGCTATCAAAGCGGGATGTTTCCGTGCTTGCGTGGAGCCCGGTCGGGGCGCTTGGTCCTGATCATCTGCAGGGCTCTTATGAGATAGGGTCGCGTCTCGCGCGGGTCTATGACGTCGTCTATAAAGCCCATCTCGGCGGCGACCATCGGGTTGTTGAACTGCTCCTCATAGCCCTCGATCAGTTCTTCGCGCTTCGCTTCGGGGTCATCGGCCTCGGAGATCTCACGGCGGAAGATGATGCCGACGGCCGCAGATGCGCCCATTACCGCGATCTCGCCCGTAGGCCACGAGATGTTGACATCAGCCCCGATGTGCTTGGAGCACATAACGTCGTAAGCCCCCCCATAAGCCTTCCTCGTGATTACTGTCATCTTCGGCACTGTGGCCTCCGAGAATGCGTACAGAAGCTTGGCCCCGTGACGGATGATGCCGCCCCACTCCTGATCCGTCCCTGGCATGAACCCAGGAACGTCCACGAACGTGAGAAGGGGAATATTGAAAGCGTCGCAGAAGCGGACGAACCGCGCGCCCTTCACGCTCGCGTTTATATCGAGCGTACCCGCGAGTACGGATGGCTGGTTCCCGACCACCCCTATGGCACGCCCGCCTAGCCTGGCGAAACCGACGACGAGGTTCTGGGCCCAGCCCTCCTGCACCTCGAAGAACTCCCCATCATCAACCACGCCACTTATGGCGCCACGGATATCGTAGGGCCGCTGGGGGGAGTCCGGGATCAGGGCCGCAAGGTCCTCGTCCATCCGCTCCGGGTCGTCCGTGGGACGGAAGTAGGGAGCGCTCTCGAGGTTGTTCTCGGGAAGGAACGAGAGCAGATAGCGCACGTCGTCGAAGCAGGTCTCCTCGTCGGGGGCCGAGAAGTGAGCGACGCCGGACCTGGTGTTGTGGGTCGCCGCGCCTCCTAAGTCCTCGAAGGTCACGTCCTCGCCGGTGACGTTCTTTATCACATCGGGGCCGGTGATGAACATGTGGCTCGTCTCCTCGACCATAAACACGAAGTCCGTGATCGCCGGCGAGTACACGGCACCTCCGGCGCAGGGCCCGACGATCACAGAGATCTGGGGTACCACCCCGGAGGCCAGCACGTTGCGGTGGAAGATATCCGCGTACCCTGCCAAAGAGACGACGCCTTCTTGAATCCTCGCCCCGCCCGAGTCATTGATGCCAATGATCGGGCATCCCGTGGAGATAGCGAGGTCCATGACCTTGCAGATCTTCTCTGCGTACACCTCGCCCAATGAACCTCCGAAAACCGTGAAGTCCTGGCTGAAAACGCAGACCTTGCGCCCCGAGACCTCGCCGTATCCGGTGATCACCCCATCTCCCAGGGGCTTGTTCTCTTCCAGCCCGAAGTTATAGGAACGGTGAACCCTGTAGCGGTCCAGTTCGGCGAAGGTGCCCTCGTCGAGCAGAAGCTCGATGCGCTCGCGGGCGGTCAGCTTGCCCCTCTCGCGCTGCCTCTCGACGGCCTTCTCGGGGGCCGGGTGCGCCGCGGCATCCCGCAGCGCCTTCAACCCTTCTATCTTTCCGGCGGTGGTGTCCTCGCCAAGCCTCTCGGTTTGCATAGAGGCGCATTCTAGCACGCGTATAAGTGACCGCTCGTCCTGCGGGAAGGGGCGGGGATAGTAGAATGTAATCCCGGACGAACATACCGGGTTTTGGGAAAGGAGAGGCAATTGCAGGTCTTCGAGAAGCTGGCGGAGTACCGCTACGAGCAGCTCGTGTTCTGCCACGACAAGGCCACCGGGCTGCGGGCCATCATCGCCATCCACGACACCACGCTTGGCCCTGCTCTGGGCGGCTGCAGAATGTATCCCTACCCCACCGAGGAAGAGGCCATGGTGGACGTACTACGCCTGGCGA
>JBKPOM010000333.1:0-3497 GCA_046733115.1 Actinomycetota bacterium | reverse complement strand
ACCGAAGAACAGCTAGAGGAGCTGCACGTGCGGATCCCAAACGTGACAAGAGCCTTGAGCACCTTCTCGGGCGGGCAACGACAGGGCGTGGCGGTGGCTCGGGCTGTGATGTGGGCTAGCAAGGTGGTTATCATGGACGAGCCGACGGCGGCCCTGGGCGTGGCCCAGGTCGGCATGGTCCTCAACCTGGTCAAGCGCGTGCGGCAAGCCGGGATTCCGGTAGTCTTCATCAGCCACAACATGCCCCACGTCTTCGAGGTCGCCGACCGCATCGTGGTGCTGCGGCTCGGTGAGGTGGTCGCGGAGCTGGACCCCGAGGAGGCAACGACCGACGACGCGGTCGCAGCGATGACCGGCTCCTTGCAAGAAACCGGGGAGGCAACCTGAGATGTCCGAGGTTAAGACGAACGCTGGCAGCGCCAAAACGCCCGAGAAGGTTCGCAGGCTGCCCATCGGCTTCAACTCGGTTTTCATCATCGGGATCCTTGCCGCGCTCGTGGTCATCTTTTGGTTTCTGGAAGGCACTAAGTTCTTGAACCTGGGCAACTTTCGCGACATCGCGGTGGACGCTTCTGAGCTCTTGCTGATGGCCGTGGGGCTCACGTTCGTCATCATTACTGCCGGGATAGATCTCTCGGTGGGGGCGGTGCTCGTCCTCTCCAGCGTGGTAGCGGCGAAGATCATGGTCACCCTCTCCGGAACTCCACAGCAGGTGCACAACTACCAATTCCCTCATCAGGGGATCGGCATTCCAGTCGGTATCGCAGTGGGACTTTTGGTGGGGTTGGGGTGCGGTTTAATCAACGGGCTGCTCGTGACCGGACTCAAGATGCCGCCGTTCATCGTCACTCTCGGCACTTTGGGCATGGCTCTCGGGGCGGCCCAGATCATCTCCGGTGGTACCAACGTACCCTACGTCCCGACGGCGATCCAATCGGAGATAGGACTGCGCCAGCTTTTCGGCTTCCTGCCAGTGCCGGTCGCGATAACGCTGGTAGTGGTAGTGGTCGCGGGGCTTGCGCTCTCCCAAACGCGCTTTGGACGCTACACGTATGCCATAGGCTCGAACGTGGAGGCGGCCCGCCGGGTCGGCATCGACGTCAACCGGCACCTCCTGAAGGTTTACACTCTGAGTGGGTTTCTCGCGGGGCTGGCAGGGATCATAGACGTCGCCCGGTTCAGCACCGCCTCGCCGGCAGCGCATGAAGCGGACAACCTGGCCGCCATCTCGGCCGTCGTCATCGGCGGGACGAGCCTGTTCGGCGGCATCGGAACGATCCTGGGGTCGGTCGTGGGTACGCTCATACCGGCGGTCTTGAGGAATGGGTTCGTTATACAGGGCGTGCAACCCTTCTGGCAAGAGGTGGCCATCGGGGCGGTCCTGATCCTAGCGGTCTTCGTGGACCAGAGGCGCCGGAGCGCCGAGGAGCGGATGTAAGGGGAAAGGAGCAGGGAAAGATGGACGAAGGGTTTCGGCCTCGGCGCGGGCTCTCGCGGCGGGAGTTTTTGGGGCTTGCAGCGGCTGGCGCTGGGATGGTGGTTCTGGGAGGTTGTGGGAGCGGTGGAGGTGGCAACCAGGGCGGGGGCGGGCAATCGTACAACCTCGCCCTGATCGTGGGCGTCATAGGCGACGAGTTCTACACCTCGATGGGGTGCGGGGCGAAGGCCGAGGCCAAAAAGCTCGGCGCGAGCGTCAAGGTCCAGGGACCGCAAACATTCGATCCCAGCCAGCAGACGCCGGTAGTCAACGCGGTCATCCAGTCCAAGCCGGATGCCATCCTTATCGCGCCCACCGACAAGACGGCCATGATCGGCCCTATCCAGAGCGCCGTCAACCAGAATATTCCGGTCTTCACCGTGGATACGTTCATAGCCAAACCCATCGCGCTCTCGCACATCTCCTCGGATAACCTCGAAGGCGGGAAGCTCGCCGCGAAAGCCCTGGCCGATGCAATAGGTAAAAAGGGCAAGGTCTTGTGCATAAACGTCACGCCGGGCATCTCGACCACCGACCAGCGGCAGCAGGGCTTCGAGGAGGGGCTAAAGAAGTACCCGAACATCAAGTATTTGGGGACCCAGTTCTGCCAGGATGATCCGACGAAGGCGGCTTCGATCGCCAGCGCCACCCTGCAGTCCAATCCGGACCTCGCAGGCATCTTCGGCGCCAACCTCTTTTCCGGGGAGGGGGCAGCGAGCGGGGTCCGCCAGGCGGGCAAGCAGGACCAAGTGAAGATCGTCACCTTCGACGCCTCCCCTACCCAGGTCAGGGACCTAAAGCAGGGCAACGTGGACGCACTTATCGCTCAGCATCCCAACGATATAGGCAAGATCGGGGTCAAGATGGCGGTGGATTACCTGAAGACCAACAAAAAGCCGGCCAAGAAGACGGTCAAAACCGGACTCTCTATCGTCACCAGGAACACCGTGAGCGACCCAAAGATCTCCAAATATCTCTACAAAGCCCAGTGTTAACACTGCGCCGCTTACCAAGAAAGCCGGACGCCTCATCCTTAGGGCTTCCGGCAGTGTCTGCGGCGAGCTTGATCGGCAACGTGCCCTGAAGCATCACTCCTGCAATCGCGTCCGGAAACCCGTTTGACCTCCGCGGCAAGGCGCGTCAGGTTTCCTCTAAAGCGGTAGTCAATGAAATAGGACCACACCTGCGATGTCTGCTTTTATGCATAGCGCCGTAAGTTTCGGAACGCCCGACATGCCCCCGCCAGGCCTGCGAAGCAGCATAGGTCCAATATCACTGCATAACGCTATAGTGCGCAGTCGTTCGCATACGCAGCTGACGACAGTTTGACGACAACGCACGCGAACAAAGGCGATCATACACGGCGGACGAATTCATGTATCCGGCTTGTTTAAGCGGTTTTTCGAACGATGGCTAACGACCACGAAACCTTCGCCCCGCCTTTGCACGGCGGAGGTCAGGGGTTCGAATCCCCTCGGCTCCACTCATAAAATATGAGGATTTGCAGGAACAAGTTAAGTCGAGAATAAATGCCGATTGCCGGCCAAGCCTTTGTGCAGCAACCGTGCAGTAACGCGTTAGGGAAGATGCGAAAGAGTTGAAGTGATGTTTACGGGTTCTGCTCAACAGCCTCACTCGCCGACGCTCTGACCTTAGATCGTGGGAGATTGCATGTTACCTTGGTTGGGCCCTTGATGGCGATCTACTGGTGTAGATAAATGGCTCCATAATTGGAAGGTACTTGTACTGGCTTCCACTGGCCGTCTTGCTAGACCTGCACGGGATGCGAGGCGTTGTCGGCCTCACCGATGAGCTCCTTCCAGCTACCAGACGCGGGCCACGAGACCCACAGCACGTTTCAGTGTGATCGACCCACATCGTATGATGCAGACATGCGCTCTCACCGACGGATTTGTCCGAACGGGCATAATTGCATTGACCTACGGGCAGGTCAGTGTCAACGCAACCCGCTGCAAGCGTCGACATCTCGATCCGAGAAGTCGAGGATCACGATGATGTC
>JBKPOM010000332.1:0-5882 GCA_046733115.1 Actinomycetota bacterium | reverse complement strand
CGAGCTTGCGCCTCTTGCCGGGTGGTCTCTTCGGGACCAAACTCTCACCCTTTTGTGCCTTGCTCTCGTAACGCTTGAGGGTTGAGATGCCGACCCCGAAGCTGCGGGCTACCTGCGCTTTGGGCCTACCGCTGAGTACGGCATCCACAATCTTTCGCCTGAGATCCACCGAGTAAGCTTTCATACGGCCATGATGCTACCAGCCCAATGTTATTGCAAGCTGCTCTATGATCGTCGCCTGATCCCCGCCACGTCTTCGTAGGGGTTCGTCCTCTTACAGAAGCGTGGCGTGAGCCAATAAGAAGCTGACCGGCTGAAATGCTGAAGTGCTGAAGTGCTTGCAAAGCAAAGAGGAGAGATATTGGAGATGAGAGAATCGTCGCACGGGCGAGGGTCCGGTTTGAGCCGACTCCTCTTCGCCATCGCTGGCGTGTTGGGGGGAATCTGGTTCGGGTCCCGCTCCGTCAAGATCTACGACTGGCGTACGGAATGGACCATCCCAGCACCACTGCCCGTAGTCTACAGGGCAATGACCTCGCGCGGAGCCATGCGCGAGTGGTGGCCCGACATGGAACTCGTCGATGACTTGGGAGACGACGAGCTCCGGGTGGGCAGCACCGTCTCTTTCCGGGTGCACCAGGCCCCCGAGGTAGCCCGTCTCGCCCCACCGTTCCAGATCCACTGCCTCAACACCGACGTGGAACCGGAGAGCCGCCTGAGGGAGACGGTGGACGGCGACTTGAGCGGCGTCCTCGAAACCCTGTTCCACGAGCAAGATGACGGCACCCGCATAACGTTCAGCTGGTACGTGCACGTCACCAACCCCGCCCTGAACCTCCTCGGGTACGTCGCTGAACGCATGTACCGCCACAGTCACGACCATGTGATGGAGTCAGGCGAGAGAGGACTCTCAGAGTACTGCCTGCGCCACGAGTAAGGCATGAGAGCACGCTCAGGCTTACGCCTTCGCTTGTCAGCCGGCTAACTATCCGGGCGGGGCTTTATGTGCGAGACTTCTTGCGGGCTACCGGGTTCGTGGTCTTCGGCGGGACGCCATGCGCACCATCGCAGAGCGCGCGGACAAGCGGAGACGTCAGCCGGGGCGTACTAATCGTGGAAGGAGATGGAGCGTTGGAGGCGGAGGGGTCCGGGGTGGTGTTCAGGCCGGCGATCAGGGAGGACAGCCGCATGATCGCAGAGCTTTTCAGGATCTCCTCTGACGGCGTCGTGGATTACGTGTGGAGTACTCTGGCTCCGGAGTATCCCGGGCTGGAGCCCGTCGAGATCGGGGCGGTCCGCTACGCCCGCGAGGAGGGCAACTTCTCCTACACGAACTGCGTCGTCGCCGAGCGGAAAGGGGAAGTGATAGGACAGCTTTGCACCTACCCGGTAGAGGCGAGCGCGGAGGAACCCGACGAGCTCGTCGACCCCGTACTCGAGCCCTACGGGAGGCTGGAGATACCGGGCACCCTCTACGTTAGCTCGTTGGCCCTGTTCGACGGGTTTCGCGGTATGGGCCTGGGAACACAGATGCTCTCCATCGCGAGGGATCGGGCGCGCGAGAGAAACTTAGGCGCTTTGAGCCTGCTCGTCTTCGAGCAAAACACAGGGGCGGTCAGGCTCTACGAGCGCGAGGGTTTCCGGGAAGTGGACCGGGCTTCGGTCGTGCCACACCCCCTCATCCACCACACCGGCGACGTCATCCTGATGGCCGCCGGTGTGTAGGGGCGCTTCGCGAAGCGTCCTTCTGCGCCCAACAATCGCCTGAAAGCTGATGCCTTCCTAAATTGCGCCCTGGATGGCGCCGACGATTCGGAGCACCACGTAGGCGATCACGAGGACGACGATCACGATGGCGGCGTACTTGATGAAGACGACGGCGGTGAAGGCGCCGTCGCCGCTGCGTCGCGAGCCTGTCTCGCGTTCCATCATGTCCCTGCGGGCGTCCTCGTAGCTCTCTTCGTAGTCTCTTCTCCTGCCCATGGGCCTCTCCTTCTGGAAGCGTTTGTAAGGCCCATTAGAGCTTTGCTGAACCCGGCAAAGATCTAGTGCACGGGGCGTATTTACCTCCGGCGCACCTGGCGTAAAATAAGCGTTCCCGAAAGCCACGAGCAAAGGACCATCTTCTATGCCCGACGTAACGATTTTGGGAGCCGGACTGGCCGGGAGCGAAGCGGCCTGGCAGGCGGCACAGCGCGGCTGCTCGGTGGAGCTGTGGGAGATGCGCCCCGCGAAGGAGACGCCGGCCCACCGCACGGAGCACTTCGCCGAACTGGTCTGCTCGAACTCGCTGGGCAACCGTTCCCTGGAGACGGCCTCGGGGCTCTTGAAGGAAGAGCTGCGAAGGCTCGGGTCGGTGATCCTGTCCCGCGCGGACGCGAACTCCGTCCTCGCCGGCGGCGCCCTCGGGGTGGCCCGCGAGGACTTCCCCCGCGCCGTGACGGAGGCGGTGCATGCCCACCCGGACATAGAGGTCGTCCGCGAGGAGGCAACGGAATTACCCGACGGTCCGACCGTGGTCGCGACCGGCCCCCTGACCTCGGACGCGCTGGCTGAAAAGATAGAAGATCTCTCGGGGGAGAGGCTCTACTTCTACGACGCGGCCTCGCCCATTATCCACCGCGACTCCCTGGACGAGTCGGTGATCTACCGCGCTTCCCGCTACAACAAGGGCGAGGCCGCCTATCTGAACTGTCCGATGACCGAGGAGCAGTACTACGCCTTCGTCGAGAACGTGGCGACCGCGGAACTTAGCCCCATAAAGGACTTCGAGGAGGACCTGTACTTCGAGGGCTGCCTCCCCGTCGAGACCATAGCCCGCCGCGGCGAGGAGACCCTACGCTTCGGCCCGATGAAGCCCCTCGGACTCCCCGACCCGAGGACAGGCAACATTCCCTACGCCGTCGTGCAACTGCGCCAGGACGACGCGGAGGGCCGCCTGTACAACATCGTCGGCTTCCAGACACGCCTGAAGTGGGGCGAACAACGGCGCGTCTTCCGCACCATCCCCGGCCTCGAAAACGCCGACTTCGCCCGTATGGGCGTCATGCACCGCAACACGTATCTGCCGTCCAACAGCATGCTCGACGCCACTATGCGCATAGGTGAGCATCTTAGCGAAAAGCCCCTGTTCTTCGCGGGCCAGCTCACGGGCGTCGAGGGCTACGTAGAGAGCACGGCTATGGGCCACATCGCCGGAACAAACGCGGCCAGGCTCGCGGGGGGGGAGGAGCCCATAACCATGCCGCGCGGTACCATGATGGGCGCGTTGGCCCACTACATCACGACCAAAGAGGGCACCCTGCAGCCCATAAACTCCAACTGGGGCCTCGTCCCGGCGGTTCCGAAAAAAGAGAACGGCAGGCGTCTGAGCAAACCCGAGCGCAGGCAACGACAGGCAAGCGCGGCGCTCTCCGTGCTCGACGAGTTCCTGCGCGAGGGCGCCAGGGCAGCCGTGTAGCCTGCGAGACATCGGCGCGCAGCATCGTGGCCCGAAACGGCACCTCATGGATGCGTCCTCTCGCGTTCGCCTGTATGATGCCCGTGCCAACCGAACCAGAAGCGGGGACGAACACGCCCCGATTCGGAAGAGGAGGGGGGAGGAAACATGGTTGGTGCACAACGGTTAAGCACGCTTTTGCTCGCCGTCGTCCTGGCTGTCGTTGCCGCGATCCTGGGGTTCAGGGCCCAGGCAAGCGCCGAGACCAGCACGGACGGCAACCGCGCCTCGCTTGCGGACAGCGCTCCGGTATGGGCGAACTCGTCCAACGAGGTGACGAAGGCGCCGGGCTCGCGGCACGTGGACGCCCGCGTCTACCTGAAGCCCCGTAACAGCGCGGAGCTGGACGCCCTGGCGAACGCGGTCTCGGACCCCTCGAGCCCACAGTACGGGCAGTTCATCACGCCGGAACAATACAGGTCCAGGTTCGGGCCCACGGACGCGGATGTGAACGCGGTCAAGGACTGGCTCACCGGAGCCGGACTGCGGGTCACGGGCGTCGGCGCTGGAAAGCGCTATGTTGTTTTGAGCGGTGACGTGGATGCGGCGCAGAGGGCTTTCGGCGTTACGCTCGAGCTCTACCGTCACGGCGGCACACAGGCCCTCGCCCCAGCGGGCGACCTGTCCCTGCCTCAGGGTTTGTCGGACAAGGTGCTCGGTGTCGTGGGTCTTGAGTCGCCGGGCCACACCGTCGAACCGGCCACGGCGGGCATCAGCCGCAACAGCAGCGCCGACCCGCCACCCGAGGGCTTCAGGAATGCCAGGCCGTGCTCGCTCTCCTACGGTCAGATCACGGCCAGGTACCAGGCCAACTTCAAGACCCCGCTCCCGAAGTTTCAGGGTAGCTACCGTCCTTACGCCGTCTGCGGCTACGTGCCGCGCCAGTTTCGCGGCGCCTACGGCATAAAAGGGAGCGGCCTCGACGGCAAGGGCGTTACGGTTGCAGTGACGGACGCCTACGCCTCGCCTACCATCCTCAAAGACGCCAACACGTACGCCACCAGGCACGGAGACCCCGCCTTCGCGGGCGGCCAGTTCGAGCAGACCAAACTGGGCAGCTTCAAAGGTCAGAAGGTGTGCGACCCCAGCGACTGGTACGGGGAGGAGACCTTGGACATCGAGGCCGTCCACGGCATGGCGCGCGCCTCGAAGGTCCACTACTACGCGTCGAGGAGCTGCTCCGACGGCGACTTTCTGGATACGATTGCCAGGGTCGTCGACGACAACGAGGCGTCCATAGTCACTAACTCCTGGGGGGGCTTCTCGTCCCACGCGTCGAGCGGTTCGATCAGGGCTTGCCAGTCGGTCTTCAAGCAGGGCGCGGTGCAGGGTATCGGTTTCTTCTTCTCCTCCGGGGACAGCGGTGACGAGGTCGCCTCCTCTTTCTTCGGCAAGTTCTTCGGCAAGTCGCAGACTAACTACCCCGCTTCTGATCCCTACGTGACCGCCGTGGGCGGAACCTCCCTCGCCGTCGGGCGCCGCGACGACTACCTCTGGGAGGCCGGCTGGGGCACGAACAAGTTCGAGCTGTCGGAGTCCGGTGACTCATGGCAGCCCCTCGGCTTCCTCTACGGAGCCGGAGGCGGGTTCAGCACGCTGTTCAACCGTCCCGCCTACCAGCAGGGCGTCGTCGCCGCCGGCTCTCCGGCCGGCCGCGCCGTGCCAGACGTCGGGTTGGACGCAGACCCCACGACCGGCATGCTGGTCGGGGAGACGCAGACCTTCCCCGCCGGCGTATACTACGACGAGTACCGTAGCGGGGGCACGAGCCTCGCGTCGCCGCTGATGGCTGGCGTGCAGGCCCTGAGGACCCAGGTGAAGGGCCACCGCCTCGGCTTCGCCAACCCCCTTATCTACGACTTGGCGCGCTCGGGGGGCGAGGGGTTCACCGACATCACTTCGGCGCACGACTCAGCCGCGAACGTGCGCTCCGACTACGCCAATGACGTGAACCCGAAGGATGGCATCCTCTACAGTGTCCGCACCTTCGATGACGATTCCAGCCTCCATACCAACTCCGGCTGGGACGACGTGACCGGTGTTGGATCCCCTAACGCCGCGTACTTCGAGGCGGCAGAAAGGTAGGGGCGACAAGGGCCGGGCTTAAAACGACGGGTACCGGCAGTCGGCAGGGTTCGGGCGGTTCGCGGTGGGTCGACCCACCGCGAACCGCTCACGAGTCAAAGCAAGAAGCTGGCAAGCTGACGCAGGAGAAAATATGGAACGAATGCCGCCGCCCGACGATGCGGCTACCGCGGGGGCCCGCGCGTACTCGGGCCGGGCGACGGGAAGGCCGTAGATCTCAGGTCTCTCGGCGCCCGGTTCATGGTCTGGAGCGAGGAGTCTGGCGGGGGTTCTCCCTGGTGGAGCACCCGATCCCCCC
>JBKPOM010000331.1:0-7165 GCA_046733115.1 Actinomycetota bacterium | reverse complement strand
GGTTAGCCGTACCGGACTCTAGCGTCTTCCCGATCCCCGAGTCTATGCCTTTCGAGAAGGCGGCGGCGCTTCTGATCACCTACCGGACGGCCCACGTGGCCCTGCATCATCGGACGAAACTAGAGGCGGACGAGACGGTGCCGGAGGCATAGGTTCCGCTGCTATCCAGATCACGACGGCCACGGGCGCGCGGGTAATCGCCACAGCAGGGGGCACCGAGAAGGTCAAGGTTTGCAAGAGGTTGGGTGCAGACATCACTATAGCTTACGGGAGGAGAACTTCGTCGAGGTCATCAAGGAGACGACCGTGGGCCGTGGCGCCGAGGTGATCTTCGACCCCGTAGGCGGCGACATCTTCGACGGCTCGCGCCGGTGCGTCGCCTTCGAGGGCCGGATCCTCATCATCGGGTTCGCTGGCGGGAGGATCGCCGAGGCCCCGACCAACCACCTCCTGGTCAAGAACTACTCGGTCTTGGGGATGCACTGGGGCCTCTACACGCGCGTGATGCCGGGCCTGATCCGCACCACACACGAAGATCTCATGCGTCTCTACGACGCCGGTAAAATAGGCCCGCTGATCTCCGGAACCGTTTCCTTCGAGGAACTGCCAAACGCTTTATGGCGACTCGGCAGAAGGGGCACGTACGGCAAAGTCGTAACGCGCCCGGACGATTAGTTCGTCCGGGCGTCCCTGCGCTAACCCCAGAGATGCTCCGCGGTCTCGACGATGGTGCGGAGCTTGTACTCTTCGTCTTCGACGCTTATGGCGTTGCCGATGACCGAGGTGGCGAAGCCGCACTGCGGGCTCAAGGCCAGCCGCTCCAGCGGGACGTAACGCGAAGCCTCTCGGATGCGCCTCTCCAGCTCTTCGGGCGTCTCACGCCGGGGCGTCTTCGTCGTCACGAGGCCGAGGACTACGACCTTGTCCTCGGGCACGTGCGCAAGCGGTTCGAAGTTTCCGGAGCGTTCGTCGTCGTACTCCAGCATTAAGCGCTGCGCGTTTACGCCGCCGAAGATGCAGCGGGCCAGCGGCTCGTAGGAGCCGGAGACCAGCCAGCGGCTCCCCTGGTTGCCGCGGCAGAGATGGAAGGAGAAAGTCACGTCTTGGTGGGCCCCGATCACGTGGTTGTCCAACTCGATGCCGCGGCTCAACCAGCGGTCCAGATCCCAGCCCCGCTGCTCGTAGAACGCACGAGTCCTGGTATCTAGCAACAGCGGGTAATGCGGCGCGTCGAGCTGGATGTACTCGGCCCCGAGCCGCGCAAGCTCCTCGACCTCCCCACGCAAAATCTCCGCGACATCCTCCAGAAAGAGGTCGAGCGTGGGATAAGCCTCGGCGGATAGCTCGGGCGACCACAGGTTCGCGTACATGCTCGGGCTCGGCAGCGTGACCTTTACTATCCTATCGGTGCGGCCCCGCGCGTACACGAACTCTTCGACGGAGAGGTGGCGCTTGCGATGTAGCTTGCCGACAACCCCGAGGCTCTGTGGGCGCTCCGTCGTCTTGTCCCCCACCGCCTCGTCGCCGTGCCACTTCCCCCAAAGCCAGGCGTCTATGTCGTGCTCGCCGAAACCGTCGACGGCCTCGACCATCTGGCTTTGGAAGGACTCCCGGCGCATCTCGCCGTCCGTGACGACGGGGAGGCCGGCCCGCTCCTGCAGCCCGATGGCCCAGTCCACCGCCCGGTCTTCTATGCGCTTGAAGTCCGGCACGGTGAGCTCGCCCGCGGCGTAGCTCTCGCGCGCCTCGAGCAGGTCCCGGGGCCTCAGCAGGCTTCCGATGATGTCCGCGCGGGCTGTAACGGCGTGCTTCACGCGGATCAGTCTAGCACCCGTTTGTGTCCGGGGAAATTTACGCTGCTATGTCGGCCGCGCCGGCTTCGACGCCTTCCGAATCATCCCGGACGAAGAAGGTATCTGGATCGAGGGGAAATACCACGTTCAAGGCGCAACCGGGGTGCCGTTCTCCTGCTACCTCGAGCGCGCGCAGGATGTTCTCGGCCCTTACGGCCAACGTCGTGGGGCCGGCCTCGCCGCACTCCACCTTTATACAGACTCTAACCATTCCGGGTCCTCCATCTGACAGCTACACCTTTTGAACCCTTTTTACGCCTCTTCTATTACATATTGGTTACAGCAACGCAAAATTCCGTCAACAGAATTACGCGTCCTGGCCGAGTCTGGATCAGACGCGCCTGTGGTGTAATGCACGACGAAGGGTCCCTGACGAGTGGAGGACGGTTTGAAACTGGCGAGGCGGATGGAGCACCTGGGAACGGAGACGGCTTTCTCCGTTCTGGCGAGGGCGAAGGCTCTAGAGGCTGAAGGACGCGAGATCATCCACCTCGAGATCGGCGAGCCCGACTTCGACACGCCCGCCCACGTCGTCGAGGCCGGATGTAAAGCCCTGCGCGACGGGCACACCCACTACACTCCCACCGCCGGCATCCCCGAGCTGCGCGAGGCCATCGCAGTGGATGTGGCGCGTAGCCGCGGTATAGTAGTCGATCCCCAGCAGGTGGTCGTCACGCCCGGCGGGAAGCCGATCATGTTCTTCGCCATCCTGGCGCTGGTTGACGAAGGTGACGAGGTACTGTTGCCCAATCCCGCGTTCCCGATCTACGAGTCGATGGTGAACTTCGTCGGCGGGAAACCCGTCTACGTCCCGTTGCGCCAGGAGAACGGGTTCCGCTTCGACCCGGACGAGTTCGAGGCGAACTTGAGTGAAAAGACCAAACTCGTGATCCTCAACTCCCCGGCCAACCCCACGGGCGGCGTCCTCACGGCCGAAGACATGGCCATACTCGCCGGCATCCTGCGCAATCGCCCCAACGTGTACGTGTTGAGCGATGAGATCTACTCCCGCCTCCTCTACGAGGGCGACTTCGCCAGCATCGCCTCGGAGGAAGGTCTCGGCCCCCACGCCGGGACCGTCATACTCGACGGCTTCTCGAAGACCTACGCGATGACGGGCTGGCGTCTCGGCTACGGCGTCATGCCCGTAGACCTCGCGGAGGAGGTGGCCAAGCTGCAAGTCAACTCCAACTCCTGCACCAGCGCGGCCACGCAGCACGCCGGGCTCGCGGCCTTTCGGGGTCCGCAGGACGCTGTCGACACGATGCTCGCCGAGTTCCGTGCGCGGAGGGACCTGATCGTAGACGGTCTCAACGAGCTTCCCGGCGTCGAATGCATCACGCCGCAAGGGGCGTTCTACGCGTTTCCCCGCATCACGGGCACGGGCTATTCGGCCGATGAGCTTGCAGACCTGCTCCTCGACGAAGCCGGAGTGGCCTGTCTCTCTGGCACGGCGTTCGGCCGCCATGGAGAGGGCCACTTCCGCCTCTCCTACGCCAACTCACGCGAGAACATCAGCAAGGCGCTCGGCCGTATGAACGCGCTTCTCTCGCGGGTAGTCGGGTAGGCAGAACAAGAGATTGCCTGCTACCACGGCGCGGAGCAACAGATCATCGGGCCGGGTCCCGTTTGGAACCCCAGCCCACTTTGATTTACCCGTCGGGATCTACTTGCGTACTACGAGGGTGCGCGGCCATGTCGCCGAAGCGCTGGTTCTTTCTGGAGACGAGAACCGTTATGAAGGCCACCACGTAGGCGAACAGGCCGTCGATGATGCGCAATACGGTCCTTATGGCAGCGGCACCAAGACCGCGTACCTCGCCGGAGTCCTCTCTCACTACCTTGATGCCCAAAAGCATCTTACCGAGGGTCTGACCCAGATACCCTTCGAGCAAAGCGTAATAGGCGAAAAACCACGACAATGTAGAGCAGTGACCCTAGGCCGCCGAGCGAGAAAGCAACGCTTCCGCCCTCCGCCGAGGTGCCCCCGAAGAGCAGGGCCAACGCCCAGAAAATGACGGAAAATACTAGGGCGTCCACGATGGTCGCCAGTGTCCTCCTGCCCGTCACGTGGACCTCTAGCGCGAAGAGAGGTCCCGATACTCCTTGGGCCATAACGTTTCTCCTCTCTACGACCCGAGCACAAACCGACGACGTACATGATGAACGGTCCGGCGGTTCTGCTCATCCCCCAGGTGGGTGACTTTTTGCTAGTTCGAATGTATTAGAGAAGCGACGATCCCCTCGCGCCCCGCATCGCCTCTGCGAGTACGTTGGGGCGCTATAATTATCCGTCTAGCGTCTGCTTGGGAGTCTTGTGCACAGAGGTACGCGGAAGGTTACGCTCGCCGACCGGTTACGGTACCGGTTCGACAACACGATCTCGAAGGGCACCACAGCCCTGATCGGCTGGCTCTTCCTGGTCCTCCTCGCGCTGGTCCTGGCAAGTACCCTCTTCGTCTACCTGACCGGCATAGCGCCTGGCGCTGAAGGCCACAAACCCGGCTTCTTACAGACGTTGTGGCTGGACCTAATGCGCACCATCGATCCCGGCAACCTGGGCGGAGACGAGGGTAGCTGGGCCTACCTGCTCTCGATGCTGACGGTCACCGCCGGTGGCATCCTGGTCTTCAGCACCCTCATCGGGGTCATATTTGCTGGCATAGACCAGAAGTTGGCCGATCTAAGGAAAGGTCGCTCGTTCGTCGTGGAGCGTGGGCACACGGTTATATACGGTTGGTCGCCCGAGGTTTTTCCGGTTGTGGCGGAGTTGGTCAGGGCCAACGAGAGCCGCGGGCGGGCGTGCATCGCCATTCTGGCGGAGGAAGACAAGGTCGAGATGGAGGATGAGATCCGGGCGAGAGTGGGTAGGACCGGGAACACGCGGGTGGTTTGCAGGACGGGGGACCCCATCAACATCGAGGATGTCGGGATCGTCAATCCCGACGAGGCGCGTTCGATCGTCGTGCTTCCCCCCGAAGACGAGGAGGCCGACTCACGGGTGATCAAGATCGTGCTCGCCCTCACCAACAACCCGAACCGGCGCGAGGAGCCCTACCACATCGTCTCGAGGATCGGCAAGCCCGAGAACCTCGGGGTGGCGCGGATGGTCGGGCGCGGGGAGCTCAGGCTCGTCGCCGTCGAGGACCTCATCGCGCGCATCACGGCCCAGACCTGCCGCCAGTCCGGCCTCTCTGTCGTCTACACGGACCTTCTGGACTTCGGGAGGGATGAGATCTACTTCACCCAAGAACCCCGTCTCGCCGGCCTTAGTTTCGGCGAGGCCCTCACGGCCTACGAGACGTGCTCGGTGATAGGGCTTCGCAAAGAGGGTAGAGGGATCTTGCTGAACCCTCCGGCGGAGACGGAGATCTCCTCGGGGGACGAGATCGTCCTCATCGCCGAAGACGATAGCGCTATAGAGCTCTCTGAAGGTGCTGCCCCGGAGATCGACGCGGGCGCGATCCGCAAGTCCCCGCCGCACGAACCGGAGCTGGAACGAACCCTGATCCTTGGTTGGAACGACCGCGCACCGAGGATAGTCGCCGAGCTCGACAACTACGTCCACCCTGGCTCGGAGGTGACCGTGGTGACACCGGACGGCTCCGTTCCTCCGTCTCACTTCGAAGAGCTAAAGAACCAGAAGGTTACGCCCCGCGTGGGCAACATCACGGACCGTCGTGTCCTCGATGGGCTCGGCGTCGCCTCCTACGACCATGTTATCGTGCTCGGCGAGCCCGACAGGTCGAACCCGAACGCGACCGACTCGAAGACGCTGGTCACGCTCTTGCACCTGCGCGAGATCGCCGAGAGGAGCGAGCACCGCTTCTCCATCGTCAGCGAGATGCTCGACGTGCGCAACCGCGAGCTCGCCGAGGTAACCGGCGCCGACGACTTCATCGTCAGCGACCACCTCGCGAGCCTCATGATGTGCCAGGTCTCGGAGAACAAAGACCTCTCGACGGTGTTCGAGGACATGATCTCCCCGGAAGGCTCGGAGCTGTACCTGAAGCCGGCGACGGCTTACGTGAAACCCGGCGTGCCACTAAACTTCTACACCGTCGTCGAGGCCGCCCGCCGCCGGGGCGAGGTAGCGGTTGGCTACCGGCTGCAGGCAGAGACCGCAGACCCTGCCGCCTCTTATGGCATCCACCTGAACCCCGAGAAATCCTGGCGCGTCGCGTTCTCCGAGAGAGACAGGTTGATCGTTCTGGCAGAGGCCTGAACCCGTAGCCAGAGAGGACACATCGCTTGGCCAGGCAGGTGCGGGCTCCGCGAGAGAGGTTACTTTCCGCTGTCTGCGCCGTCGACGGGCGCGTCCTTGCCCTCGGAGCCCTCGTGGTCGGCCGGCGTGCTAAGTATGTTGAAGTTCTTATCGAGGTGTACGTCTACCTGGCTGCCGTCGTCATTGGTGACCTCGACCTCGTAGTATCCCTCTTCGTCGCGAGCCTCTACGGTTCCTACTTCCTCACCTACAGCGTCGAACCTTGGAGCAGCTCTTCGTTGCTCGACAACGTGCAGGGCGTGATGCTGGATCTGGGGTTCGGCGCCTTCGCGTTGGTCGGGGCGCTACTGGTGGCCAGGCGGCCCGCCAACTCCATCGGTTAGATCGTGGCCTCCATAGGGCTGATGGTGCCGATCGTCAATATCGGCTCAGCATACGCAGCCTATGTCATGACTACCCAGGGCACACCTAACGCACTCGCCGTCTTCGGGGTGTGGGCCGCAAGCTGGTACTGGTTCGTGATGCTGGCGCTGGCCCTGATCTACCTTCCCATGCTCTTCTCCGACGGACGCTTGCTCTCCCGTCGCTGGCTGCCGACCGCGGTGATCGGCGGGATCGGGGCGTTGGGTATCGCCCTACTCGGGGCGCTGGCTGACACACTGACCGGAGGCGAGAACTCGGGTTACAGGATCGACAATCCGATAGGGATCGAAGGCCTGGGTGAGCTCACGAACCTCCCGATTTTCATCGTGATGCAGGTTCTTTTCGCCGTCGGGGTAGGCGGGGCGGCGTCGGTGGTGGTCCGCTTAAGGCGCTCCCGCAGCGTCGAGTGTCGGCAACTCGAGTGGTTCGCCTACGTGTGGTATGGCTCGGAAGCGCCTCGTTCGTACTCAGCATCATGGGCCTCGTGGGCCTGCCGGTAGCCGTTAGCATAGCGATCCTCAAGTACCGCCTCTACGGGATAGAGATCATCATCAACCGTACACTCGTATATGGTTCGCTCACGCTGATGCTATTGCTGGTGTACTTCGGGGGCGTAACGACGACCCAGGCCCTCTTCCGAACGCTAACGGGCCAACAGCAGCAG
>JBKPOM010000330.1:0-3548 GCA_046733115.1 Actinomycetota bacterium | reverse complement strand
GGCTTCGGGCAGGTTGTGTGGGTGGTTGCCCCGAAGCTTCTCAGGTAGGTGCTCTTCTTGCGATGGATAAACGTGTCGTAGCTGTCCCATCACGATCTGTTCATAGAGGCGACGGCTGTCCTCGGCAGGCTTTGCGTCAAGCTCCCTAAGCAGTGCCTCCTTAAGCTTCTCGTACTGGCGCATAGCCTCCAAGCGCCGTCCTAAGATGGCATACAGGCGCATCAGTCCTACGCGCGCCCCTTCGTGGGTCGGCTCGACCGTCACCACCCTGCTTAACGCTTCGATGGCCGGCTCAAACTCCTTACGCTTCTCGTAGAGCCCGGCCAGCTCTAAGAGGAGCGAGAGGTAGAGCCCTCCTAGTTCCACCCGCCGCTCCTCCGCCCAGGGCTCGTAGCGGTCCTCCGGTAAAAGCTCTCCCGAGTACAGATCTATTGCCGCCCGAAGGGCCGCGGGCTCCAGGGCGTGGCGGGCCATGGCCGCCGCTTCCTCGAAGGCCTCGACGTCCACCCACAACGGACCATCGGGGCACAGGACGAGCCGCTCGCCCCGAAGATGCAGGTAGCGGGAAGCAGCGCTGCTAGCCAAGGCCGAGGGTTCGAGGGTGCGACGGGCGACGTGGAGGGCGTAGCGCAGGTTGTTGAGGGCGGCTCCCGGATCGAAATCGGGCCACAGCAGCTCCATCGCCTGCTCACGGTGCAGCCGGTGCTCCGGTGCCAAACTCAGCAGCTTGAGCAGGCTTACGGCCTTCCTCAGGTGCCACTCTTGCTCCCCGATGCTCCGAGACCCCACCGAAACCCTGAAGCCGCCCAGCAGCCAGACGCGAAGCGTCTCCGGCGCTCCGTCTCCTACTGGGGTAGAGATGGCCCGCCGCTTGTGCTCGGCTTGAGCTTGCATAGTTACCTCGATTAATGACAGTAAATAACTAAGTTGTCAAGGTCCAGCGGCGAAGTCTCTCGAAGGGTTTCGTTGCAGCAAAGTGGGCACTGGAGGCGGGCGCATCGCTAACCGGGATGCGCTCAGAGTAGAACAGTACCAGCCAAGGGGCTAGATTAGCTGTGCCAGCTGCGGCCACGCGGCCAGCAGGCGCAAGCGGCGCTCGACCGGGGCGGTAAGTGTCGAGAACCCGTTGCGCAGATTCTGCACAAGGGCATGGCCGCGAACCACAGTTAGAAGCCCGGTGCTGTTCTGATTGTTTCAAAAACGGTCCAGCTTGTTGAAAAATGCCTTCGTTGGCCGCCACGAGCGGCTCGAACGATGCTCCCGAGTGCGACTGATCTCATAGCCGGTGGCGATCGGCGGGCGCAGGGCCGCCGCCTGCGCCAGCTCCTTCGGTCTCTGGCCTCCGAAGGCGAGCAGTCGCTTCACGTTTTGGCCCGAGGCGATCAGTAAAGCTTCTATCTATGTTCACCTTCTCGAGCCCCCGCAGCCTAAACCTTCTCATCCCGTGCCAATCTTTGGCCTCGGCGAACAAAGGCTCTACCCACACCCTCCTCTTTCGTAGGGCTTTCTCGTACGGGAAACTCCCGCGGTAAGAGCGCACTCTGTCGTAGAAGTCCTCCTCGAACGGTCGGTACAGCATGCGCCCGCGCTCGCTTGTGGTGCACCTCGCTTTGAGCTCACAGGCGTTGCAGACCGAGGGCTTCGCCCGGTACCTCTTGCGCCGGGTGTGGCGGTCCTCGTTGCGCAAATGCAATGTCTGTTGGGCCGGGCAGAGGTAGTGATCGTTTTCGGGATCGTAGTAGAGCACTGGGGCACGGCCGCTAACGTGCCGCCGAAGAGGCAGGTATGTTGCGGTTGAAGCCGAAGAGGTTTTCCGAGTCGTAGCGGTCCTTGAGCTCCACCAGGCGCTCCCAGTCCTCCGGCGAGGGGATGGCGCCGATTGGGGCCTTGGCTTCTTCGGTTACGGTGATCAAGCCATCCCCCTTCTCTCGGGTACGAAAAAGGAGACCCCGACGCGATCCCGCCGGGGTCTCCGAACGTAAGGTTGTTCTGCGCTCTCTACCTACCTTGCGCCGACCATCTCCTTGACCTTCTCGGTCAGCGGCTTCTGTTCCCTGGCCCTCCTCCGGTCGTGCTCTTCTTGCCGATGGCGGGCCTCCTCCTCCATCAGCCTGCTCTCGGTAATCTCGCGCGCCTCCCTTTCGAGGTCGCGGTCCTTGCGCGTATAGCACATCGGCGGTCGCCTCCTTCCGTAGAGACGCTTCCAGTGTCTCCCAGAAACAAACCTACCCGCTCTCCCCGCGGGGCTAAACGGGGGCGGAAGCCCAGCCTGCGGCGGGCGCTGGACCTACCGCCCCTCCGCTTCTTCGGGCACGGGCGAGAGCGAGTGGGAGAGGAGCTCTCCCTCCCACTCGACCCCGTGCTCGGTGAGCAGCTCCGCCGCGAGGGCCGGGGAGGGTACCTCGCGCACCCACGCAACCGTGGCAGCGACCCGGTCGTGGATGATGTAGCCACGCTCGGGCAGCAGGGGGTGCGCGCCTATGCGAAGCCTCCCCGCCCTCCCACCTCCCGAGGGCGCCCGTCCGCTTCCGGGCCCACCGTCGGGTGCCCAGCCCATCTCCTCCACGGCCCGTCGCCGTAGCTCCCCGACGAGCCCCTCGCGCTTCTTTCCTAGGTGCTCGGCGTGCGTCCGTCGCGCCTCCAAGACCGCCTCCGTCTCCGGCGTGTCCTCCCGGGCGTGCCGTTCTGCGGTGGCGTGCTCGAGGTCTCGAGCGGCCAAGAGCTCTTTCTCGAGGCGCGCCAGCTTCTCCTCGAGCTGGCGAGTACTTCGGTACGCCATGCTTCCCCCTTCCTTCACCGGCCTCCACGGAGATCCGGCCGGGTGGTTCGGAGTCTGCAAGTCCATCTCAGCTCAGGCTAACATGTGCCAGCCGTCCGCGGGGACTCACGGGGGGTCACGCCCGGAGGATTGGCCAGCCTCCAAGCTGGGCAAGGAGGCGGTGTCGGCACCCGATTGAGGAGAAGGCTAAAGTCCGATGGACTCGGCCGGCCGACAAGAAGTTGCGATTCTCTTATGTTGTGCGTCGAACTTCCGAGAAACCCGAGTAGAAGAAGTTCAGTCGCGGGTTTTGTCCATGATGAGAAAGTTGCGGTCTCTGTTATCCGAGACGCCCTTCGGCGGCGAGCGAATTGTGGCCGACCTCTAGGGGGGACTCACCCTCGGTTTCTGGATTGTTGAGCACCTGCTCCATCCCTTTGATCATGGCTTCTTGACCTTCAACTTGTACGGAGCCGTACAGGCCCTCAGAAGAGGAGGTTGTTATAGTGAAGGTCAAGGATAAGCGCGAACGCCAAGGAGCGAACGCCCGTGCTGGGTAAAAACATTCAGAACGCGATCAACGAGCAGATCAAAAATGAACTCTATTCCGCCTACCAGTATCTGGCGATGGCGGCCTACTGCGAGTCGGTGAACCTCTCAGGCTTCGCGCATTGGATGCGGACTCAGTCGCAAGAGGAGACTCAACACGCGATGAAGTTCTACGACTTCATCCTGGACCGCAACGGCCGGGTCGTTCTGCAGGCGATAGAGCAGCCGGTCGTCGAGTTCG
>JBKPOM010000329.1:0-4400 GCA_046733115.1 Actinomycetota bacterium | reverse complement strand
TGCGTAGTGGCGGCGTACGATTACGGTACCGTCCGACCCTCGACATAAAGATGGCTCAATACCATTGCACACCGCTATAGCCTTTCTAGGGCCTTCCGAAGCTTTTGTTCTCGGCCTTCAGGTGTGTTCTGCATCTCCTGTGGAGCGGGAATATCGATCTCTGGGTAAAGAGACCCGCACTGCCTCCTTTCCACTTGCTCTGACGCTATTGGCCATTCTATTTTGACTTCTGTTCTCTCCCAGTGGCCGATAAGAGAGGCAGACAATACGCAATTTGAGTGGTCCGACGCCGAAAACCCTATAAACAGCCGAACAACCGGACACGCGAGGGCGGACGGTAACGAGTCGCACAGGATTGTGGCTCCATAAGGAGCGGACTTGCGCCGGTTCGGTGGACTGTTTGAGACCGAGAACGGTGCGCGGAAAGGAGAACATTGCTACGGACAAACCCGACCTTCCCACCGGAGTTTCGCCGAGAAGCTATCCGGCTTCTTAGAGCTTCAGAGGAGGAGTACCCCATCCCCGGGATCGCTCGCGAGATCGGTGTCTCCGATGGCACCCAGTTAGGAACTTGGTAAACCAGGACGAGATCGACTCCGGCGAGCGAGCAGGATTCACGATGGCGGAGGAGAAGGAGGAGCTCCGGCGCGAGGCGAAGACCCTACGTCAGGAGAAAGAGATCTTAAGAAAAGCAGCGGTGGAGTTTTTACGAAGGGCGGCTGAGGGGGTACTCCGAAGTCGGTAGGCTACTCCGTAGTACCGCTACGGCGCGTACGAACCAAGCCCCGTGGTGTCTTCAAGGATCTGCCTAGCTTCTTCCAACAACGAACCCGGTACCAACACGTCCCTGGGACCGGCAGACAGGAAGTCCGGGGCATCGAAACCACGTGCACGTTGGATCAGCGATGCGATGCCGGCGTCCTTGAGCACGCCTTCCATTAGCAGCGCGTCAGATTCGTCCGGGGCCGCGGCCACTTTCACCCAACTCTCCACCATGCACGCATCTTACCCTAAAGCGGTAGTCAATGAAATTGGGCCGCTCTCGCGATGTGTTGCTTTCAAGCCTAGTGCGAGAGGCCTCGGAACGACCGACACGCCAGCGCCAGTCCAGACAAGGAGCAGGGCTCCAATATCATTGCACAACGCTATAGGCCATCCACCCAAGCTCGTGGAAGACGTGGTCCCCGAAGTCCGTATCCAGGATCGTGCATAGATTTCCCGTAACCCCGAAGACGTCGGCCCTACCACACACCCTGGCGCCCCGGTCGTCTAGCCAGGGTCGTGTCGAGCCGACCCCCCATTAAGTCCTCTCGTCCGAACCCGCCGATCGGGCAAATCACGTCGCGGTGACACGTGATTTGCCGCTTGCCTAAGCCTGAGTGCTGATCGAATGCTTGCCGATTACCGCTTCGTCGCTGCCGATCGGCGTCTACTTCTTCCGCACGTTCCCTCTGTAATGATCAGTGGCATCTACCTCATGATTGCCACACCACCGATCAAGTTTAGGACTTATCCGAGTGGCTTCCTGCACTGCCGAGTGGGATCCCCTTCGTATGCGGCCTGAAGGGTACGAACCAACGGCCCAAAGGATGCACTAGGAGCCATTGTCCACTAAAATGGTGCAGAGCGATTAGAGATGCAGCTTCTGCAGCTCGTCACGAAGGTTTAGCAGAGGGTCGGTATGTCGGAGCCAAGCGCAGAGAGGATCAAGCTCCTATCTTTGGTGGACATATTCGAGCCACTCTCCGAGGAGGAGATAGAGCGTCTCGACGGTCTGCTCCCAGACCGCCACCTGGAGAACGGCGAGATCTTCTACCGCCCCGAGGACCCCTCAGAGAGGCTCTTCATCCTCCAGAAGGGCAAGGTCAGGATCTTCAGGACCACCCCGGATGGGCGCGAGTTCACCCTCGCCGTGGTGGAATCCGGCACTGTCTTCGGGGAGATGGCGCTCACGGCCAAGCAGCTGGAGGGTGCCTATGCCGAGGCAATGGAGCCCTCACAGGTCTCCACCATGGCCAGGGAGACCTTGGAGCATCTGGTGTTGGAGAAGCCGGAGGTGGGCCTACAGATAATGCGGGTCCTTAGCGAGCGGCTCAGACGCCAAGAGATTCGGCTCGAGGACGCCAACATGAAGGACGTCCACGCTCGCCTGGCAGACATCATCGTGCTCTTGGTCGAGAGCGAGGGCATCAGGAGCGGCACGAGTTACAAGGTACCCACCCACTACACCCACAAGACGCTAGGTACCATGATAGGCGCCAACCGGGCGGCCGTCACGCGCGCCTTCGGGCTGCTGCAGGATGAGGGGGTTGTGGAGCTCAGGCGACGTCTGATCTACGTGACCGACCTCGATGCCCTCAGGAGATCAGCCGCTTACGGAGGTGCTCGGTAGGAGGAGGGATAGCCCTCCCACTGGCCTCTGATACCCTAGGCGAAGTCGAGGACCTTAGATCGGATCCCCGGGCCCCCCACTCCTTCAGCTAGCGGAGTTCCCGACGCGCTGGCGCGCCCATGCAATCTACATCGGAGCCCGTGCGAAGGGATCGCGAGCTTGGGCACGAAATCCTGTGAGCTCAAGACGGCGAAGCCATCACCGCCTGTCGAGCGCAAGGGAACCGGCAACGCAGAATCCGCGATCTTTTGACACCACTCCGACACCACCGCGGGCGCAATACGGTGCAACACTGAGCAAGGCAGAGAAAAGACACCCGCTTAGATAAGGGCCATTTGCAGCCCTGGGAAGCCCGCTCAACGAGGGCGAACGCGACGGCGACGTGGTTACCTGTCCCTGGCACGGCTCTCAGTTCGACCTGTGCTCCAGGGAATGTTGCGGGGACCTGCCAGAGAGCCCCAGCAGCGCTCCAAGACCCGGGTGCGTGAAGGGAATATAGAGGCACGCAGGGCATACTCGATCAGGTAGACGGTTATGACGTCGCTACCGTCGCCCTCGCCTTAGCTGCACGGACGGCGGCCGAAAGGGTGGCGGTGTCGTAAGCGCCGTAGTGGCGCAGGCCGTTGATGAAGAAGGTCGGGGTGCCGGAGACTTCGCTGAGGTCGGCACTGTTGACGTCCTCGGCGATGCGGTTAGCGTCCGCGTGTTCGCGCAGTTGGCTGGAGAAGCGCTCGATATCGAGGCCGAGCTGCTCCGCATAGCGGATGAGATTGGCTGGTCGGAGTGCGTCCTGGTGGTCGAGCAACAGGTCGTGCATCGGCCAGAAAGCGTCCTGTGTGACGGTTGCCTCGGCTGCCTCCGCAGCGAGCTGGCCGTGGGGATGAACATCGTTCAGCGGCAGGTGGCGCCAGACGTAGCGAACATCGCCGAACTCACGCAGGAGCTCTCTGACGACCGGCTCGGCCTGTCCGCAGTAGGGGCATTCGAAGTCGCCGTACTCAACTATGGTGACGGGTGCTCCGAAGGGCCCGCGGATGTGGTCGCGTTCCGCATCGACCTCCACGTCTAGGTCGACGAGCGGCTCGTCGGTGCCGAGCAGGGCGTGCAGCCGGGCGCGGCGACGGAGCAGCGCCGTGGCGCGAAACAAGACCCACGTGACGATCGACGCGCAGAGGGGGTTGCGCTGAGGATCCCGGGCTTCGCCTCCTTTAGCTGCGGCCCGTCGAACGCGAGGGTCGCGACCAGCAGCGACACCGTGAAACCTATCCCGGCGATCGTGCCGCCGCCGGCCACGGCCGCCCAGCCGACCGGCGGCCGTAGCTGCCCGCGGCTCAGTCGCGCCACCACCCACGACACGCCGAGGATGCCCACCGGCTTGCCGGCGGCGTAGCCGAACAGGATTCCGAGCGTGATCGGCGAGCCGAAGGCCCGCTCCAGGAAGCCGCCGTCGCTCGCGATCCCCGCGTTCGCGAGCGCGAACAGCGGGACTATCACGTAGCTCGTCCACGGGTGATAGAGTAGCTGCAGCCGCTCGTTCGGCGAGATCGCCGACCTCAGCTCCTCGCGCGCGGAGCGCTCCAGTTCCGGCGTCGGCTGCTCGCGGAACTCCCGAAATCGATCGCCGGCGCGCTCGAGATCGGACCGGGCGGCCGGGCGGGCGTACGCCAGGAGACCCATCGCGAGGCCCACGACCACCGGCTCCACGCCCGACTCGAGCAGCGCCACCCAGGCTGCAGCCCCGAGCACCGCGTAGACGAGGCCCCGACGCACGCCGAGCGAGCGCACGACGATGACCGTTCCGAACACGCCCAGGGCGGCGAGCAGCGCCGAGACCCTAACCTGCTCGGTGTAGATCGTCGCGATGACGACGAGCGCGAGGATGTCGTCGACCACGACCACCGTGAGAATGAACGTCCGCAGGCGGTCAGGAAGACGCCGCCCCACGAGTGCGAGCAGGCCGAGCGCGAAAGCCGTGTCGGTCGACATCGCGATGCCCCAACCATGCGCG
>JBKPOM010000328.1:0-2799 GCA_046733115.1 Actinomycetota bacterium | reverse complement strand
GTTCGACAGCGTAAGCAAGCGGCAACTCGGCGCAGATTCTCTCGAGGTTTGGCACCACATAAGAGGCGACGATTGGGAGGGAAGGACCGTGAACGTAGAAGGCATAACCTGGCACGCTATCGTCCTCGAGCCCGAGCCGTTCGCGGCCACCAAGGCGCTGATGACCGAGACGTTCGGCTTGGCCCCGGAGGTGGAGGCCGAGGGCATGGTCCTGTTCATCATGCCCAACGGGACGATGCTGGAGCTAAACACGCCCCAGGCCGCTTCGGCTGAGTACAGCTTCAACGATGGCCTCGTTTTCGGCTTCCGGGTTGATGACGTTGAGGCGGCCTCGGCGGCGGTGGAGGAGGCGGGGTGCGAGCTGCTAGGGGAGATCACCCGGGTGGAGGAGATCGCGTACGCCTACCGACGCTTCCGCGGACCAGACGGTCGCGTCTACAGCCTCAACGAGCAGAACTAGGGCGAGCGCACGAAGGGGCGGGCAAGTCCATAGGCAGAGCACATAGCCGTCGCGGTCGGCATAGATGCTCTACTTCTCGGTGCTCTGTTCGCCCTATTCGCCTGAACTCAACTTCCTAGAACGCCGTAAAGCGGAAGTTCAACTTCGTAGAATTCTTATTCCACGCACTTCGGCGAATAAGGGTACGAAGAAGGGCCGAGACTTGCACACCCCGGCCCTCAACTAGCGCTATTCCCAAGCATCTTCTAGTCGGCAGGTGGGTGCGTGCCCCAGTCGGGAACACTGTCCCACGCCTCGCTCTTGGTGAGATCCACCGAGCGCACCACATCGCCGTGCTCGATGCGCATACGAAACACGTCTGGGTAACTATCAGCATCAGACTTCCCATAGCCTGTGTTTGTGCGTCCAACAGCGATCCATCCCTCCCCTTTATGGAAGCTAGGAGAGAAGCTAGAGGTGCCGTACTGCTTATCGGCATTCTCGTGGGTGAGTGTGTGCAAGCCCGTGCCATCAGGATGGACCCAATAGAGGTTTGAGGGACCCTCACCCTCATCACCCTTGGGCGCGCAGCGGAAGAGCACCAGCTTGCCGTCGGGGGAGAAATCCGGGTGAAGTTGGCAGTTTAACTTCCATGGTGTGATCTGATGAGCATCCTCAGGGTCGCCAGAGGAGTGTAGGCTCTGGACGAACACAGCATGATAATAAGGCTCTTCCTCCCCTAACTTCACTAACTTGGGTGCCTTCTTTCTGTGCTCCCGGTCGAAGACCAGCGTCTTGCCGTCAGGCGAGAAGGCGGGCCCGCCGTCCGCGAACTCTGAAGGGAGCTTGGGATCGACGTTGGTTACCTGGTGAGGATCGCTCCCGTCGAGCCCAACGATGAAGATCCCGGCGAACCCGCAACACTCTTTATCGGGGCCTATGATGCGACGGAAGGCGATAGAATGGCCATCGGGTGAAAAGGCGGGATCCCAGTCGCCCACGCAATAATTGTAGGGTGGAGGCGGATGCTCCTTGGTCCATCCCTGATCGGGTCCGCAGTGTGTAACTTCGCGCGTATCACCTGTTTTGAGGTTGACGACCATGATCCGCTGCATGTACTGGTTGATTCTCCCGCGCATGAAGGCGACCTTCGTCCCATCAGGAGACCACTCGGGGTATTCGTCGCGCCAGCCTTTGGGGGGGTGTGTGATCTGGCTGACATGACTTCCGTCAGGGTTCATCGTGAAGATCGCAGCCTTGCCCTGATCAGGATCTAAGTAGCGGCGGAAGACGATCCGCCCGTTCCTAGTAGCACCAGCGCTCGCACTCTGGTTGTCATTGTCTTCCTCATCGCCTGCGCCTCCGGCGAAAACCGGCACAGTGGCCATGGCCACCATCATTAGGGCAACCACCATCGTTGCTGAGATCGTCACCAAAAGTAGGATGAGTCCTTTCATCCTGTGCTCCTTTCCTCTAAAGAGAGAGATGCCCATCTCGATGCTCCACCCCACGAGGGAGGAGCACAATGTGCCTCTCTTCAGAGCACGAACACCCCAAGGACGGACGCTTCCCCACAGCCCGCAGCCGACGACGAACCTCCAAGTGAGCCAAGGGAGGGGTGAGCCACTCCCTTTAAAGAGGAGTTCGCCTGAAGCAACGACAAGCCGCTCCTAAAGAAGGGAGATACTGCCACAACGAGCATGGTCAGAAGGGAGGCTCTTAAGGGCCCCTCCTCCGTTTGCCTGCCTTCCTGCGCAGCTGGCGTAGAAAGCGGGGCGCTTGTTGCGTCCTTAGCCAGTCGAACTAATGTTTCTCCATCCACATTGCCCAAAGCCTTACCCGCAGGTGCAGAGGAAACCTCTGTAGTGGTAGCGGTCGCTAGAAATGAGAGCAAGATCCCCAGACAAAAAAGCGCAACTCCCACCAAGAGGAGATCTAGGAGATCTGCTCGCCTACCTCCTCCTCCTCCTCCTGTCCGCTTGCCCACGCGCAGAGCCTTTTCCCCTTTATAGAGAGTGAGGTTTTGGGGTAGCTGGCCCTCTACTCTAGAAGGAGGGCAGGTAGCGGTCCTGCCCTTCACGTGGCGTCCTCCTGCCACGTAACGAGTGCAGCATACTCCTTTGAGAGGGATGGGCGTATCCCTCAAATTGCGTATTTTGAGACATTAGTAACGAACGGGAAGCGAACTTCCGAGAATGCCCAGAATGCGAACTTCGCGGTGACGGAGTTCTACGAAGTTACAAGCCACTTATGCACCTAGCGTTTCGTCAGTAACGTTCAACTAACAGCAAAGATATCCAGGTGGCATCTGTGTCGTCACTTACTAGTCTGCTAGAGTACCCTCGTTCCATGCAAAGCGC
>JBKPOM010000327.1:0-20828 GCA_046733115.1 Actinomycetota bacterium | reverse complement strand
CCTCGTCCCACCAGACGTACTTCTTGCGCTCGGACCAAGGTTTGCCGTCGGGGTCCGCGGAGGCGCGATTGTAGATGATGCGGCGGTTCATCGGCCACGCCCAGCCCCACTCGGGGGCGACGTAGGACTGCTCGGTCCACGGCTTGCGGCGGTTGGCCTGGTTTTGCTCTTCGGCGTAGACGCCGCAGTAGATCCAGCACCCGCACGTGGTGGACCCGTCGTCCTTTATCTGGAGGTAGCTCCCGAGGGCGTCATTGTTCTCGTCCCAGCCGTTTATCTCCCTCAAGACCGAGTGGGCGTCGGGCTCCTCGATGCCGCCCTCTATCTCTGTCGGGTAGTCCCAGTTGAGGTCGAGGACCGCCCTGTCTTTCTGGTCGGTGGAACCCGCGAGCTTCTCCCTTACCCTCTTGCCGAGGTGGTACATGAACCAGAGCTCGGACCGGCAATCTCCTTTAGGCTCAACGGCCTTGTTGCGCCACTGCAGGAGCCTCTGCGTGTTGGTGAACGAGCCCTGCTTCTCTACGTGGGAGGCCGCCGGCAGGAAGAAGACCTCCGTGCCTATGTCGGATGGCCTAAGCTCGCCGGTCTCTATCTCGGGCGAGTCGTACCAAAAGGAGGCCGTCTCCGTTTCCACGAGGTCGCGAACGACGAGCCAGTCGAGGTTGGCCAGGGCGAGCCTTTGCAGCTTGCCGTTGGCGGCGCCGACCGCCGGGTTCTGGCCCATCACGAAGAAGCCCTTGCACCAGCCGTCGATCATACCCATGATCGCCGGGTAGATCGAGTGTTGCCCCGTGAGGCGCGGCAGGTAGTCAAAGCAGTAGTCGTTCTCCTCCGTGGCCGCCTCTCCCCAGTAAGCCTTCAGGAGGCTTATCGTGTAGGCCTTCATGTTGCCCCAGTAGCCGCTCGGGGCGGAGTTGCGCTCCACGAACTTGTCCAAACTGGTGTGGGCGTGGGCGTTGGGCATGGGGATGTAGCCGGGGAGGATGTTGAAGAGGGTCGGTATATCGGTCGAGCCCTGGATGGAGGCGTGCCCCCTCAGGGCCATGATTCCTCCGCCGGGCCGGCCGATGTTGCCGAGCAGAAGCTGGATGATGGAGGCGGCGCGGATGTTCTGGACGCCGTGGGTGTGCTGGGTCCAGCCCACCGCGTAGGCGAAGGCGGTGGTCTTCTCCCTGCCCGAGTTCTCGCAGATGGTCTCGGCGACCTTGACGAAGAGATCCTTGGAGATGCCGCAGACCCGCTCGACTATCTCGGGCGTGTAGCGGGCGTAGTGTTTTTTGAGGATCTGGAAGACGCACCTGGGGTGCTGGAGCGTCTCGTCTCTCTCCGGGGGCTCGCCGTGCTCGAGGGAACCGCCTTGCGAGTAGTGGGCCTGCTCGCCGGTCGCGCCCCCCTGCTCGCGCCTGCCGGCCGCCCCTTGAGCCTCCATGCCGGCGTACTGCCAGCTCGACGGGTCGTAGGAGCCCGACTCCGGTTCCCACCCGGAGAACATGCCGTCCAGCTCCTCGGTGTCGGCAAAGTCCTCGCTCACGATCACGGGCGCGTTGGTGTACGCCTTGACGTACTCCTCGAAGTGCCGCCCGTTCTGGAGGATGTAATGGATGATCCCGCCGAGGAAAGCTACGTCGGTACCGGCCCTCAAGGGGACGTACATGTTACAGACGGCGCTCGTGCGCGTGTAACGGGGGTCCACGTGGATGATCTTCGCCCCCCGCAATCTGGCTTCCATGACCCACTGAAAACCCACGGGGTGGTTCTCGGCCATGTTGGAGCCGATGTCCACGATGCAGTCGGAGTTGGCCAGGTCCTGCTGGAAGGTGGTCGCCCCGCCCCTACCGAACGAGGTCCCGAGACCCGGGACCGTGGAGGAGTGTCATATCCTGGCCTGGTTCTCGACCTGGATGGCCCCCATCGCCGTGTAGAACTTCTTCATCAGGTAATTCTCTTCGTTGTCCAGTGTGGCGCCGCCCAGGTGGGCGAACCCGAGGGTGCGGTGGAGCTTGACCCCGTTCTCGTCCTCGTCCTC
Source organism: Actinomycetota bacterium (assembly GCA_046733115.1). GTDB lineage: Bacteria > Actinomycetota > Rubrobacteria > Rubrobacterales > Rubrobacteraceae > Rubrobacter_D. The sequence goes on along the minus strand of JBKPOM010000327.1, from coordinate 18,802 downwards.
CCAGGTCTCCTCGCGCGTCTTTATGAGCCTGTCGGCGATCATGTCGAGGGCCGCCTCGAGCTCGAGTTCCTCCCATTCAGTCGAGTAGGGCCTACGGTACTTCACTTTGTACTCGCGCAGGGGACTCTGGACGTAGGAGCGCGAGGCCGCGCCCTTGGGGCAGAGTCGACCGCGCGAGATGGGCGAGTCGGGATCTCCCTCTATCTGGGTAACCTCGCCGTTCTTGACGAAGATCCTCTGGCCGCATCCGACGGCGCAGTAGGGGCAGATGGACCGGACGACCTCGTCGGCCTCGGCGGTGCGCGGCTTGAGGTTCGCCTGCCGCGCGGACTGCGCCGCCTTGCCCAGGGCGAGGGGGTCGTCGCCCCGCGCCTGTCGTACCACCGACCAGGCCAGGATCAGATCTCTTATGTCCACTCTCCTCCTTCCGGTCCTAACCTCGACGCCCGTCGCGCCCGAGCCGAGAGAGCCGGTCTCCCCACGCCCGCGAGCGTACCCGGACGTACTCACCCGTGCCCGGTCCGATTTCGCCGGGGATGGGCGGCTACCCATCTTATCCTCATCGACGGCCCCATTGTCTGCCACCCCCGCCCCGCTTTCGTGAAGCCACGGTTAAGGAAGCGTAAGGTTTCGGTAAAGATGGGCCGCCGACCCCGAAATCCGGCTGCTCCGCACGGGGCCTTCGCGGCCTCCCCCGAACCCCCTCACCGGCCTCTGGAAGGCTCATCTTCGGGTGGCGCCTCCGGGAACAATTCGTCCATCAGGGTCGCGCAGACTACGGCGGCGGGGACGGCAAGGAGCACCCCGACCAGCCCGACCAAGGCGCCCGCGATGAGGAAAGAAACGAGGACCGTCGCTGGGTGGAGGTTGACCTCGCGGCCCATTATCACGGGCTAGAGGATGTAGCCTTCGGTTTGATTCAGGACCACGAACAGGACCAGCAACGCCTTGATCGGCGAGATGGTCAGCGCCACCAACGGCGGGAGCAGCGCGCCCGCGGTCGATCCGAGGTACGGAACGACGTTCAGCATGCCCCCGATGAGGCCGATGCTGATGTACAGCGGCACCCCTATGATCCATAGGCCACCCCGCCGCCGATCCCGACAAAGAGCGAAACAATGACCGTACCGACGATCCAACCCCGAAGCCTGTCCTCGACGGTCTTCGGACACAGCACGAGCGAGTCGCCATCGGATGCCAAGTGGTGCAGGGAGCCGTCCGTGGGGGCGAGGGTGCGGCGGGCGGCGTGCAGTACCTGGCGCAGGTTGTCGGAGGCGGCCGCTCTTCCAAGACGAGGCCAGAGGAGATCCATCGCCTGCTCGCGGTGCAGGAGGTGGCCTTCGGCGAGGGCGAGCAGCTTCACGAGGCTCACCGCCTTCCTAAGGTGCCACTCCCCATCCCCGACGGTCCTGACGCCTACGGAAACCCGGAAGCCGCCGAGAATCCACACCCGCACCGGCTCGGGCCGCTCGCATAGTGACGTCTCGGGTTGCGTCGTGGCGTCAAACCCTGCAGGAGGACCCGTCCCTCCGGGGAACCGTTTGCACAAGCTCTTCTTGCCCATTCTCCTACAAGATCGGAGCACACACCAACGAACCATGGACGAATCGTGGTCGGGGACGTCGTAGTCTCGGGAGCTTTGGACCTCAGAGCTTGTGCAGTTCGCCTGAGAGCATTTTGGCGTCGCTGGGGCGGGGATCTTTGTCGTGCTCGTAGGTGATGCCGACCGCGGGGTAGGAACCGGCGAAATCGGGGGCGTTCATATCTACCTCGACCCTTCCGCTCGGACCGACCGTGAAGCTCCCCGCGCTGACGCGTTCTTCGCCCTCGACGAGCCACAGCTCGTAGTACTGATCCCGCTCGCACGGGGGCAACCCCCACGCTTCCAGGCGTACCTCCATGTTCCCCCCGGCGTCCTTGATGCTGACCTCCCCGCCCGCGGCGGGGGCGCGATCGGTGGGGCTGAGGGTCGCCGAGGCGAGGGCCCGGCCGCCGGAGAGATCGGGGACGAAGATCGCGCCCAGCACCGCGAGCACACAGAAGACCGCTGCCACCGCGGCCACCCACGAAGGGAGACGACGCCGGTCCTCGCGCCGCGGTATGCCGGCCACAACGTGCTCCTCAAGGTCCCGTGGCAGCGCCTCCGTGGTGCACGCGAGGTCCAGGAGGTGCTCGTGGACGGCACGCAGTTCGCTCGCCTCCTCCCTGCAACCGGCGCATTCTCGCAGGTGGTCATCGACCTCCCGTTCCTCGCGCGGTTCCAGGGCACCCATCACGTAGGGGCCGAGGAGGTTCCGCATTTCCGGGTGTTCACTCATACGGGGATCACCGCGTTTCGTCCGGGCCTATGGTCTCGCGCAGAGCGCGCAGAGCCGCCGTGGTGCGGCTCTTGACCGTGCCCAGGGGCGTGTTCGTGCGCTCGGAGATCTCACGCTGCGACAGGCCCCGGAAGTAGGCGAGGACGAGCAACTCCCTGTGGACTGGAGATAATCGCGAGAGCGCGACGGCCACGTCGAAGTTGCGCGAGAGGGCGCCAGCTGGGTCGGTCTCCCCAGGCTCGAGGAGCGGCTCGTTTCCCACGGTTCTCACGCGCGCGTTGCGGCGACGGATCAGATCGGTCGCCCTGTTACGCGTGATCCGGTAGAGCCACGTGGCGAAGCTCGCCCGAGCCGGGTCGAAGCCGCCCGCGTTCTTCCACACCGAGGTGAAGACGTCCTGGACCAGCTCCTCCGCCGTTCCCCTGTCTCCCAGGTAACGCATCCCCGTCCCGTAGACCAGGCCGGCGTAGCGGTCGTAGAGCCCCGAGAGGGCGCGCTCGTCCCCCAAGGCCAACCTCCTCACCAGAACCTCGTCTTCTACACGGTCCATCCAGACCCTTCCCCCGCCGCCGGCGAGTACCCCGATACCACGCCCCTCGGAGCAGATGATATAGCGCCCGGCACCCGGCGCGAGACACACGACGCTCCCCGATACTAACCCCTTCATACGTAAATTTATACGACCGGCCAAGCGCACCGGATTAGCGTTTCTGACCTCTACAGCCACGATTGCGGGTAAAATAAGACCCATTACGAGAAGGGAGTTATGGTCCGGGTGGCGTCAGACACGGCCGGCACGAAGCTAAGGGGGGTGGCGCGTAGGCCCGCACGCGGGTCGCTGAAGAACTTTTTGGGGGATCTCAGGGACCTCCTGCGCTACGGGACGCTTAAGGCCACCGTGCAGGAGTGCATCCGCGACGACGCCTTGGGCCTCGCCGCGCAACTCGCCTTCTACCTGATACTGGCGATCTTCCCTTTCATCCTGTTCTGCGTCGCTATCCTCGACGCCTTCTCCAGCTCCGACCCGCAGTTCGTCACGGATCTCTTCGACTACCTCAGGCGGCTCCTGCCGGCGCAGGTCTACGCCCTGATCCACACCTACACCGAGCACACGCTCCGCAACGAGGATACGGCTCCGGGCCTCCTCTCCGTCGGTATCCTCGGCACGATCTGGGCCGCCTCCGGCGCCTTCGCCGCCTTGATAAACGCCCTGAACCGCGCCTACGACGTGCAGGAGACGCGCCCCTTCTGGAAGGTCAGGGGCATCGCCATCCTGATGACCTTCGGCCTTTCGGCACTGCTTTTGATTGGCGTGCTGCTGCTGGTTGCAGGCCCCTCTATCGGGCGCACCATTGCCGAGGTCTTCACTTTGGGCGACGAGTTCATGGTCGCCTGGAACATAGCGCGCTGGCCGGCGGCGCTGCTTTTCATGGTCGTGACGGTGGCGCTCCTCTTCTACTTCGCCCCCGACGCCAACCAGCCTTTCCGTTGGATCACACCTGGCGGCGTTATAGGCATCCTGCTCTGGGTGCTGGCGAGCGTCGCCTTCAACCTGTACCTGAGCAGCGACTTCAACACATACGACAAAACCTACGGCTCCATCGGCACCGTGATCATACTGCTCCTCTACCTCTACATCTCCTCCCTGACCATCCTCTTCGGCGCCACCCTCAACGCCACGCTCGTCAGGATAAAAGAAGAGGTCTCGGGAGAGCAGATCCTCGACGCCGAACCCGCCAACACGAAGCCAGACGTCGTCGACGAAGAGACGATAGAAGAAACCAAAGAACCAGAAGGCTAACAAGCGCCCGCGCGAACACGCTACACGACTTTGATATACTCCTGCAACTGGAGGAGTGGCCGAGTGGTTGAAGGCGGCACCCTGCTAAGGTGTTATACCTCTCAACGGGGTATCGAGGGTTCGAATCCCTCCTCCTCCGCTCGCCAGCACGCTCCGGCTTCGCCTCCGCTTTCAGCATTTCAGTTTCTTCCCGGATCACCACGCCTGCGTTCGTGAACCGAAACGTTATGGGAGGAGCTACGTCACGCGTGCGTTGGCCGCTGCCTTAACGCCTGCTGAAATGCTGAAAGGGCCGGATTTCTCCGGCCCTTTTGTAGCCACGTGAAGGGGGATGGACAGCCCTCGGTTGTCTACGTGAGACGCAGGGGGTTTACTGTGCATCCCCCTTCATGGGCCCTGTTGGTCGCGCGGGTCTACATCATGCCGCGCAACTCGGCAACCATATCCAGGCCCTGTTGCTTGCACAGGTCCTTGGGGCGCATGATCGCCTGCTCGTCCAGCAGGTTGCGGGTCCTGGCCTCCTTTTCGAGGTGACGCTCGATGACGTCGATGGCCCGGTCCACATCCTCGCGGGTAACCTCGCGGGTCTTCTCGTGGGTGATAGTAAGAGTCACTTGTCTACTCACCTCCTTCCCGTCGCGGTTTAGACGGAGCTTGTAACGTTTGATCCGCCTTCGCTGACCTCAGAGTAAAGGCGCGTCACCGCCCTGTCAAGACGAAATTTCGGCTTTTGGCGTTGGCCCCCGGGCCGAAGATCCGGGACCTCTCATCCCACGAACGCGCCGCCGACGAGACGGGGCACGACCGGCACCGTATCCTCGGCCAGGCAATAGTCCAGATCCCGCTCGTAGCCGAGACGTTTGAGCCTCCGCGCAGCGCTGTTGCTCTTGAGCGCATTCGCGGAGCGTGACAGATAACGCTCGACGACGCGCCCGGCCCGTTCGTCCAGGTCCGCACCACGAGACCGTAGCCGGTGCAAGATAGCCCCGGCCGCCACCTCGTCCTCGGAGGCGTAGCGTCCCTCCCACCCGCACCCGACCACCACGACCCTGGCGTCATCGTAGGTTCCATCGGATAGATCCTCCGCAAGGCATTCTGCGTTGACGAAGGCGCCGGTAAGGATGGCCTGCGCGCCGGCTGCGGCTTCGACGATGCGGGTTCCGTTAGTGGTGGAGAGGACGACCGTGGAGTCAGGGGGTATCCCTGAATCCAAAATCTCCGTTGGCAAGTTACCGAAGTCGAAGCCGGCGACCTTCGCGCTGCCCCGCTTGCCGATGCGGAAGTCCGCCTCGACGGATGCGGCCTCTTCGATGGACGCAACGGGAACGACCTTTGGCCCCTTCGAGACGAGCACGGCGATCGTCGTGCTCGCCCTGAACGCGTCGACCACGACTACCACGGAACCGTTTCGAGCGGCGCTCCTTGCCCCGAGTTCTCCGCCCGGGTAGCGTGCGATCACGGCGCGAGGTCCGAGTCTCTCTTCAGCATCGCGCGATTATAGAGCAGCGCCCGGATTGAGAGAAAGTCAACAGCCACCGGCGCTACAATGTAGTAGTTGTTGGGTTATCAAGGAATCTAGAGCGAGCAGGGAGCAGCAGATGAGATACCGTAATCTGGGCGGCACGGACATCGCGGTCTCCGAGGTCGGTTTCGGGGTGTGGACGGTCTCGACCGGCTGGTGGGGCGAGGTGGACGACGAACGATCCGTGAGGCTCCTCAGGGAGGCCTACGAGCAGGGCATCAACTACTTCGACACCGCCGACACCTACGGCTCGGGCAAGGGTGAGACGCTTCTGGCGGACGCCTTCGGGCACATGCGCGACGACGTAGTGATTTCGACCAAGATAGGCTACGACTTCTATAACCACACGGCCCGCCGCGGCCAGCAGGAGCGCCCGCATGACTGGTCGGATGATTTCATCCGCTTCGCCCTGGAGCAGAGCCTGAAGAGGCTCGGCACGGACTACGTGGACTTTCTGCAGCTCCACAACACCAAGATGGACGCCGTCGAGGACGACGAGCTGTTTGCCCTCATGGAACGGTTCAAGGGCGATGGCAAGATCCGGGCCTACGGCGTCGCCCTCGGGCCGAAGATCGGCTGGCTTGAAGAAGGCGTCAAAGTGATGCGCGAGCGCCGGATAGAGGGCGTGCAGATGATCTACAACCTCTTAGAGCAGGATCCTGGTCGCGCCCTGATCGAAGCCGCCCGCGAGACGGGTACCTCTCTGATCGCACGCGTCCCCCACTCCTCCGGCATGCTGGAAGGCCACTACGACGAGAACACGACCTTCGCCAAGAACGACCACCGCCGCCACCGCCCGAAAGAATGGCTTACGACCGGCCTCAAAAAGGTCGAGCAACTCTCCTTCCTCACCGATTCGGGCGAACGGACCCTCGGCCAGGCCGCCCTGAAGTTCGTCCTCGCCACCCCCGAGATAGCCTCCACCCTCCCCAACATCTACGGCGAAGAGCAGATTGAAGAGTTCGCCGCCACCTCGGAGACCCCCGACCTCACCCCCGTCGAGCTCTCCCGCATCGCCGAACTGTACGACAATAATTTCGGCCTGGAAGAGCAGTCAGCGTTCAGCACTCGGCAATCAGCCACAAAAAGCTGACGGCTGATGGCTGAAAGCCTTTACGAGTAAAGGGAGCAACGAATGACCGAGACAAGGACACGCCAGCAAGAGGTCCCGGAAGATGAACTTCCGGCCCAGTACATCAACTACGTGTTCTTCGAGCTGGCCCCCGTCTGGCGACGTCTACCCGACGAGGAGCGTGAGCGCGGAAAGCAAGAGTTCCTGGAGGCCGCTGAGAAACACTCGGGGGAGATGCTTTTGCGGTCGTTTTCGCTCATGGGGTTACGGGCCGATGCGGATTTTATGATGTGGAGGATCGGCTACGACCTCGATGCCTTCGAGGACATGACGGCGGCACTGCTGAAAACGGGCCTCGGGAAATATTTGCGCGTCTCTTACTCGTACTTCGCCCTGAGCCGGCGCTCCATCTACGTGGGCGAACATACGCCCGGCTTCGAGAACCGCAGGTACATCGTGCCGGGCGAGGGCGAGTACCTGTTCGTCTATCCCTTCGTAAAGACGCGGGCCTGGTACCGGTTGCCGATGGAGGAGCGCCAGCGCATGATGAACGAGCACATGCGCATAGGACGTAAGCACTACCCCGTCAAGAACAACACGGGTTACTGCTTCGGGATAGACGACTACGAGTTCATCCTCTCCTTCGAGGCCGAGTCGCCCGAGAAGTTCCAGGACCTGATGATGGAGCTGAGGGAGAGCGAGGCGAGCGCCTACACCGAGCTGGACACCCCCATCTTCACTTGCCGCCGCCGCGGCCTGCCTGAAATCTTGCAGAATATAGGCTAGCCGGCGCCGGGCCGTACTGGAATGGCGCCACTACGTTCATGTATACTGCTTCGCAACGCACCAACCATGGCCGGGAGGCACCTTTCTAGCCTCTCGGCCATTACGTTGGTCAGCATCCTCCCTCCTGTCTGGACGCCGAACCTTCACCCTGTATAATTAATCCCGACATGATCACTCGGATTAATCGGCGGGCTGGAAATAACGTAACGGAGCTTGTCGGCAACACACCGCTTTTGGAGTTGCCGGGCATCTCTGCGGAGGTTCCCGGCGTCAGCATCCTGGGCAAGGCCGAGTGGTACAACCCCGGTGGGTCGGTCAAGGACAGGCCCGCGCTGTGGATGATCCGGGACGGCGAGAAGACGGGCGCCCTCACGCCTGGGAAGATCATCCTGGACGCCACGAGTGGCAACACGGGCATAGCGTACGCCTGGATCGGGGCCTCCCTCGGCTACAAGGTAAAGCTTTGCATGCCGAAGAACGCTAGCGAGGAACGGAAGAAGATCCTCAGGGCCTACGGCGTGGACTTCGTTTTGACCGACCCCGGCGAGGGATCTGACGGGGCCATCAGGGAGGCGCGGCGACTCTACGCCGACGACCCGGAGCGGTACTTCTACCCGGACCAGTACTCCAACCCGGCCAACCCGCGCTCGCACTACGAATCTACGGCGCCGGAGATCTGGGAGCAGACCGCGGGCGAGGTCACGCACTTCGTCGCGGGGCTAGGCACGAGCGGGACCTTCGTCGGGACGGCAACGCGGCTCAAGGAGTACAACCCCGGGATAGAGGTCATCTCCTTCGAGCCCGACTCGGCTTTCCACGGTTTGGAGGGGATGAAGCATATGGAGAGCGCCATCGTGCCATCCATCTACGACTCGACCATAGCGGATCAGAACCTCGCGACGAGGACCGAGGAGGCCTACGAGATGGTCAGGCGGGTCGCGCGCGAGGACGGGATCCTCATCGGTATCTCGGCCGGGGCGGCGGTCGCGACGGCGCTTAAAGTCGCGAGGGAGACAGACTCTGGGATCGTCGCAACCATATTGTGCGACGGGGCTGACAAGTACCTCTCCGAGAGCTTCTGGGAGGAGTAGGTTGCCGCTCAAGATAGGCGCGGGGGACGTCGAACGTATCCACGAGCACGCAAAAGATGCTTATCCGGAGGAGTGCGCCGGCGCGCTCGTCGGTATCGATAGCGGCGGCGTCAGGGTCGTCGTGGACGTGTGGCGGGCCGAGAACACGCACGAGGAGGAGCGCAGCAGGAGGTTTCTCATCGGGCCGCTCGCGGTAAAGAGGTTCGAGGAGCGGGCCGAAGAGAAGGACATGGGGCTGCTGGGGTTTTACCACTCCCACCCGGATCACCCGGCCGAGCCCTCAGAATACGACCGCGAGCACGCCTGGCCAGGCTACTCCTACGTTATAGCCTCGGTCAGCGGCGAGAACGTCGAGGACATGCGCTCGTGGACGTTGAGGGATGACCGCTCCGGTTACGACGAAGAGCCGATAGTAGGATAAAGGAGACTTAAGATATGCCGAAGGTCAAGATCCCAACCCCACTGAGGCAGTACACCGCTGGCAACCCCGAGGTCGAGGTCGGCGGCGTCACAGCCGGTGAAGCCTTAGGGAACCTCGCCTCCGAGCACCCGGACCTCAGGCAGCACCTGTACACTGGCGACGGCAAGCTGCGCTCCTTCGTCAACGTCTACAAGGGAGACGAGGACATCCGCTACCTCGAAGGCCAGGACACGGAGGTAGCTGACGGTGATGAGATCTCCATCATCCCTTCGATAGCGGGAGGCTATGTCGGGGGACGATGTAGGTAGTCTTTCAGACGTTCTTTTTCCAGATCTTTCAGAAGAGGTTTCGAGAATGCAGGCAAGGCAGCCATTAGTAGATCCGCCCAACGGTACGATAGAGTTGAGCAATGAGGAAATTGCTCGCTACAGCAGGCACCTCATCATGCCCGAGGTGGCCCTCGACGGGCAGAAGCAGCTCAAGGCCGCGAAGGTTCTGACGGTGGGTACTGGTGGACTGGGAAGCCCGCTCGCCCTTTATCTGGCGGCGGCGGGGATAGGGACCATCGGGATTGTGGACTTCGACGTTGTGGACGAGTCGAACTTGCAGCGTCAGATCATCCACGGCACCTCCGATGTGGGGCGCCCCAAGGTCCAGAGCGCCTACGAGAAGATCAAAGACATAAACCCGAACGTCGAGGTCAGGGTCCACGAAGAGGCACTCACCAGCGAAAACGCCCTGGAGATCTTCGAGGACTACGACGTGATCGTGGACGGTACGGACAACTTCCCGACCCGCTACCTGGTAAACGACGCGTGTGTCCTCCTCGGCAAACCGAACGTCTACGGCTCCATCTTCCGCTTCGAAGGCCAGGCGAGCGTGTTCTTTGCCGAGGAAGGTCCTTGCTACCGCTGCCTCTATCCCGAGCCGCCTCCTCCGGGGCTCGTACCCAGCTGCGCGGAGGGTGGGGTGCTCGGCATCCTTCCCGGCGCCATCGGGACCATCCAGGCCACGGAGACCGTCAAGCTCATACTCAGGATCGGCGAGCCGCTCATCGGACGGCTCCTCCTCTACGATGCTCTGGGCATGAGCTTCCGCGAGATGAAGCTCCGCAAGGATCCGGACTGCCCCGTCTGCGGCGAGAACCCTACGGTTACGGAGCTCATCGATTACCAGGAGTTCTGCGGCATCCCTCAGGCGAGCGCCGCCGAAGAGGAGAACGGCGTGCCGGAGATCACGGTCAAAGAGCTCAAGAGCAAGCTGGACAACAACGAAGACGTCAACGTGCTCGACGTGCGCGAGCCGCACGAGTACGAGGTCGCCAACATCGGCGTGAGGCTCATACCCCTTGGCGAGCTTCCGCAGCGTTTGGCTGAGTTGGATCAGGACGAGTACTTCGTCGTCCACTGCAAGACCGGAGGCCGCAGCGCGAAGGCCGTCAAGCTCTTGCAGGACGCCGGCTTCCAGAACGTGTACAACGTCAAGGGCGGCATCACGGCCTGGAGCGAGGAGATCGACCCCAGCGTGCCGAAGTACTAGCACAGATCGCCAGGTAGGCGCAGGGCATCCATGCCGGTGGACGCCCCGTCTCGTCTTTGCTTGAACGTCGTCGGCATCCGATAGACGGTCCTGGATCATCCTTCACATGAATACGATCCCCGTCTTCGACGGACACAACGATACGTTGCTCAACCTCCACCTTCCCGACCGTGGCGAGGGGCGCTCTTTCTTCGAGCGCAGCGACCTCGGTCACATCGATCTGATAAGGGCCCGCGAGGGCGGTTTCGGTGGAGGCTTCTTCGCATGCTACACACCCAACCCCGAAGACGACGGCTGGACCGAGGAGTCGGCGCTCACGGTCACCGAGAACGGCTACGAGGTTTCGAGGGCTCCATCACCTGACCCCGAGTATGCGCGAGGCTTCGCCGACGGGCTGGTGAAAGACCTGTATCGTCTGGAGGAAGGGTCGGATGGTGCGCTCCAGGTCGTAAGGACGGCCGACGAACTCGAAGGATGCCTGCGCAACGGAATCGTGGCGGCCATCCTGCACTTCGAAGGCGCCGAGAACCTAGGGCCCGCTCCCCGTGCGCTCGAAACGTACTACGAGGCGGGACTGCGCTCGCTCGGAATCGTGTGGAGCAGGCCCAACGCTTACGCCGAAGGGGTCCCTTTCAGGTTTCCTTCCTCTCCCGACACGGGTTCTGGGTTGACGGACGCGGGGAGGGAGCTCGTCAGGAAGTGCAACCGGCTGGGGGTCCTGATCGACCTCTCCCACCTGAACGAGAGGGGCTTCTGGGGGGTGGCAGAGCTCTCCGAGGCACCGCTCGTGGCGACCCACGAACGCCCACGCCCTCTGCCCCGCGTCGCGTAACCTGACGGCCCGGCAGTTCGACGCCATCAGGGACTCGGACGGTATGGTCGGCGTGAACTTCGCCGTCGGCTTCCTGCGCGGGGACGGCGGGGAGTCGGAAGACACCACGCTGGAGACGGTCGTGCGGCAAATAGACTACCTCGTCGAGCGCACCGGCATCGATAGGGTGGGGTGCGGCTCGGACTTCGACGGGGCGAAGGTTCCCGAGGGGATCGGGGACGTATCGGGCCTTCCCAACGTGCTCGCGGCCCTGCGCGCCGCCGGCTACGACGAAGCGTCGTTGAGCAAGCTGGCGCACGAGAACTGGGTCAGGGTGCTCAGGGCGACCTGGCGCGGGTAGGCTTGTGACCGTTACGCACGAGCCGGGCTACAGAGATAGGAGAGCTTTGATCGGTGAGATTTTCTTGCTAACAGACGTGGGCGAATGAGCGAGGCGCTCGGAGAGGGTACGCGTGTTGCCCTCGTGACCGGCGCCAACCGCGGTATCGGCTTCGAGGTCACGCGTCAACTCACCCGGAGAGGCTTCACGGTCGTCCTCGGCAGCCGGGATGTGCAGAAAGGCCAGAGGGCTGCGGCGAGGCTGGCGGAGGAAGGTCTGTCTGTTCTCCCGCGCCGGCTCGACGTCTCGGACGAGGAGAGCGTCGAGGACCTGGCAGCACGCATGGTGGACGATCCGGGGCGTCTGGACGTGCTCGTGAACAACGCGGCGATCCACTACGAAACCTGGCAACGAGCCCTGGGCGCGGATCTGGATATCGTGCGCGAAGCACTGGAGACCAACACCTTTGGGGCGTGGCGCACCTGCGAGGCGTTCGTTCCGCTGATGCGGCGGGGCGGTCACGGCAGGATCGTCAACGTCACCAGTGGCGCGGGCTCGCTCGCGAGCATGGGCGGAGGTACGCCGGCATACAACGTCTCCAAGGTCGCGCTCAACGCGCTCACCCGGATGCTCGCCGCCGAGCTGAGGGGCACAGGCATCCTGGTCAACGCCGTAGACCCGGGATAGACCGCCACAGACATGGGCGGCCACGGTGGATGCTCCGTCGAAGGTGGCGCAGCCGGAGTGGTGTGGGCAGCGACCCTCCCGGACGATGGTCCTACGGGCGGCTTCTTCTACGACGGCAAGCCCGAAGCCTGGTAGAAGGACGATTCATACCGAAGAAAGGAACAGGGATTGAGCGAGATCGATAAGACCGTAAAGCAGCTCGTCGACGAGACGGAGATCCGGCGCGTCGTAGACGGCATAGACCTGGCAACCGACGCCAAGGACTGGGAGCTCTGCAGGAGCTACTTTACCGACGAGATCCTCGCCGAATTTACCTTGCTCGCGCCAGCGGAGAACCGGCCCGGATGGCCGCAGACGACCTCGTAAGCGCGTGGAAAACGAACCTCTATCCCGAGAAGCTCAGCCACCACATGCGTACGAACCACAGGATCTCGCTCGAAGGAGGCCGGGCCAAGTCTTCTCCAAAGGCTACGCGCTGAACATCCTCGAGCGGGATACCGGATCTGACCTCTGGGAAGTATGGGGTGAATACACCCACACGCTGGGGCGCACCGCCGATGGCTGGAAATGCTCGGGTATAACCTTCCTCGTAACCCACGCACGCGGCAACGAGATGGCCCGCCAGTTCGTCCCTGACAGCGGGTCAGCACTTCAGCAATTCAGCCTGTCAGCTTGTTGTTCACTCGGGACTGACACCAGGTCCGGGTAAGCGCGACGACGGCACAGTGAAGCTCGCCAACGTGCACGGATCGCTTCCTACAAGTGGTTTCCCGCTTTCGCGCGCATGACGTATGTGAGCGTTTCAGCGCACCCGAAGAGCCCAAACCCGGTGAGACATGCTGAAATGCTGACCTGCTGACTTGCTGATTAGCTGGAAGGCAGAGCGAGCGTGAACCTTGCTCCTCCTTTGGAAGCGTTTTCGGCGGTCAGCTCGCCGCCCTGGGCTCGTGCGAGGTCGCGAGCGATGGCGAGGCCGAGGCCGGTACCGCCGCCCGAGGGCCCCTTGGTCCTGGCGGCGCTGTTTGTGTCGGCCCTGTAGAAGCGCTCGAAGACACGGTCCAGGCTCTCAGGCGGGATCCCTGGCCCCGTATCCGTCACGCTCGCCTCGACGCGCTTGCCTGCGACGTGGCCTTCGACGGTTACGGTTCCTTCTCGTGGTGTGAAGCGCAGGGCGTTGTCGAGGAGGGCGGCGAGGATCTGGCCCGTGCGCTGCGCGTCGCCGCGCGCCGGGAGCTTCCCCGCGTGCTCTACCTCCAGGTTCTTGCCCTCGGCGACAGCGCGCGCGGCGAAGCGCTCCGAGGTCTCGGAGAGGACGAGGGCCAGGTCGAAGGGTTCGCGGGAGACGGAGACCTTCTCCGCGTCCAGGCGCGTCAGGAGAAGGAGGTCGGAGAGGACGGCGTTCATCTTGTCGGTCTCGCCGAGCAGGTCGGCAACGAGCTCGCGGTTGTCTTTTGCATTGGCCGGGTCGTCGAGGCCGCGGGACAGGACCTCGGCGTCGGCCCGGATCAGGGTGAGCGGCGTCTTGAGCTCGTGGGAGGCATCCGCGATGAACGTCCTCTGTCTACCAAACGCCTCCTGAACCGGACGCATCGCCCGTCGCGACATGAACAGACCGCCGGCCGCCGCCAGCACGAGCGCCCCGAGGCCCGTGAAAACCAGCACGAAGACCAGGCGTTCGACCGGGTCCGAAACGGCCCGACGCGACTGGGCGGCCTGGGCGATCGCGACCACGGTTCCCCGCTCCTCGTGCTTCTTTACGGGGATGGTCATTACGCGCACCGGGCCACCGGGTCCAGAAACGGTTTCGCTTACCGTCTGCCCACCCTGTGCCGCCCTACGCGCCGCGTCAGCGTAGGGAAGACCCAAGGAGAAGGATGTCACGTTCAGATCCCCGTAGGTAGAACCGTCGGGCAGGAGCACGACCACGGCCACGTCGTACCTGGTGGTCGCCTCGACGACGCCGTACTTGTCTCTACCGCTCAGCACGTCGTTCGCTTTGTCCTCGGCCTTCTGAAGCAGCAGGTCGTCCTGCTGCTGGCTGGCCCGCAGATAGAAGCTGAACACCACGACGACGCCGAAGACGAGCAGGATGAGGGCAAGTATACCCACGTAGCCCATCGTCAGGCGCTTCCGGGTGTGGTCGAACATCAGCGCGGTTGCGGCTCGAAGGTGTAGCCGACGCCGCGGACGGTACGGATGTGGGAGGCGTTGCCGGCACGGTCGAGCTTCTTGCGCAGGTAGGAGACGTAGAGGTCGACCACGTTGGCGTAGACCTCGGGCGAGCCGCCCCATACTGTGTCGAGCAGGACCGAACGGGTGAAGACCTGCCCCGGCCGCTGCAGCAATGTGGCGAGCAGCGCGAACTCCTTCGCCGTCAGGTCAACAGTCTCTCCCCCGTGGCGCACCACGTGGCGCACGGGGTCGAGTGTGACATCGCCTGCCTTGAGGACTGCGCCCTCCTTCTCCTCGCCCCACGGACGCCGGGTAAGGGCCCGGACGCGGGCCAGCAGTTCGGGGAAGGCGAACGGCTTGGGAAGGTAGTCGTCGGCGCCGGCGTCGAGGCCTTCTACGCGGTCTTCGATCTGGTCGCGGGCCGTCAACATGATCGCAGGTGTCCCGACCTCGGCCGCCCTTAGCCGCTTGACCAACTGGATGCCGCTTATCTCGGGGAGCATCCAGTCCACGATCAGGAGGTCGAACTCGTCTGCCAGGGCCCGCACGAGCGCCTGACGTCCGTTGGCTTCGGTCTCGACCGCGTAGCCCTCCTCGCCCAGGACCCGCGAGATCAGGCGCGCCAGCCTCGCTTCGTCCTCTACCACCAGTATCCGCATCGTCTCCGTATTATCGCCCCTGTGCAGCGACCCTGCCCTCCGCGCGGCCTTTCCTGTGAAAACCCTCATGAACCGCAAATGCTCTTCACATACTGGGGATGCAGACTGTGGGGGATCACATACCAGGAGAAGAAGAGATGGCGACTTATACGACAACCCACACGGAAGCGGAGGCCCCGCGGCTCCTCGCGGCCTACATGGCGCGCATAGGACGGGGCGAGCTGCTGAGCCACGAGGAGGAGGTGGAGCTGGGCCGCAGAGCCCGCGCCAGCGACCGCGACGCCCACCGGCGGCTCGTCGAGAAAAACCTCAGGCTCACCGTCTCGGTGGCCAAGAAGTACCGCGGGCAGGGTCTTCCCTTCGAGGATTTGATCCAGGAGGGCAACATCGGGCTGATGAAAGCGGTGGACAAGTTCGACCCGGAGATGGGCAACCGCTTCTCGACGTACGCGACGTGGTGGATCAGGCAGTCGATCCAACGCGCCATCGGCGACAAGGGACGTGAGATCCGTCTCCCCGCCCACATGAACGAGAAGCTCCGCAAAATCCGCAAAGCACAGGGCGAGCTGATCGCGGAGCTCCACCGCGAACCAACCCTGGAGGAGACCGCGGCCCGTCTAAGATGGGAGACCGGCAAAGTCAGGACGGTGCTCGAGGCCGTGCCCGACGTCTCGAGCCTGGACCAACCCCTCGGCCCCGAGTCCGGTGCCCACACGCTGGGTGATTTCGTGGAAGAACACGAACCCGAGGACCTCGGAGAGAGCCTCGGGCTCCGGGACGCCGTGAGGCAGTTACCCGAGCGCGAACGCGATGTACTGGTAAACCGCTACGGCCTCGACAGGGGCACGAAGGTGACCGTGCGGGAGCTGTCGGCGAAGCTCGGCATCTCCGAGAAGGCCGTCAGGCGGGTTCAGCACAGGGCCGAAGAGTTACTGGGGACGCTGCTTGAGTCGGGGTCGCGCAGCCTCGAGGAGGTGATCGTATGAGGGGGTACAGTTTGCAGCGTTCTTACCTGGTCCCGCTGACGTTCCTGGCCGTCCTGGCTTTCGTGATCGGCGTCGTCTACCTCGACCCCGGCACGGGCAGGACCCAGATCGCTGAGCCGATTAAGGCGGCCCCCAAGGGCATCCCGCCCGACGAGCCCGTGGCCAAGGTCGCCTCCGTGCTCAGTCCTTCTGTGGTGCAGATCAACGTCTCCGGGGTCCAGCAGACGCCTTACGGGGCGCAAAAGGAAGAGGGCATAGGGAGCGGTGTTATCTACCGTTCGGACGGCTACATCATCACCAATAACCACGTCGTCGCGGGCTCGCGCGACGTCGAGGTCGCCTTTGCGGACGGCTCCACGGAGCAGGGGCGGGTCGTCGGCACGGACCCGACCACGGATATCGCCGTCGTCAAGGTGAACCGCAACAACCTTCCGGCCGCGAGCTTCGCAAGCGGAGACCCCATAGTCGGCCAGATGGCGGTGGCCGTGGGGAGCCCTTCCGGTTTCGAGTCTACCGTCACGTCGGGCATCGTCAGCGGCACGGGGCGCGAAGTTCCGGCCCAGATCACGGGTGGGCGGCAAGACAGCTCGCTGGTGGACCTGATACAGACCGACGCGGCCATCTCCCCGGGCAACTCCGGCGGCGCCCTCGCAAACCGCGACGGCCAGGTCATCGGCATCAACGTCGCCTACCTGCCGCCCGGTGAGACCGGGGCAGAGAACATCGGCTTCGCCATACCGTCGGAGACGGCCACCTCTGTGGCGGACCAGATCATCAACAACGGCGAGGCCGTCCATCCCTACCTTGGCGTCTACCTCTCCGACCTGACCCAGGAGACGGCGAGAAGGTTCGGAAGCTCCGTAGAGACGGGAGCGTTGGTCGAAAAGGTCCAGCCCGGCGGTCCTGCCGACCAGGCAGGAATACGGCGTGGCGACATCGTGATCGCCGCGGGCAAGGATGAGGTCCAGAGCTCGGGAGACCTCATCTCGGCCCTGCGCAACTACCAACCTGGCGACGCGGTGAAACTGACGGTTGTAAGGAACGGTCAAAAGACCCAGCTACAGGTGAACCTGGCCGAAAGCCCCCAATAGAACATGCCGCGGCGTCTAGCGACTAAACTGTGTGGTTGAACAACGCGAACCCCGCGCACACACCCGGATCAACGAAAAAGAGAGCGTCCCACTCGTGGGGCGCTCTCTGCGTGTTCCTGCTGCTAGTGCTCGCTCCGTCCCGCGAACCCGGACCTTCCGGTCCGTCCGAGGCTGTGTTCCCGCTACCGGAACGTTTCGAAGGCTCGTACAAGAACGACTGGGGCGAGACGCGGGCGCAGGGCAAGCACGAGGGCGCGGACGTGTTCGCGCTGGAGGGCACTCCGATCCGGTCCATCACAGACGGCACGGTCGTCAGGGCTCGCGGCTCGGACGAGGATGGGTGGAACTCTTCGGGCGGCTACGCAGTTCTGGTGGAAGCCGCCTTCGACGCCGGGCTCATAAGGCACGGCGACCTCCTGTACTACGCTCACCTGAAGGCCCAGAGTGGGCTAAGAATGGTGCCCCGGTCGAAGCAGGAGAGAAGATGGGGGAAGTGTCGATTCTACTGGGCAGGAGCCGGAGGGAAGGCGGGGGCACTTCGAGCCGCACCTGCACCTGGGCTGGTACAAGGGAGGTTGGTCCGGCGACGCTCGTTCCTCTGCCGCCAGCGGGGCCATGTACCCTTTTCCTTTGCTGCGTCGGCTCGGTAAGGATGCCAGGACGTTGCGTCCGGCGTCGCGGCTGGTGCAAACTGGGGATAAAGAACGAGTCTAGGAAGGAGCGCCGATTACCGCGAGCGGCGGTCAAGAGGGTGACACCGGAAGGATAGAAGCCTTCTCCGACGGGGTGTTCGCCATCGCGATCACGCTCCTCATCATAGAGATAGGGGTTCCCCACGTCGGAGAGATTGGATCGCTTTTCGAGGAGCTCGTGCATTTGTGGCCGTCTTATCTGGGGTACGCTATCAGCTTCCTCGTCATCGGCACCGTGTGGGCGAACCACCACAACCGTTTCCGTCTGATCTCCCGCTCCGACCACATCCTGCTCTTCGTAAACATCCTGTTCCTGATGTGCGTAGCCTTCATCCCCTTCCCCACAGCCCTTCTTTCGGACTACATCCGCGAAGAGACGTATCGGACCACCGCCGTCGCCGTGTACAGCGGCACGCTGGCCGTGACCGCCGTGTTCTTCACCCTGCTCTGGCTCTACGCCGCCACAAACTACCGCCTCATAGACCGGAGCGTAGATCCTTCCCTACTACGCGCCATGACGCGCCGCTACGTGCTCGGCACGCTCTCCTACATCCTCGCCTTCGTGCTCGCCTTTGTCAGCCCGACGGCGAGCCTGGCGCTTATCGTCGTCCTCGCCCTCATCTTCGTCCTGCCAGAACCGGACGGATCAAGGAGCACCCGGCGCCGCTCCGTCTGAGCTTGCGTTTTAACTGCGCTGGCGGCGAAGGATGCGTAAGACTCTCGGTGAGCGCATGATGGGCGCATCATGGAACCCTCTGAAGCCCTCCACACTTTGGGCACCTTCCGTCACTCGTTCTACGAATGCCTCCACCGT
>JBKPOM010000326.1:0-15685 GCA_046733115.1 Actinomycetota bacterium | reverse complement strand
CGACGGCGGGAATGTAGAATAGGCGGGGAAGGTTCGGGAACATGAAGCGGAGGTGAGGACGATGGCGAAAAATCTGGTCACCAAGATCATCGAGGATCACATGGTCGAAGGGACCCTGGAACCAGGCGAAGAGGTGGGGATCAGGATAGATCAAACGCTCCTTCAGGACGCCACGGGCACGATGGCGTGCCTGCAGTTCGAGCGGATGGGCCTTGACCGCGCACAGGTGGATCTCGCCGTCCAGTACGTCGACCATAACGTCATCCAACTGGACTTCAAGAACCCGGACGACCACCGCTTCCTGCAGGCCTTCGCCGCCAAGTACGGCATCCACTTCTCCCGACCGGGGAACGGCATCTGCCACTACCTGCACGTCGAGCGCTTCGCCAGGCCTGGCGCGACGCTCGTCGGGGCGGACTCCCACACGACCTCCTCCGGCGCCCTCGGGTCCATAGCCATCGGGGCCGGCGGGCTTGATGTGGCCCTCGTGATGGCCGGACAGCCTTTCCAGACTCCCGCTCCCAAAGTCGTCGGCGTCGAGCTCACGGGAGAGCTCTCGGACTGGGTGACACCGAAGGACGTGATCCTCGAGCTCTTGAGGAGGCGAGGCGTGAGGGGCGGCCTCGGGCGCGTCTTCGAGTTTTACGGCGAAGGAGTGGCGAACATAGACGTCACGGGACGGACCACGATCTGCAACATGATCGCCGAGCTCGGGGCCACCACGGGCATCTTTCCTTCGGATGAGAGAACGAAGGAGTGGCTGAGGATGCAGCAACGCGAGGACGACTTCGTGGAACTCTCCGCCGACGAGGACGCCGGCTATGACGAGCATGAGCATATCGAGCTCGACAAACTGGAACCCCTGATCGCGCAGCCTCACTCCCCGGGCAACGTGGTTCCTGTGAGCGAGGTAGCCGGAACCAAAGCCGCCCAGGTCTGCATCGGTAGCTCGGTAAACTCCGGCTTCGAGGACCTCGCCGTCGCAGCCGCGGTCTTGCGGGACGAGACGATCTACCCCGGTCTCGTCATGACCGTGACGCCGGGGAGCCGTCAGATCCTCGACTCCATCGCCAAAACGGGCGTCTACTCTGACCTGGTGCGCGCGGGCGCGCGCATGCTCGAGCCTGTGTGCGGACCTTGCGTCGGGATGGGACAGGCTCCGCCTTCCGACTCGGTAAGCGTCAGAACCTTCAACCGAAACTTCCCCGGACGCTCCGGCACGATGACGGACCGGGTTTATCTGACGAGCCCGACTACGGCTGTCGCCACCGCACTGCGCGGCGTCATCACGGACCCGCGCGAGCTCGGGGAGTATCCTGACCTTCCCGCGGCTCCTGTCAACCCCGCGGTGGACGACCGCCAGATCCTGGCCCCGGCGCCACCGGAGGAGGCGTCCGGGATCGAGATCGTACGCGGGCCTAACATCGAGCCGCCGCCCGAGGCCCCCGAGCTGCCGGATTCCCTGGAGTGCACGGTCACCATCGTGGTCGAAGACGACATCTCGACCGGCGACCTCGCGCCCGACGGCGTCGAGGTCATGTCGTTCCGCTCGAACGTGCCGGAGATCTCCAAATTTACCTTCCGCCGCTTCGACCCCGACTACCACGAGAAGGCCAAAGACATGGCGCCCGGATACATCGTGGGCGGGCACAACTACGGGCAGGGGTCGAGCCGGGAGCACGCCGCGCTGGCACCTCTCCACCTCGGCATCAGGGCCGTCATCGCCAAGAGCTTCGCGCGCATCCACCGCCGGAACCTGATCTCCCAGGGCATCCTCCCGCTCGTCTTCAAGGAAGAATCTGACTACGACTCCTTCGAACAGGGCCAGAAGTGGGAGCTGCCGGAGATCAGAAGTCGCCTGGAGAACGGCGACGAAGAAGTACCACTGAAAAAAGATGACGACGAGGTGACACTCCTCGCCGACTACTCGCAGCGGGAACGCGACATCCTACTCGCCGGCGGCATACTCAGGCAGCTTCGCGAGAAGGAAGACGAACAGCCCGAGGCGCCCGAGCGGGTCTCTGGTGAAGCCGAGCGGTAGCCAGTAGCAAGGTGGACGCGGCCGAGTAGGTCCTCCTTGCGGAGCGCGAATGGCTCCTTGCCCACCTGCGGCTCGACGTGGCCGCGCTCGAACGCTTGATGGATCCCGACTACCTCCAGATCGACGAGGGTGGAGGTACGGTAGACAAGGAGCAGGTCCTTGCGTCGTTCCGGTCGGGCGAACGCTACTGGGCAGAGGCCCGCAGCGACGAGCATCACGTCCAGGTCTACGGCGACGTGGCCGTCGTCGGACGCTGGCGGGCAAGGGGACACAACGGCGCGCACCCTTTCGACTACCAGGCACGTTACGTTTCCGTGTGGATCCGGCGCGATGGACGTTGGCGAATGGTAAGCGACCAGTCCACACCCACAACGTAGCGGGCCGTGCTAGAAGACGATAGAGGATAGTGCGAGCACCGCGGTTCCGCGACGGCTACCTAGTTTTTTCGGTGCTACGCAGCGCGGAGAGGAGCAGTAACCCGACGCCGACGACAATCGCGGCGTCGGCGGCGTTGAAGATGTACCAGAAGCTGAAGTGGACGTAGTCTGTGACCTCTCCGCTGCCCAGGCGATCGAGCAGGTTGCCGGCGGCGCCGCCCAGGATGAGGCCGCCTCCGAGCGTCGTGAGCTTCGTGGGCCTCCCCGAGAACAGCAGCCAGAGCACGACCACGACCGCAATGGCGCTCCCTGCGAGGAGGATCAGCCGACTCCCGCCGAGGATGCCGAAAGCCCCACCGTCGTTCTTTATGTAGGTGAGGTCGAGTAGACCGGGAACGAGGCTGATGCTCTGCCCAACCCGCATGGAGCTCTCGATGAGGAACTTTATCGCCTGGTCCACTACGAAGACCGCCGACGCGATCGCAACGGCCCAGAGCAAGCTCGCCCGGCGGGTCATGAAGAGGCAGGATACGCTGTGGGACCACTCATCGGTCCGCTGATCGTAGCATACCGTCCTGGCTCTCAGGCGTGCCGAACGGTCGCCGCACCCTGGACGTGCGGCGTGAGGCCCCGAGAGGAGCACCGGCGGGTAGAAGCTCTCTAACGTCTCCGTCTCGAACCCGGCCTCCCCCATGGCGGTGACGGTGTCCCTGTTGGGACGGCAGCCGGCGAGGAGCTTTCCCCAGAGGGGATCTATGCGATCTTGCCAGCGGGCCATGGACCCCGAGGCGCGGACGTGCTCGATGAACAGCAGCGGCCCGTCCGGTCGCAAGACGCGCCGGATCTCCCGCAGCGCCGACCCCTGATCTGGGACCGTACACAACACGAGCGTCGAGACAACGGTATCGAAACTGGCGTCGGCAAAAGGCAAAGCCTCGGCCCCGGCTGCCGAAACCTCGACGGGAACGCGGGCGGCCAGACTCTTCGGGCCAAGCCTCTTACGCATAAAAGGATCGGGCTCGACGACGATCACCCGGTCCACATCGCCGTAGTACGACAAATTCGCCCCGGTGCCGCCCCCGATTTCGAGTACCCTGCCACGCGCTTCCGAGAGTAGCTGCGCCCTACGCCCGCCCATCCACCCCCGCTCCATAGGAACACCCAGCGGATCGTAAAGCGCCGCGAAGACGCGATGCCCACCTTTCGTAGAACTGGCTTCGTGACTGTTCTGTGAATTCCCCATCGATCTCTATCCCAAGTCTGCCACGTAGAAGGCAGCTTGTCAGCATTTCAGCTTTCTTCGTGGATAGTTAGCCGCCTAACTATCCACGAAGAAAGCTCTGCAGAGCGATCCGCTGTGTCGACGGATAGTGCCGCTATGAACGTCCTGGCTGAAGTGCTGACCGGCTGAACTGCTGGTCCAGGGACCTAGCTACATTCGGTCCCTGGACCGATGGCGGGCTGATGGTTCGGGGGTACCTTGTGTTTGCGTAGATCGTAGATCGACAGAGAGGAGTGCCGATGGAGGCGAAGGACCACAATTACGGGGTAGCCGGAGACGATGTAGTCGAAGGTAGGGTGGTCGAAGACGAGGGTGTTCGAGAGCAGGGTCGGGTGACGATGGGTACCCAAGAGGAGAGGACGTGGTCGGTGCTTGCGCATTTGAGCATCTTCCTTAACCTCGTTACCGGGTTCCTCGGGCCTGTGGCGGCGCTTGTCATCTGGCTTGTCTACAGAGATAGGTCGAGCCGGGTGGCGTTCCAGGCATTGCAGTCGATGTGGTACCAGGTGGCGTGGTTGGTGATCCTGTTCGCGGGATGGGCCATGACGACGCTCTTGATGCTCGTCTTGATCGGGTTCCTTCTCGTCCCGGTGATGGCCCTGATCACGATCGTCCCGTTCGTGCACAGTGCGTACGCGGCTTACCGCGTGAGCAAGGACGGCGAGTACCGCTATCCCTTGATCGCCGACATGATCGAAGCCAGCTAGAAGATCGTTCGAGAGTACCGATGCCCCCGGCCTACCCGGCTCGGGGGCATCGCTTCGGGCGAACGTCGATACGGACCTGACGCCGTTCGTGCGCCTTGTGCGTATACGTATGAAACGTGAGTATCCGAGGAGGATAGTGATGCTGAACGCCAGCAAGGGTTTTCCTGCGGGAGGTTCCGATTCCGTAACGCGCACGGAACGTCGCGACGTGACGGAGGTACTACTCGGCGTGTTGAGGAGCATCGAGCCCTACGAGGCGTGCATCCTCGAGGCTGAGCGGGACCGGGACTTCGAGGTCGCCGCCTTCCTGCGCGAGCTGCGGCGACAGGACATCGTCAGGGCCAGGGAGGCGACCCGTCTGTTAAAGAGGTCCCTCGAAACGGCCAACGTGAACGTCGTAGAGATGGGAGAGGCTCATGTTGAGGTATCCGTTGGATCTTAGCTTTAAGATCGTCACAATCGGGACCCGCATAAAGATCAAAGACGCCGCGGGACGGCAAGTCGCGTACGTTCGCAAGAAAAAGTTCAAGCTGAAAGAAGACGTCGGGGTCTACAAGGACGAGGACCAGAGCCGCTTGCTGTTCCGCATGAAAGCCGACAGGATGCTGGACTTCAGCGCCAGGTACGCGATCAGCGGCCCCGACGGCCACCCTATCGGCGCCGTCGGCCGGCGGGGGATGAAGTCGTTGTGGAGCAGCGCGTACGTTCTGGACGACGCGTACGACACGGAAGCGGGGTCGATCCGCGAGGAGAACCCCTGGACCAAGGTCGTCGACGGCGTGATGGAGTCCCTCCCCCTCGGCGACGCCCTGGGCGGCCTCTTCTTCAACCCCGCCTACCTCGCGGAACTATACGGCAAAGACGTGCTGCGCATACAAAAACAACCCTCCGTCCTGGAGAGCAGCTTCCGCATCGACAAGCTTGCCGATTTTTCCGAAGACGAGGAAGACCTGCTCCTCGCCGGTATCATCATGATGGTGCTGCTAGAGAGAGACCGAGGCTAGAGCGGTTCGCAAAAGGCGTGACCTTTTGCGAACCGCTCCGTCAGTGGACAGCAAGCAGCCGGTCAGCTTCTGGTTGTTCGGCCGAAAGCCGCCCGCTGGCAATCGTTGCAAAGTCCCGGAGGGCGTTCGGAGGAAACTCGCTGTACGAGCCTTACCGGCTTGCTGGCTCGCAGCGCCATGCATAAGTGTTGCCCCTTGCGCACGATGAGCCACCAGCATCCGAACAAACAAGAACCTGACGGCTGAAGTTCTGAGATGCTGGCCAGCGCGGTATTCGGAAGGATTGACCCTTCCGAATACCATTATCAGACCGATTCGCGTTCGACGTAGGGGCAATCGATGACGTGCCGGACCGGCGTCGTGTTGTCGCGCTCGGCCTGATCGATGAGGTGATTCATGGCCCAACGGCCCATGGCGTAGTGCGGCAGCGCGACGGTGGAGAGCGCGGGCCTGAGGTGGGCGGCGATAAGCTCCTGGTTGTCGAAGCCGACGACCGCGACGTCCTCGGGGATGCGGAGGCCACGTTCTTTCAGCGCCTCGTAGGCCCCCATGGCCGTCTGGTCGGTGCCGCAGAAGAGAGCCGTCGGCGGGTTCGGTGTCAGCATGAGTTCCGCGGCGAGACAATAACCGCTGCTCGCGGTGCCGTCGCCGTTCGTCACGAGGGAATCGTCGAAGGGCAGCCCGCGGGCCTCGAGCGCTTGCCTGTAGCCTTGCAGCCGGCCGTTGGCGGCGGGCAGTTTGGAGTCGAGGTTTATGAAGCCTACCCTTTCATGCCCCTTGTCGAGCAGAACCTCCGTGGCCGTGCGCCCGCCAGAAACCTCGTCGGGGACCACCGAGGGCCAGGAGCCGACCTCCGAGTAGCAGTTGAGCAGGACGGTAGGCACCTCGCGGGAGTCCGCGGGAGGCTTTACGGCCCTGTGGTACATGGACGCGTAGATGATGCCCTCCACCCGGCGCTCCAGCATCATCCCGACGGCCGCCTCCTCGATCCTCCGGTTCTCGCCGGTGTTGACGATCATAAGGATCTTGCCCGCCTCCCAGGCCGCCTCCTGCGCGCCCTCGACGATATCCCCGGCAAAAGGGGTGGAGGCGATCTCGTCGGTGACGAAGCCGATGGCGTGCGACCTGTCCGTGCGCAGCAGCCTCGCCGTGGCGTTCGGCCGGTACCGGAGCTCGCGGGCGGAGGCCCTGACTCGCTCCTTCGTCGCCTCGGAGATGCCGCTGCCAGCGACGTCGTTTAGCACGAAGGACACGGTGGTAGGGGAGACGCTTGCAAGCCTCGCTACGTCCCCGATGGTCGGCGACCGTCCCTTCCTCGTCCTCATCGTCACCCCATTATCCACGTCATCGTGCCTACGTCTACGCGGTCCACCAACTCTGGTGCGCCAGCGGGTGGCCTCTTTTCGTACAGGAGGCTTGACAGGGCGTGACACGGATGTTACGTTGCCGAAATCGTCTACTAATCGGTTTTAGTGGGGGAAGAAAAAGGTGAATTAGCCCGGCTGGGGACGGGTGCGGAAAGGGCGTAGCAGGGGCGCGACATCGCGAGAACATTCGCAACGAACCGTGATTAGCGACCCCAACGCGTAGACAGGAGGCTATTATATGGCGATCGCTGCGCAGGAAGGTTCGCAGGAGGCTCCGAGTGTAGACATCGAGCGCAAGCCGTTGCTCAGTTTCCGGGCCATCCTCTTGATGAACTTCGGGTTCTTCGGGATCCAGTACAGCTTCGGGTTGCAGCAGACCGCGATCAACCCGATCTACCAGTTCCTTGGCGCAGACCCCGCTCAGCTGCCGCTCCTGAACCTGGCGGGACCAGTTACGGGGCTCTTGATCCAGCCGCTAATCGGAGCAATGAGCGACCGGACGTGGAGCGACCGTTGGGGCCGACGAAAGCCGTACTTCCTGATCGGCGCGATCGGGTGTTCTATTATCCTGTTCCTCTGACCGTTCGTGTTCGCGTTGTGGATGGCCTTCATCCTCCTGTGGCTGCTCGACGCGTCCAACAACACGGCGATGGAGCCCTACAGGGCCTTCATCTCCGACAAGTTGCCCGAGTCCCAGCTCGCCCGCGGCTTCCTGACGCAGAGCATGTTCGTCGGCGCCGGCGCCGTCACGGCGAACCTCTCGCTGTTAGTGTTCCAGCGGTTGATCGACGGCACCACCGCAGCCGGCATCCCCTTCTGGGTGTTCTGGGCGTTCTTCATCGGCTCCTTCTGCTCCATCGCCACGGTCCTGATCTCCGTCCTCTCGACCCCGGAGATCCCCCCGACCGAGGAGGAGCTCGCCGAGCTGAGGGCAAGGCCGAGCGGTCCCGGGACGTACATCAGCGACATCGTGACCGCGGTACGCGCGATGCCGTTCGGGATGCACAAGATCGGCTTCGTGTACCTGTTCCAGTGGTACGCGATAGTCGTCTACTGGCAGTTCGTTGCGACCAGCATCGGCGAGTCGGCGTTCAACGTCGCCCCCGAGGACCCGGGCTTCGAGCAGGCCGCCGGGTGGGTCGGCCTGATGAACGGCACCTACAACTTCGTGACAATCTTTGCGGCGTTGGCCCTGATCGGGTTCGCAGCCCGGTTCGGCGCCAAGTGGATCCACGCGGCGGCCCTCGTGGGCGCCGCAGTTGGCATGCTCGTGCTCTCCCAGGTCGGCAATAAGTACCTCGCCCTCCTGCCCATAGTCCTGCTCGGCATCGCCTGGGCCAGCATGATGGGCGTCCCGTACATCCTGGTCGCCAGCATGGTGCCCAAGGAGCGTCTGGGCGTGTACATGGGCATCGTCAACATGATGATCGTCGTCCCCATGCTCATCCAGACGGTGACGTTCGGCTGGATCTTCGAGAACGTGCTCCGCGGCGACGGAACCAACGCCATCGTCTTCTCCGGCGTGCTGTTCGCTATCGGCGCTGTCGCCATGCTCTTCGTGAGCCCGCCCAAGGAGACCGAAGAGTCCGAGATCATGCCTCTGGGCGCGCCGCGCCGTATAGACAACGTCTACAACCGGGTGGTGGTCGGCTCCGACGGGACGCCCAACTCCCTGAAGACCGTAGGTCACGCCGCGGGCGTCGCCGCGGCCGCCGACCTATTCGTGGTCTCGGCCTATAACCCGCAGGCTACCCCCGAGCAACCATCATCGCCGGCCGCGGCCGGCGAGCATCAGGGGTTGTACGGGGAGGAGGCCGCCAGGGAGGCGATCCGGGTCTCGATCAAGGAGCTCAAGAAAGAGCGCGCCCGCAACATCGACCACAGGGTCGTCGCCGGCAGCCCGGCTGAGGCCCTCCTCGAGGTCGCAGGCTCGGATCCCACGAACCTGATCGTCGTCGGCAACCGGGCCTCGGCGCCGCCGAAGGCGAGGCTTTGGGTTCGGTTCCGAGGGAAGTGGTGAAGAACGCGGTCTGTAACGTGATGGTCGTCCAGACCGGCGGAGACGAGATCCAGACCCCCGACCCCGCCTTCGGCAAAAGGATTCGCGCCCGGAACGGGCGGCACTCTGGGATGCGGGTTGAAAGGAGCGTTATATGGCACAGCACAAAGTACTAGCGAGGCGGCGAGCAAGGCGGCGCAGCAGCTTTTGATGGAGACGGTCAAGGACGTGCTGGGGGAAGATCCCCCGGTACTCGTGCAACCCCGGATCAAGGAGGGCAACGTGGCGAAGCTGCTCATCGACCTCTCCGAGGAAGCCGACGTGGTCGTGGTCGGCTCCCGCGGCCGCGGCGGGTTCGTCGGCTTGCTCCTGGGATCTGTGAGCCAGAAGGTCGCGGCCCACGCCAAGTGCACGGTTGTCGTGGCCCGCTGACCGGGTCTATTTCCGACCTAATCCAGCCTTTCGTCGCGGTGTCGAGGCCCTCCGCCTCGGGACACCGCGCGCTAGCAGGCACGACGCCAGGCACCCAGGTCGAACCGCTTGAAGATCAAGCCGAAGTTCCGCCGATGCGCCCTATTGCACTTTGGTGGACATATCCTTGGTGTCGTACTCGGCGAGGAAGACCGCTTTCCCGTCTTCGACGAACGGCGAGTACCTGCCGCACTCCTCGTAGGCGAAGCACTCTTCGACCACGGCGAAGTCGAAGTCGTTCACGAGATCCTCGACCTGAGCGGTATCGTTTTTAGGGCTATCGCCAGGTCTCGCTCGTGCGCCTCTCTCGCGAGCATACGGTTATAGGCGAGCTGGTCTTTGTAGGTGAGGGGGAAGCCGCTCTCGTTGGCGTAACCGTCGATGTTGTCCGGCTCGATGGCGTCGAAGCCCTTCCGGGGGCACGCGTCCACCCTGCGCTCCATGATCGGACGCAAAGTCCCTATCCGGCGGATGTCGAGCCACTTATCGCCGGGCCAGCCGTCGAGATCGCGTACCTTTACCGATGCGGGAAATCGCCCGCCTCGGGGCGCCACCTCTCCCACGAGTCGGCGCTGACGTAACAGACGACCTTGGCGCCGCCAGCGTGCAGCTCGTCCACGGTAGCGGCCGGTGTCTCGACGCCATCGACGTCGTAGACGTCGACGCGGAAGGAGATGTCCACACGACCGGATAGCTGCCATTGCCAGCTCAGTCCCGGCTCGGGACGCCACCGCACTTCGGCATCTGCCGGGGTAGGTCCCAGGTTGCTTCCGCACGAAGCGAGTATTACGACCAGGGTTGCAGCCCTCGTCGCCAGCAACAGGACCTTCATCGTTCGCTTCGTAAGCGGCCTTTCCTGAAAGGCGGGTGCACGAAACACCTTTCGCGGGACCTTACTTGAGGCCTTTCTAAGAGGCGTCCGTCGCCGGCTGGACGGAGATCTTCAGTCCCGCGCCTTCGCGATGCGTGGCCCAGGCCTCCACGAAGTCTTCCAGCGTGAAGCGGTGCGTAACGATGGCCTGCCAATTGAGCCGCCCCGAGGCGAGCAGGGCCAGCGCGCGGTCCATGACGTAGGGGTTGGTGTAAGAACCGCGGATGGTCAGCTCGCGACTGAAGACGTCGTAGGGCTTGACGGCGACCTCGGCGTCCGGCGGGGCCACCCCGACCCACATGACCGTAGCGCCGGGCCTCGCGGCTTCTACCGCCGCCCGCAACGTCTCGGGCCTCCCCACGCACTCGAACACCCTGTCCGCCATGGCCCCGGACACCGACTCGGGATCGAGGGGCTCCGCGCCAAGGCGGCGGATGCGCTCGCGCCTGTCGCGGTTGGGCTCGCTGACTAGGACCTCCGAGGCGCCGGCCGCCACGAGCAACATCGAGCACAGGATGCCGATGGGACCTGCCCCGAGGACCAGCGCCCGCTCGCCCGGGCGCAGGCCCCCGAGGTCCACCGCGTGCAGCGCGCAGGCCAGGGGCTCCGTCAGGGCGGCGGCCTCGTCGGGCAGACCATTGGGCACCAGGTACGCCTGCGGCGCCGGAAGCAGCGCGAACTCGGAGAGGCCCCCGTCGCGGGTAACGCCTATAGCCTGCGGGTTCTCGCACAGGTGCGGGCGCGAGTCGTGGCAGTAGCGGCACACGCGGCACGGTATGTTCGGGTCTACCACGATCCTGTCGCCCTCGGCGAAGGCATCCACGCCTTCGCCTACCTCCACGACGGTCCCCGAGAACTCGTGGCCGAGGGTGACGCCGGGGCGGGCGAGAGGGTACTCGCCCGAGGCGATGTGCAGGTCCGTCCCGCAGAGCCCGGAGGCCTCGACCCGCATCCTCAGCTCACTCGGGCCCGGCGGGGGTACCTTCCTGGACTCCACCCCGACGCCCTCGTCGCCGTCCCACACGACGCTCTTGTTGGCTCCTCCGCCGTTCTCCGCCCGTGACGTTGGCCCTCTATCCATGCCCCTGCCTCTCTCGTAGCGTTACGCGCGACCTGCAGCCCATTTTAATCGCCCGCGCGGACAGCTATCAGCCATCAGCCAAGAAAGCCGATGGCTTGAGGTTAACCGTCGAAGGTGCCGTTTTCGGGAAGTTCGATCTTTCCGAAGATCGCTGGAGCGAGCAGAGGAAGCTGCGGACCGCGTTTTATGTTGGTGCGCGGACCATGACCTGCAGGAGGTGCTCTATGGCCTCCTCGGGGTCATTCGCGAAGCCGGTATGGACCGGAGAGGGTTGCACTACGGTACTGCGGGGCGCGACGAGCCATCCGAAGCGTTGGCCCGGGGGCAGGAGTCCGACGGCGCCCGCTTCGGGTCCACCCTCGCACACCAGGCGCGCGACCTCGAGGTGAGCGCTCACGGCCTCTGGGTCGAGGTCGGGGTCGAGCGCCCGCAGGCGTTCGGGGTCGAGATGGACGCGTGCGTCGAGAAATTCCGCGTCTTGGCAGTAGAGCACCACCCCGGCGTTTATGAACTCCCCGCGCTCGACCCGCGGCACGACGCGAAGGAGGGCGTACTCGAAGAGGCTCACCGCGCGGTCTCCTCCAGCGCCCAGACCCAGTCCCTCGGTTCCCGAAGACGGGTGCTCAGGTAGGCGACGTAGGCCGCGCGTACCTCTTCGGCGTCCGCGAACCCGGGCTCGCCGGCGAGCCACTCCGCGGGGATCAGGTCGACAATAGCGCGCAACACCCCAGGGATGAGCCGCGGGGCCAGCGCCGCATCGGCTTCTGGTATGGAGTTGGCGAAGGGAAGCAGCACGTGGTGCCGCGCGGCCGCAAACGGACGCCGGCTCGCGGCCTCGAGGACCGCCCCATCCCTGGCAGGCCAGTTGTGGTGGAAATACAGCGACGCGCCGTGGTCTATGAGCCAGAGGCGACGGTGCCAGACCAGGAGGTTGGTGTTGCGCGGGGTGCGGTCCACATTGGTCACCAGGGCGTCGAACCACACGATGCGCGAGGCAAGGTCGGAGTCGGGCGGCTCCACCAGCGGGTCGAAGCCGAGCGAGCCGGGCATATAGTCGAGCGCAAGGTTCAATCCGGAACTTCTTTTCAGGAGGTCCTGTATCTCGGGGTCAGGTTCCGAGCGGCCGAGCTCGGGGGCGAGGTAGGCGAGCACGACCTCGGGCACCAGGAGACCGAGGTGGCGCGCGATCTCCCCTGCCACCAACTCCGCCACCAGCGCCTTGCGCCCCTGCCCCGCACCACGGAACTTGAGCACGTACGTCCCGAGATCATCGGCCTCGACGATCGCTGGCAGCGAGCCCCCCTCGCGTAAGGGCGTTACGTACCTCGTCGCGGTGACAGTTCTGAGCAAGCCGAGTCCTTCGTGTAGATGTACCGGGGGCGCCGGAACCACCAATTCTAACGGCTTGCACATCCCGCGCTCGACAAACGATCGCCCCGGAGTCCTCTGCGCTTTGGAAGGGCCGCACGGCCCGCCAGAGACGCACCCGAGGGGCCTATGGCCCGATAATCACTGTTCCGCCCGTAGACCTAGCGAACTTCAGCCCGGGGTCCGATGTGAGTTCGGAGCAACCGGCTTACCTTGTCTGCGTAGTGTAGTCGGCGGAGGAGGTAGTCGTGCTTGGTGGGCGAGGGTCTGTTTCGGAGTAGCGAGGAGGGAGTTTCCTGGAGGAAACCAGGAATGAGCTCATGATCGAGGCTACGGGCGTCCAGAAGATCTACGACGCCGGCGGCCTGCGGGTGTGTGCGCTCCGGGGCGTCGACCTCGGGGTCGGGCGCGGGGAGATGGTCGCCATCATGGGGCCTTCGGGCTGCGGGAAGACCACGCTCTTGAACGTACTCTCCGGGCTCGACGACCTCTCGGATGGCGAGGTCTACGTCGACGGCGAGTCCATCGAGGGCATGTCGGATAGGAGAAGGACACGTTTGCGGGCCGAGAAGATGGGCTTCATCTTCCAGTCGTACAACCTCATTCCGGATTTGTCTGCGATCGAGAACGTCGAGCTGCCGCTGCTGGTCGCCGGCCACAGGCCGAAGAAGGCGAGGCAGTGGGCGCAGGACGCCGTAGAGATGGTGGGACTCGCGGATCAGGCAAGAAAACGCCCTGCCGAGATGAGCGGCGGCCAGCAGCAACGCATTACGGTCGCCCGCTCGCTGGTCAACAATCCGGCCATCGTGTGGGCCGACGAGCCTACCGGCGCCCTCGACTCCGAAACGTTCAAAGGAATAATGGACCTCCTGGTCAGGCTGAACGAGAGCGAGCAGCAGACGTTCGTGCTCGTCACGCACGACGCCGCGGTCGCCGCCAGGGCGCACCGCACCGTCCGCATGCACGACGGCCGCATCACGAGCGACGAGCAGAACGGGAAGGGGACCTGAGATGGAAGAGCTCTTCGGCGTCCCGACAGAGCAACTGATGTGGGTCCTCCTCGCCGTCTTCGGCGGTGCGGCCCTGATCCTCGGCCTCTCCGCCCTCCGCAACCGCGTCTCCTTCAGGATGGCGGCACGCAACCTACCGCGCCCCCGCACCCAGACCATCCTGGTCGTGCTCGGCCTGATGCTCGCGACCATGCTGTTCTGCGCCTCCTTCACCACGGGAGAAACCCTCACCAACTCTCTCCGCGTCCAATCGTTGGAGAACCTCGGACAGGTCGACGTGCAGGCCCAGGCCAAGGGCTCGAACGCTTCGGGCCAGCAACAGTTCGGCCACAGACAACCTCGGAACGCGCCAACTACTTCGACTCGAAGTTCGCGGACAAAGTGCGCGACCGGCTTTCTGACGAGGACCGCGTCGCGGGCGTTGCTCCGGCGGTCATCGAGACCCTCCTCGTGACGGCCAAGGGCAGCGACCTCAGCGAACCCACCACGGACGTGCTCGGCCTGGACGAAAACCGCATGAACGGTTTCGACAACCTCAAGACCGCATCGGGCAAGACGTTAAACCCTTCGGATCTCGGCAAGAGCGAGGTCTACCTTAGCGCCGACGCCGCGAAAGGCCTCGCCGTTAGCAAAGGGGATGAGATCCGGGCCACTTTCGCCCAGAAGTCCAGCCCGACCGCAGCCCCGAACGCGCCTCCGGCCGCAGCGAAGGTTCCTGGCGCACTGCCCATTCCTCAACCGTCGAAATTGACTGTGGCCGGCATCTACGAGAGTGGGGCCAATCCTGCCTCCTCGACTTCTATGGTCATGCCGTTGCAGAGGTTGCAGGAGAGAGTAGGGGAGGAGGGCAGGATCAACACCGTCCTCATCACCCACAAGGGTCCCGCTATCGAGGGTGCCGCGGGCACGGACGCCACCATAGACGCGCTCAAACCGCTTTTGAAAGAGAGCGACCTTAAGGCCGAGCCCGTCAAGAAGGACGCCATAGACCAGGCCGACTCTGGTGGGGAAACCTTCACGAGCATCTTCTTGCTCTTCGGGCAGTTCTCGGTTGCGGCGGGCGTGCTTTTGATCTTCCTGATCTTCGTGATGCTCGCCGCCGAGCGCGAGCACGAGTTGGGCATAGCACGCGCCGTCGGGATGCGCAGGGGACACCTGATGCGCATGTTCGTCTTCGAGGGTGCGCTGTACGCCTTGCTCGCCAGCGCCCTGGGCAGCGTCGCCGGCGTCGGGGTTGGATGGCTGATGGTGCGCGTGATCGGCAAGGCCTTCGCCGGTTCCGGGTTCG
Source organism: Actinomycetota bacterium (assembly GCA_046733115.1). Taxonomy (GTDB): domain Bacteria; phylum Actinomycetota; class Rubrobacteria; order Rubrobacterales; family Rubrobacteraceae; genus Rubrobacter_D. The sequence goes on along the minus strand of JBKPOM010000326.1, from coordinate 819 downwards.
AGATCTCCTTCGCTACGAGCCCTCAGAACGTCGTGATAGCGTTCTGCCTCGGCATGGTGCTCACGTTCGCGGTCGTCCGTCCTGATCTCCTCCTGGCGCGTGAGCCGCCTGAACGTGGTGAGGGCCATACGCGACATCCCCGGGCCAGACAAGAAAGGCCGCAGCGTCAAGGGCGTTCTCCTGGCGATCGCGATCCCGCTCGTCGGGGCGGGACTGGTCTGGCAGGGTCTCCAGGCGGAGCAAACCGGACTCCACATGCTGGGTCTCTCGCTCATCATCGTCGGGGCCGCGCTCGTAGCACGCGTGCTGCGGGTACCGGAGCGGATCTCTTTCACGGTCGCAGGAATCCTTCTGCTCGGGCTGTGGCTTCTGCCGTTCTCGTTCGCCCCGAGCGGCATGACGGAAGGCATTGATCTCGTCTTCATCTCGGGCGTCATGATCGTGCTGGCCGGCGTGTGGGTCATAATCTACAACTCCGACCTCCTGCTCGGCACCGTCGTCGCCCTGTTCGGCTGGCTGCGCGGGATGCCGCCCGTCCTGAGGGCTGCCGTGTCCTACCCGATGCAGAGCCGCTTCCGCACGGGCATGACCCTCGCCATGTTCTTCCTCGTCGTCTTTACTATCGTCACCATGAGCTTCATAACCGCCGCCTTCGGCTCCATCTTCGACGACACGGATCGCCTCTCCGGTGGCTTCGACGTCCGCGCCGACGCCGGTTACGCGGCCCCGATCTCTGACATGGACAAAGTTTTGAAAGACAAGAAGGGAATCGACGAAAGCGACTACACCGCGGTCGGTACCCTCAACGGGCTCTCCGTG
>JBKPOM010000325.1:0-11969 GCA_046733115.1 Actinomycetota bacterium | reverse complement strand
TTGCGATGACATTGAACCGAGAGACGCAAGGGACGCATGAAGGCGTACTCGGGTACCCAAGACATGGGAGATAGTCCCCGCTTGAAAGCGGGGAGGTCAATAGAGCTGGGCAGTGAGGCCAGCGTCACTGCAATCTGCTGTGAGACCCGCTGAACCTGGTAATGCGCGACGGGAGTTCTTAAAAAACCTTAAAAAACTCCCGCTGCACACTTGACACCATATTGCCCACGTCGTAGAGTCCGTAACGATCCGGTAAAGTAAACAAACACTATAGACAAAGTAACAATAAGGAGGTTAGGTAGATGAAGAACTTTTTCCTGTTGGCTCTAGCTGGAGTCGTTGCCCAGCTAGTGGACGGGTCTCTAGGGATGGCATACGGGGTATCCTCCACCACGGTGTTGCTCGCGGCCGGTGTAGCGCCTGCGTTGGCTTCGGCGGCCGTACACATGGCGGAGATAGGGACCACGGCGGTCTCCGGGATCTCCCACTCCAGCTTCGGCAATGTGGACTGGTCCAAGATCGTCTGGCTCGCCGTTCCTGGTGGGATCGGGGCCCTATCCGGCGCTTTGCTGTTGGTATGGGCATCCACGCTCGAGGCAACGGCGGGCTACGTTGAGCCGGTGGTTGCCATATTCCTCTTCGTCCTCGGTATATACGTCCTCAGCCGGTTCGCGTTCAGGAGGAACGAGCGTCCCATCGAGGTCAAGCCCGTGCCGCCGGCGTTCCTGAGCCCTCTCGGGTTCGTGGCCGGCTTCCTCGACGCCTTCGGCGGCGGTGGCTGGGGTCCCGTCGCGACGCCGACTTTGCTCTCTTCGGGACGGATGGAGCCGCGCAAGGTCATCGGCACCGTCGACACCAGCGAGTTCGTGATCGCCGTTTGCGCGAGCGTCGGGTTCCTGTTCGGCCTTAGCCTCGCGGAGATTCCCTGGACGATCATTGGAGCCCTATTCCTAGGCGGTCTGATCGCCGCACCCATCGCGGCCTATATCGTCCGCATACTGCCGACCCGTATCATGGGTACCGCCGTCGGCGGGTTCATCCTCGTCGTAAACGCAAACACGTTCTTCGACGCTGTAGGACTCTCTGGTGGCCTTGCCACCGTGGCCTATGTCGTGCTCATCGCGGTCTGGATCGCGGCGCTCATCTTCGCGATAGGCGCCAGGCGCCAGGAGCAGGAAGAGGCAGCGGAGGGACAGGCTGTCTAGAACCCTCTTAGTGTTTTCCCAGAACGATACGCGGGGCTGGATCGTCGTCCAGCCCTGCCGCTTTTCCAGCTCTAGCTCTTCTACGGAACCTTTCTGGACGGTTGTGATCTCCGGCTGCGGATGCACGCCGGGTCCTTCTCGTCCGTCATTCCGGCGCAAGCGCGAATCCACGTGTAGCAGAAGACGTAGGCCTACGCGCGGCGGTGTCGCTATTCGCCCGGACCTGAAATTACGCCCTACGAACCTCGCCGAAAAGCTACTTCACGAGAACTGGATGCCGCCGTCGATCATGACCGATTGGCCGGTCATGTAGTCGGAGTCGGGAGAGGCGAGGTACGACACGAAGGATGCCACGTCGTCCGGCTCCTCGACGCGTCCCAGGTCGATAAGGTCGGAGTACTTCTCTATAGCCTCGCCCTTCTGCAAACCCTCGTGCTGGGCCAGCCCCTCGTCTATGAGGTCCCACATGTCGGTGCCAACTATTCCGGGGCAGTACGCGTTGACGCTGATGTTATGCTCGGCCCACTCCATCGCCGCGGCCTGCGTAAGCCCGCGCGCCCCCCACTTGGAGACCGAGTAGCGCCCGAGCATGGGGAACGGCCGGTAAGCCAGGATCGAGGCGGCGCCGATGATCTCTTGCCGCCCTTGCCCTGCCGGATCATCTGTCGGGCCGCCTCCTGGTAGCAGAGGAAGATGCCGCGCAAGTTGATCGGCATCATCGGTTCTAGTCGTCGGGGGTGAGGTCAAGCAGCGCCTTCACCTCGGCGACCCCCGCGTTCGCCACCATGACCTTCAACCGCCCCAGCTCGTCGGCGACGCCCCGAACCATCGCCTCCACCGCTTCTGGGTCCGAGACGTCCGCGGGAACGGCCACCGAGCACCGCCCCGCTTTGCGGATCGACTCCGCCACCTCGGCGAGTTCGTCTTCGTTGTCCTCAACGTCGTTGACGGCTACGTCCAGTCCATCCGCCGCCAGGAGCTCCCCGGTGCCCCGCCCGATACCCCGGGCCGCCGATAGGTTGGATACGCGTTACTCGGCCTCTTCCCGATCGGCGAAAGCGAATCCCTCGTAGCCGTTCGCCGCGACCTCTTCGCATTTTTCGCGGTAGGGGCCGAGCCCGCCGAGGTAGGGGAGGAACACCTGCGGCTTGCCAGGGATGTTCGCCCCCATGTACCAGGTGGCGGACTCGGGGAACAGCGTGGCGTGGGCCACCTCCTGCGAGTGGTCGACCCACCCGTCCTCCGCCTCGCGGGTGGGCTCGACTACTTCGAGGCCGTTATCGCGCATGTGCCGGATGACACCCGAGATGTACTCGACGTGTTGTTCGATGGCGACCGGCATGTTCGTGAGACCCGAAGGGCTCTGCGGCCCGGTGATGGCGAACAGGTTGGGGTAGCCCGCGCTCATGAGGCCGAGGTAGGTCCGCGGTCCTTCCGCCCACTTGTCGCGCAGCAGTTGCCCGTCCCGGCCCCGGATGTCGATCTTGTTGTACGGACCAGTCATGGCGTCAAAGCCGGTGGCGAACACCAGCGCGTCGAACTTGTACTCACCGTCCTCGGTTCGCACCCCGGTCGGGGTGATCTCCTGGATCGGCGTTTCCTTAACGTCGACGAGCTCGACGTTATCCTGGTTGAAGATCTCGTAGTAGTTGTTCTCCAGCGGCACCCGCTTGGTTCCGAACGCGTGGTCGCGGGGGGTAAGCTTCTCGGCGGTCTCGGGGACGTCGACGCGCTCCCGTATCTTCTGGCGCACCCACTCGGAGAAGGCGTCGTTGGCTTCCCTATCTTCGAGGATGTTGTCGTAGTTGCCCACCACAACCCGAAACCCCCGCGGTCCCACCGCTCCTGGAAGGCGCGCTCGCGCTCCTCCGGCGTGGCCTCCTGGGCTTCTTTTCCGATGGGATCGTAGTCGTGGCCCGAGAAGTTGTGGCGGACAGACTCCCAGATCTCTTCGTAGTTTTGCTTGTACCACCGCTCGTGCTCGTCGTCAACCGGATGGTTTCCGAGTGGGACGGCGTAGTTGGGGGTGCGCTGGAACACGGCGAGGTGGTCGGTCTGCTCGACGATCTCCGTGGCGACCTGGATGCCGGTCGCGCCGGTGCCGATGAGCCCGACCCGCTTGCCCGTGAAGTCGACGCCCTCTTTGGGCCACTCGGCCGTGTGGTACCGCTCGCCGGCGAAGGTTTCCATCCCAGGGATGTCAGGCACGTTCGCCGCCGACAGGGCGCCCAGGGCGGCGACGAGGAACCGCGCCGAGACGCCGTCGCCTGCGTCCGTGCGAACCTCCCAACGGTTCGTCTCCTCGTCGAAGGTGGCCCCGGTCACGCGCGTTCCCAGTTGGATGTCCCGGTTCAGGTCGAACCTATCGGCCACGTGCTCGAGGTATCCCAGCATCTCTTGCTGTCCGGGGTAACGTTCGCTCCACTGCCATTCCTGGCGAAGCCCCTCGTCGAACGAGTAACAGTAGATCCAACTAGACGAATCGCTGCGCGCCCGGGTAGCGGTTCCAGTACCACGTACCGCCCACGCCGTCGCCCGCCTCGAAGACCCGCGCCGAGAGCCCCCATCTCGTCGCGCAGCTTGTAAAGCGCGTACAACCCCGCGAACCCGGCGCCAACGATGCCCGCATCTAATTCGTTGACCCGCTCCTCGACGTCGGCCTGCCGCCGACCTTGCTGCGTGCTAGACATCCCTTCCCCTCGCTCGTGATCCTATGCGCCATACTATGTACGCACCGTATCTATGCCACCGTCCCGCCTATACTAAACTCCGCCTTACCCTACTTCCTACTCCCCCCGCTTGGCGGCTCGTTTCGCGACGTAGCGGCGCATCTTCGCGTCCGTGCCGCACACCTCCATGGTGCACCAGCGCCGGCTGCGGTTCCTGCTGGCGTCGAGGAAGACCCAGTAGCAACCGGCGCAAAGCTTGAGCCGGTCCAGGTCCCCCGAAGTCAGGAGTTGCGTGGCCGCGTGGGCCACCGGCCATAACATCCCCGCGAGGTCCCGCCCATCCTTCCACTCCCAGCTGAAGCCCCTATCGCCCTGCACGAGCTTCCCACGCGAGAGGGCCTCGCGCTCGTAACCGCGTAGGGTCTCCAGACCCCGTTCGGGAACATCACCGCCCTCCGCGAGGATGCGGAAAACGCCGTAGAGCGCCCCGCGCAACCTCAGGGCGTCACGGTACACCGCCTCCGCGTCCTCGGGCCTGAGATTGGCCTCGCCCACCAGACGCTCACCCTCCTCGGCGGAAAACAGGCCAACCAGCACGCTCCAGGCAACCAGGTCCCCATAACCCCGCAGGCACTCCACAGGCGGGTCACCGTCCTCCGTGTTGACGAAGTCGAAGGCGACATCCCCACCAACGATCCGCAACCGCTCGATGTGCTCGGGTGTTTCCATCAAAAGCTATTTTACCGGTTTACATCGCGAGGGGCCACGGGTATGCTGTTACCACCATGAAAGTTTTTGGTAGAAACATAGGCGAACGGCGGTGGGTGGCGCTGGGGTTGTTGTGCGTGGCGCAGTTCGTGGTGGTTTTGGACGCGACCATCGTGGCCATAGCGCTTCCGGAGATACAGTTGGATCTCGGGTTTTCGCAGGCCGGGCTGCAGTGGGTGATCTCGGCTTACACGCTGGTTTTCGGGGGCTTCCTGTTGCTCGTGGGCCGGGCGGCAGATCTCTGGGGGAGACGGAGACTCTTTATGGTCGGGCTCGCTGTGTTCACCGGGGCTTCGCTGGCGTGTGGGTTCGCGGGCTCCCCGCTCGCGCTCGTGCTCGGGCGCATCGCCCAGGGGCTGGGCGCGGCCATCGTGGCGCCGTCTGCGCTCTCGTCGTTGACCGCCGCCTTCCCCGAGGGTGAGGATCGTGGGCGCGCGCTCGGCGTGTGGACGGCCGCCGCGGCCGGAGGGGGCGCGACGGGCTGGTTGCTCGGTGGTCTTCTCACGGGTAGCCTGGGCTGGGAGTGGGTTTTCTTCGTCAACTTGCCGGTGGGGCTTGCGGGGGTGGCGCTGGCCCCCTTCTTGATCTCCGAGAGCCGCGACGAAACGGCCCCTCCCCGGCTGGACGTTGCCGGAGCAGTGAGCGTCACGGCGGGCCTCACGCTGCTGGTGTACGGGATCACACGCGTGCAAGAGGCGGGTCTTACCGCGCCCGTAACCCTCGTGTCCCTCGCATCTTCGATCGTGTTACTGGCCCTTTTCGTGGTGGTGGAGGGGTGGGTGCGGCACCCGCTCGTGCCGCTCGGGGTCTTCCGCTCGCGCGTGTTGCTCGAGGCGAACCTGATCGCGCTCGTTCTCACCGCGGCCACCACCCCGCCCATGTTGCTCTGCACCCTCTATGTACAGCAAGTCCTGGGATTTTCGCCGGCCCAGGCGGGCCTCGTGTTTCCACCTTTCAACCTCGCGGTCATCGGCGGGTCCCTGCTCGGCCCACGGCTGGTGGCACGGCTGGGACCGAGAACCACGATGGTCTGCGGGCTGATCGCGATCGCCGCCGGCTCAGCTTTCCTCCTGGGGATCAGCGCCCAAGGCGGCGGATACCTCCTCTACCTGATCCCCGCTTTCATACTCATGGGCACCGGCTTGGGATGCGCCTCGGTAGCCTCCACGGCCTCCGGAACCGCCACCGCAGACGGCGGCCTGCAGGGCCTCGCCTCCGGCCTTCTAAACTCTGCGGCCCAGATCGGAACCGTCCTGGGCCTCGCCATCCTCGTCCCCCTCTCCGCCGCCCGCACGGAAACCCTCGCCGAAACCATGCCCGCCGACCCCGCGCTCGTCCAGGGTTTCAGGATCGCGTTCCTCGGCGCCGCCATTATCGCCGCATGCGGCATCGCAATAGCCACGCTCCTAACCGAACAAAAGCAACAAAAACCGACCCTTCAGCAGATGCCACAAGCGCCGTACAATAACCACCCAGCCAGCCAGCAAAAAGGCTGACAAGGCGCCCTAAAGGCGCCGTGCTGAAAGCGGAAGCCGAAGGCTGGAGCGTGCTGACAAGCCGCGAAGCGGCGTGCTAAGCGACCGAAGGGAGCGACGCCATGAGGGTGGAGTTCTACTACGACCTCGTAAGCCCCTATTCTTACCTGGCATACGGACAAATAGGACGCATCTGTGAAGAGAACGGGGCTAAGCTGGTGCTGCGCCCGATGCTGCTCGGGGCGGTCCACAAGATGGCAGAGATAAAGGCTCCGATAGAGACAAAACTCAAGGCCAGATACCAGGCCCGGGACATCAGGCGCTGGGCCGAGTACTACGGGGTGTCGCTGAGGTTTCCAGATCCCTTTCCGTTTCGGACCCTGAAGACCATGCGTGCGGCGATGTTCTTGCGGGAGAGGGGCGAGCTAGAGGCGTTTACCGACGCGGCCTTCGCGATCTACTGGCAGGAAGGCGGGGCCCCGAAAGGCCTAGAAGAGGCCGACGAGGACGCACCGATATCCTCCGTCGCTGGACGAGTGGGAGCCGACCCCGAAGAGGTGCTTGAGGGGGCCGCGATCCCCGGAGCGAAGCAGGCGCTCAAGGACGCGACGTCGGAGGCCGTAGAAAGGGGCGTCTTCGGCGCCCCGGCCTTCTTCGTCGGGGAAGAGATGTTTTGGGGCAACGACAGGCTTCACTTCGTCGAAGCTGCCCTGCAGAAGTAGCAATATCCATCGAGGATGCGGAGGGTGCGCCCGGTCCCACAGACCAGGCAGACCAGATAGACGCGTCCCGGGTTGCGTCTGATCATCCATGGTGAGTAAGATGCTGTTGGTAGTGGGGATTGGAGAGCCTTAGCCTGCACAGGGCTATGGCTTGCAAAGGAGGCTCACGTGGAGAGCTTGGGCGGAGAGCGCGAGGGGCAGGTATCCTCGATACGCCAGGTGGCGCTGGCCAGCTTTATCGGGACTACCATCGAGTGGTATGACTTCTTCCTCTACGGCACGGCGGCGGCGCTCATATTTCCCGCGCTCTTCTTCCCGGAGTTTAGCGAGACGGCGGGGAGGCTCGCCTCCGCCTCGACGTACGCGGTAGGCTTTGTGGCGCGGCCCATAGGCGGGCTGGTTTTCGGCCATTTTGGGGACAGAATCGGCCGCAAGGCTATGCTTGTACTTTCGCTCCTCATTATGGGTATCGCGACGGCCTTGATCGGGCTGCTTCCGACCTTCGAAAGCATCGGCATTCTGGCACCTATCCTGCTCGTTGTCTTGCGCTTCTGCCAGGGCATCGGCGTCGGCGGCGAGTGGGGTGGGGCGGTCCTTATGGCCGTCGAGCACGCCCCTGATGGCCGACGCGGCTTCTACGGGAGCTGGCCACAGATGGGGGTTCCCGCCGGGCTCCTCCTCGGAAACCTGGTCTTCTTCGCGTCTAGGGCCGTGCTACCCGCGGGCCTGGACTGGCGGGTGCCGTTCCTGCTCAGCCTGCTGCTCGTGGGGGTCGGACTCTTTATCCGGCTCAGGATCCTCGAAAGTCCGGCGTTCGAGCAGGTCAAGGAGAGCGGCACCGAAGCCGCCATGCCCATCATAGACGTGGTGCGCACATATCCGAAGAACGTGCTTCTGGCAATGGGTATGCGTATAGCCGAGAACGGCCCCTTCTACATCCTGACCGTGTTCGTGCTCAGCTACATCACGGCGGAGCTTGGTCTCGGGGAGAACGTGGGCCTCGTCGGGGTGCTCATCGCGGCAGCGATAGGCCTGATCACCGTCCCTCTCTTCGGCGCGCTCTCGGACCGCGTGGGCCGGAGGCCGTTATATCTCTTCGGGTCCGTCTTCTTGTTGCTCTTCTCGTTCCCGTTCTTCTGGCTGCTCAACACGGGGGTAACGCCCCTGATCTGGCTCGCCATCGTCCTCGCCGTCAACCTTGGCCACGACGCCATGTACGGGCCGCAGGCGGCCTACTTCGCGGAGCTTTTCGGGACTCGCGTGCGCTACTCCGGGGCCTCCATCGGCTACCAGCTCGCCTCGGTCTTTGCCGGAGGGCTGGCGTTCCCAATCTCCGAGTTCCTGATCGCCAACTACGGTTACCAGTCGATCGCGATCTACATGGCCCTGATGGCCCTGATCACGGTGATCTCGGTCCTCCTGGCTTCGGAGACGTACAGGGGCGACATCAACGCGACCCAGGCTCAGGAACGCCAGCTTATCTCGGAAGGTTCTTGACCTAAGGCTAACGTTAGACAAAGCTCTGGTCAGAGGGTTTCCTCCTGCTCCTCACGCCAGAGGCATCGCACGTTTTCGAGGTTCCCCGGCGGCGGGCTGTCGGCCGGCGGTGACTTTGTCCTATACTGGTCTCGTAGGGAAGGACACCGTCAAGGACACGCCGTCTTTTCGAGACGAAGGAGGGACATGAGCGAGGCTTTCGTATTACCGGAAAGGTCGTCGGTGAACGTGGCTCTCACGGGCCATAGCGCCCTCGTGACGGGGGCCGCCAGCGGCATCGGACGCGCCTGCGCCGAGCGACTCTCGCGGGCCGGCGCCGCCGTAACCGTGCTCGACCTCGACGGCGACGCGGCGGGGGAGGTCGCCGAGGGCATCGGCGGTGAGGCGCTGCAGGCCGACCTCTCCGACTACGGGGTGCTGTATGGGCTGGAGGTGGACGCGGACATCGTCGTCAACAACGCGGGGTTGCAACACGTTGCGGCCGTTGAGGAGTTCCCGCCCGAGCGTTTTTCCATGATGATCAGGTTGATGTTGGAGGCCCCGTTCAGGCTCGTGCAGAAGGCGTTGCCGGGGATGTACGAGAAGGGGTGGGGGCGCATCATCAACATCTCCTCTATCCACGGCACCGTCGCCTCGCCCTACAAGTCCGCCTACATCTCAGCCAAACACGGCTTGGAGGGCTTCTCCAAGACCGTCGCGCTCGAAGGAGGGGCAAAAGGCGTGACTTCCAACTGCATCTCTCCGGCGTACGTCAGGACGCCGCTGGTGGAGAATCAGATCTCCGACCAGGCAAGAACGCACGGCATCTCCGAGGACGAGGTTGTGGAGAAGATCATGCTCACAGAGCCCGCGATAAAACGCCTGATCGAACCTGAAGAAGTCGCCGAGTTCGCCGCCTTCTTGTGCGCGCCCGAGGCCTCGTTTATCAACGGCGCATCCCTCGTAATGGACGGCGCCGCGACGGTCCACTAGAGAGTTAGAGAGGACGATAGTGACGGAAACGACGGAAGGAACCCAGCTGTGGGAGCCCTCGAAAGGGCTCAAGGATAACGCCAGGATCTCCGACTACATGAACTGGTTGAAGGACGAGAAAAACCTCTCCTTCGAAGATTATAAGGATCTCTGGGAGTGGTCCGTGGGAGACCTCGAAGGTTTCTGGGCCTCGGTGTGGGAGTACTGCGGCGTCACAGCTTCGAAGCCCTACGAGAGGGTGCTCGGGAAGCGCGAGATGCCGGGGGCCGAGTGGTTCCCGGGGGCGGAGTTGAACTACGCGGAGCACGTCCTGAAGAACGCCGAGGGTCGTCTGGACGAGCCCGCGATCCTGCACCAGTCCGAGGTGAGATCGTTAGACAGCGTAACCTGGGGTGAACTGCGCGACAAGACCTCCGCGCTCGCTGCGGGCCTGAGGGCTATGGGCGTAGAGCGCGACGACAGGGTTGCGGCCTACCTGCCGAACATCCCCGAGGCCGTCGTCGGCCTGCTCGCCTGCGCCTCCATTGGCGCGGTGTGGTCCAGTTGCTCCCCCGACTTCGGTGCCGGCAGCGTCGTCGACCGCATCCAGCAGATAGAGCCGAAGGTACTCCTCGCGGTCGACGGCTACCGCTACGGCGGCAAGGACTACGACAGGACGGAGGTCGTCGCGCGGCTCCAGCAGGAGATACCCTCGATCCAGAATACCGTCTTCCTCCCTTACGTCGCTGAAGACCCGGACACGAGTCAGCTCGAGAACGTCGTCATGTGGGAGGATCTGCTCTCCGAGCAGGAAGGAGCGGAGATCTCCTTCGAGCAGGTACCCTTCGACCACCCGCTCTGGGTGCTGTACTCCTCGGGGACGACGGGACTACCGAAGGCCATCGTGCAGAGCCAGGGCGGCATCCTGCTCGAGCACCTCAAGAAGTGCGTGCTGCACATCGACCTCGGGCCGGACGACCGCTTTTTCTGGTTCACCACGACGGGCTGGATGATGTGGAACATGCTCGTCGGCGGCCTCCTCTCAGGGTCCACGATCCTCCTCTACGACGGAAACCCCGGCTATCCCGACATGAACGTCCTCTGGGAGTTCGCCGAGAAGTCGGGCATGACCTGCTTCGGGACGAGCGCAAGCTACATCACGGCCTGCATGAAGGCCGAGATAGAGCCTGGTAACGATTTCGACCTCTCCGCACTGAAGGCCATCGGCTCCACGGGCTCGCCGCTGCCGCCTGAGGGCTTCGAGTGGGTTTACGAGCACATCAAGGAGGACATCTGGCTCTTCTCTACCAGCGGTGGCACCGACCTCTGCACGGCGTTCGTCGGCGGGGTGTCTTTGTTGCCGGTCCGCGCGGGGGAGCTGCAGGCCCGTGCGCTCGGGGCTAGGGTCGAGGCCTTCGACGATAACGGCGAACCCGTTACGGGCGAGGTCGGGGAGCTCGTTATTACCGAGCCCATGCCGTCCATGCCGATCTACTTCTGGAACGATCCTGAGGGGGAGAGGTACAGGGAGAGCTACTTCGACGTCTATCCCGGCGTGTGGCGGCACGGGGATTGGATCAAGGTCAAAGAAGACGGCTCCTGCGTGATCTACGGCCGCTCCGATTCGACCATAAATCGCGGCGGCGTGAGGATGGGGACCAGCGAGATCTACTCCGCCGTCGATAAGGTCGATGAGGTAGCAGAGAGCCTCGTGGTGGACGTGCCCAAGGACGGCGGAAGCTCCTTCATGCCCCTCTTCGTGGTCCTGGAGGAGAACGTGGACCTCGACGACGACCTCAAAGACAGGATCAAATCCAGCATCAAAGAGAATGCCTCCCCGAGGCACGTGCCGAACGAGATCTTCGCGGTCGCCGACGTCCCCAAGACCTTGAACGGCAAGAAGCTGGAGGTGCCGGTAAAGAAGATCCTCTCAGGCACGCCACCCGAGAAGGCCGCGAGCAAGGAGTCCCTGAGCAACCCCGAGTCCCTGAACCGCTTCGTGGAGCTGGCCGAGGAGATCTAAGGCGCTACCCGCCATCACCGTTTGACTCGAGATTCGGGCTGCTTTAGGCTGCCTCAAAGGCGGCGTGGGGGAAGGAGCGCCTATAGCTCGTCATACGCGGCCCGCGTGCAAGGCCTTGCCGATTCTTTGCAGGACAAGGGTGATAGGGGACATGTATGGCTAACGCGAGCGCGGCGAACCAGGTGGCTCCGGAGAGATCCATCCTGAAGGTGGCCCTGACGGCCCTGGCCGGGTCGAGCATCGAATGGTACGACTTCTTTATCTACGGGACGGCCGCTGCGCTGGTCTTCCCCGGGCTCTTCTTCCCCGGTTTCGGGGACACCGCCGGGACCATCCTCTCCTACTCGACCTTCGCCGTAGGCTTCGTGGCGCGGCCGATAGGAGGCCTAATCTTCGGCCATTTCGGGGACAAGGTCGGGCGCAAGACGGCGCTGGTGACGGCCCTGATCCTGATGGGCGTAGGGACCACGGCGATAGGGCTCATGCCAGGCTACGCGACCATCGGTATCCTGGCCCCTACAGCGGGTTGCGATGACATTGAACCGAGAGACGCAAGGGACGCATGAAGGCGTACTCGGGTACCCAAGACATGGGAGATAGTCCCCGCTTGAAAGCGGGGAGGTCAATAGAGCTGGGCAGTGAGGCCAGCGTCACTGCAA
>JBKPOM010000324.1:0-8244 GCA_046733115.1 Actinomycetota bacterium | reverse complement strand
GCGTCTCGCCGCGGGTGAAGAGACCCGTGCCGTGAACGCGCGGAAGCACCTGAACCTCTGCCGAGGTCGGACGGATCTCGTCGAGCTCCCTGAGGTCCGTGCGCTTGCGGTCCTTGAGGTAAAGCTCGCGGAAGGCCTCCTTCTCCACCGTGGAGAGGGCGGCCGCGATCTCGGGTATCTCCTCCTCTTCGCGGCCTTCGATCATCTCCTCGCGGATCTCGCCGAGCGCGTCGCTCCTGGCCCTGCGGTCGGTCTGGACGATGCCTTCCTTTACGCGGTCGAAGTACCGCTCCCGCGCAAAGGCGACGAATGGGTTCTCCTCCGGCTCCTCTAGCTGCTGCTTCTCTTTGCCGTACTCGCGGGCCCACTCCTCTATGGCCTCGGCCTGGTTCTGAACCGTATCTTGGGCGAGCTGTAGAGCCTCCACCATTACGGTCTCGGGTACCTCGTTCGCCCCCGCCTCGACCATGGTGATCGCTTCCTTCGTTCCCGCGACAACGAGGTCGAGGTCGCTCTCGGCGAGCTGGTAGTAGGTGGGGTTCAGGATGAACTCGCCGTCCAGCGAACGCCCGACGCGCACGGCCCCGATCGGACTCTCGAAAGGCAAATCCGAGAGCGCGAGCGCCGCCGACGCCCCGACCATGCTCACCGTGTCGTAGGGCGTATCCTGGTCGGCCACGAGGACGGTTCCTATGACCTGTATCTCGTAGTGGTAATTCTTCGGGAAGAGCGGCCTGAGCGGCCTATCGGTAAGGCGGGAGGTCAGGATCGCGCGCTCCGAGGGCCGACCCTCGCGCTTGATGAAGCCGCCAGGGATCTTGCCCGCCGAAGACATCCGCTCCTCGATGTCCACGCTCAAGGGCAAAAACGTCGCGCCCGAGCGCGAATTCTGCGAGCGGGTCGCGGTGGATAGTATGGTGGTGTCACCGAGGCGGGCCGTCACCGCTCCGCCAGCCTGCTTGGCCAGCTTCCCGGTTTCGAGCACGATCGAGCGCTCACCTACTGGTATCTCTAGATACATATTGTGTTCTCCTCTTGTCTCTTCTTGTGACCCGAACTACCGGCGTAGTCCGAGCTTGGCGATGAGCGCCCGGTAGCGCTCGACGTCTTTCTTCTGCAGATACTTGAGCAACCTGCGGCGCCTGCCGACCATCTTCAGCAGCCCGCGCCGCGAGTGGTAATCGTGCTTGTGCTCGCGCAAATGCTGCGTCAAGTGCGCTATGCGCCGCGTGAGCACCGCGACCTGCACCTCAGGCGACCCCGTGTCGCCCTCGTGCGTGCGGTTCTCCTGGATAATCTCCGCTTTCAGTTCAGCTACAGCCAACTTCTCGTTTCTCCTCTTTATTCACTTCTGTATTGTTTCACCAATTCAACCCTTTATGCTACCACATGCAATGGATCGTATCGGCGGCCGTACGAGGATTAACATGGCCCTCGCAAGGCCCGCTCTCAGGATTCGCCGCCTTCGGGCTCTAGGGCCCGCACCCCGAAGCCAGGGCGCCTGAGCTTGCGTCTCTAAGCCACCAGGCTCCCAGGCCAAGCTGCGGGATGATCTACCACCCGAACACGAGCGTAGAGAGGATTGCTGCGGCCAACGCTTGCAAGACGGCGAGCGAGGCCGTCCACGCCTTGGCAACGACGAGTGCCGGGTCCCAGGCTGGTGGCGGTTTCGGAGGGCTGGCGACGGGCGTGATGCTGAGGGAGACTTGGGACGTGTCGCTGCTCTGTTTGAGGTACTGCATCCTGCCCTGGACCTGCTCGATCTGGCTCCTGATGCCGGTAAGCTCGTGCTGGATGGAGAGCGCGTCCTGCACGTCGTCGGCCCTGTTGTACAGATCCAGAAGCGACTGCTCCGCCGCGAGCAGGTTCCGCTCGCGCGATTGCAAGTCCACGTACTCTTCGGTCACGTCCTGCCTGGAGACGATATCGGTCGTGCCCTCCTCACACAATACCCTCAGCTCGTCGAGCGCGTCCTCGAACCGCTCGGAGAGAACCGAGAGGATCAGATCGGCGTACACGACGTTGTTGGCGCGGAAGATCTGCGAGCTGACGATCGTTCCCCCGTATTGGGCGGCGACCTGCTGGGCCTCGGCAGCCCCACCACGGACGTCCTCCGAGGTGATGCTGAGATCAGCCGTCTTGACGATCTTGCGCCCGAAATCCGACGGTGGGACCACAGAACCGGAGACGGCTTCTCCTGCGCTGGCGTGACTGGTAGTGGCGGTCTCCAACCACCCGGACGAACCTGACAACGCGCATGCGCCTGATCCGGCATCTGGACGAGGGGGTGGCGGCAAGCTCACCCTCGTCTGTGCCCCGACCAGTTTCGGCAAGAGTACCCTGCTTGGTGGTTGGGTCCTCAGGAGCGAGCTTCCGGTCGGGTGGCTCTCTCGACCAAGAAGACAACGACCCGGCTCGCTTTCTCTCATACTTGGCGGCCGCGCTCCAGAACGCCGCATCAGACATCGGGAAGAACGCGCTCTCGCTACTCCACTCGCCCCAGCCTCCCACGCGGGCTCTCTTGACCGATCTCGTAAACGAGGTCGCCGCAATCCCCAAGGACTTCGCGCGCGTTCTCGACGACTATCACCTCATCGAAGACGAGGCGGCACACGCCACGCTCGCCTTCCTGCTGGAACACCTGCCACCCCAGATGCACCTCGTCATGGCGAGCCGCACCGAGCCGTCCCTGCCGCTGTCTCGTCTTCTCGCCAGCGGCAACCTGACAAAGCTCACCGCCTCCGACCTTCGGTTTACGTCCGAGGAAGCAGCCGGCTTTCTGGGCGATGTGATGGGATTTGATCTCTCCGCCCAAGTCATGGCGGCCCTCGAAGAGCAGACCGAGGGCTGGATCGCGGGTCTCCAGCTGGCGGCCCTCTCTATGCGGGGACGGGAGGATACTCGGGCTTCGTTTCGACCTTTGCCGGCACAGAACGTTACGTCTTCGACTACCTGGCCAAGGAGGTACTCGACCAGCAGACTGAAGACACGCGGACCTTCCTGCTTCGGCCCTCGATACTCGACAGGCTAAACGGTCCGCTGTGCGATACCGTGACGCGTCAGGGGCAAAGGCAGCCGATGCTTGAGAAGCTGGAGCGAATGACCCTGCTCATGGTCCCGCTCGACGACCGGCGGTGCTGGTACCGTTACCATCACCTCTTCTCCGGCTTCCTGCGCGAGCGGCTGCACCGAGAAAATCGCGAGGCGGTTTCAGAGTTGCACCGAAGGGCCATTGAGTGGCACGAAGGCAACGGAACGGACAACGAAGCAATAGGCCATGCGCTTGCGGCGAGAGACTTCGCGCGGGCCGCGGATGTGATCGAACGGTTGAGGGACGCGATGGTGGGGCGCGGAGAAATCTTTCCGCTCGCGAGGCTGATGATGCCCTTGCCGGAGGAAGTCCTCCGCATCGCGGGTTTTATGGCCACGGGTCGGTCCAACATCGCCTGGGAGGGGCGCGCGGGCCTACCAAGAGCCATCGCGCTCAATCGCCGGGCGCTCGCACTTTTGGCCCACGACCAGCAAGGGCCCACGCGAGGCATCGCCGCCGGCAACCTGGCCGAGTGCCTGCTAGATATCGGAGACCTGGGGGCGGCGAGCAGGGCCATGGACGAGGCGATCGAGATCTCCCATACAGCCGGGCATCGCGCCCAGATCGGCGCATCCCTTTGCCTCCTGGAACGGCTGCAGACAACCCGAGGGCAACTCTCGGAGGCCACGAAGACGTACGAGCGGGTACTGCAGCTGACAGATGAGCACGACGAAGGAGGAACCGCGCGGGAAATAGGCGAAGCGCACGTAAGTATAGGCGAGCTGCTATTCGAGTGGAATAACCTGGAGGGAGTGACACGCCACCTCCTGGAAGGCATCGAGCGTGCGCTGGATTGGTCCACCATCGGAGAGGTGACGAGCAGGCTGCTCGAGCTCACGGGAACGCAAAACCGGCCCGGAAGGCTTGAAGAGGTGGATGCCGACACGTCCCACAGTGTGGTTACCGGTTACATAACCCTGGCCCGCGTGAGCCAGGCGCAAGGAGGCGCAGAGGGCGCCCTTGAAGCACTTCATAAGGTCCGGCAGGTAGCGTAGAGCCCACGCTCGAGCCCCCTTCGGAAAGACCGGGCGGATAGGTGGGCAGAAGCATGGCAGGCGCAACTTTGGATCGCCGAAGGTAATCTTCGGGCCGCGAATCGTTGGGCGCAACAGCGCGAACTCGGCGCGTCGGAAGATCCCGACTACTCGTCCGAACTAAATACATTACGCTGGCCCGGCTGCTCCTCGCACAGGCCATGCATGAGGAAGCGGCAGACCTTCTCGGTCGGCTGATGGAGTCGGCGGAGTCCGGCGGACGAAGGCATGCGCTGATCGAACTGCTCATCCTTCAGGTGCTCGGTCTTCGGGAACGCAACGATGACCCTGGGGCATTGACTACATTGCGGCGAGCCTTGACGCTCGCGGAGCCGGAAGGCTACATCCGCACCTTCGCCAACGAAGGAGAGCCTATGGCCGACCTGCTCCGTCGACTGCTAAAGGCGTGGAGAGACGAACGACCGGACGACGTCCCTCTCGAGTACTTGGGCAGGCTGCTGGGGCACTCGGAGCCGGGGTGAGGGTGCAAAGCGAGACCGATATGCGCGATACGGTGGGTCTGATAGTTGACCCCATAACCGAGCGCGAACTCGACGTCTTGAGGCTCCTGGATTCAGATTTTCCAACCGGGACATCGCGGCCAGGCTGTTCGTCTCCGTCGATACGGTGAAGGCCCACACCAAGCACCTCTACGCCAAGCTCGGCATGCATAACCGCCATCAGGCAATCACGCGGGCTAGAGACCTGGAGCTGCTATAGGAGGAAAGCGGGCTGTCGTCCTTATGCTGTTGTTCTACTGCTGGCCGTAGGGTATTAGCCGGGCTTCTTCGACATCGCGCTGGATCTGCGCCTTCAACTCGTCTATGCTGGAGAATTTTTTCTCACCGCGGATCCTGCGGGCGAAGCCAACGTCCACGACACGCCCGTACAAATCACCGTCGAAGTCCAGAAGGTAAGCCTCGACGCGGCTCTCGGCCCGCCCGAACGTGGGCGCGACACCGACGTTGGTGCACGCAGCGTACTTGTCGTCCCCAACCACCAGGAACCCGGCGTAGACGCCACGCGCCGGAACGACGACTCCCGGGTCGGGAAGCACGTTTGCGGTCGGAAAACCTATGGTCCTACCGCGCCTGTCCCCGACCACGACCTCACCCCTTAGGACGTAGGGTCGGCCAAGGAGGACCGCCGCCTCGTCCACCCATCCCTCCGAGACGAGCGCCCTGATGCGGGTGGAGCTGATCCCGGCTTCCTCGCCAACTCCCCGTACCTCTACCGCGATGGCCTCCCCCCCCATCTCCCGCATGAGCCGGTGGAGATCCTCAACGTCGCCGGCAGCCCTGTGCCCAAAGCGAAAGTTCTCGCCAACCACCACGACCTCGGCCCCGACCTCTCCCACCAGCACGTCCCGCACGAACTGCTCGGGACTCTTTTTCGACAGCCCGACATCGAAGGGTATCTCCACAACCTCATCGGCCCCGTAACGGCGTAACACCTCACGCCGCAATCCTATGGGCGTGAGCAGCCCTGGCGGCTCCCCCGTCCCCAACACGGCCCGCGGATGCGGATGGAACGTCGCCGCAACCACCCTCGCCTCCCGCCTCCGCCCTTCTTCCACAGCCCGCCTCAAGACCTCCTGATGGCCGAGGTGCACCCCGTCGAAGTTCCCGAGCGCGACGACTACCCCGTGCAAAGCACCACCTCGGCCCTTCCCTCATCCCCCTCCACCCTGTACACCGCCAACAACTCCCCACCACACATCACCCTGTAACTGCCCTCGACCCCGCCCCTCTCCATGCGCCTGCCGTGGCACACGGCCTCACGACCAGCCCCAGATACATCTACCCCGGGCAAGTGACTAACCACCTCTAACGGTTGTATTATGCGGTTATGTAGGGTTTTGCGTGTGAGGTTGTGGAGGGATTTGGCGTCATCGACGCTGAGGTGTCCTACGCTGGTGCGGCGCAGGGCGGTGAGGTAGGCGCCCGAGCCCACTTGTGCTGCGAGGTCTGCTATGAGGGTTCTTACGTAAGTTCCGCTGCTGCAGGATACTTCGAACGTTGCGGTCGTTTCGGCCGGGTCGATGAAGGTGAGCTCGAAGCGATGGATCGTGATGGGGCGGGGTTCTCGTTCCACGCTGATGCCGCCGCGGTGGAGATCGTAGAGCCTCTTGCCAGTGCGTTTCAGGGCGGAGGCCATCGGTGGGATCTGGAGGATGTCGCCGGTAAAGTCAGCGGTGGCTTCGCGGATGGCGGACTCTGGGGGGAGGGAAGCATCGAGGGGTGTGATGTCGCCTTCCGCGTCCAGGGTGTCGGAGACGGCGCCGACGCGGGCGGTGGCGGTGTAGGTCTTATCCAAGCCGGTCACGTAGCGAGAGAGACGGGTGGCGCGTCCGATCAGGAGCACCAGGAGGCCAGAGGCCAGGGGATCTAGGGTTCCGGTGTGCCCGATCTTGGTCTTCTTAGGGAGGAGGCGTTTTACTGCGGCGACCGCGCGGGCGCTCGTGATGCCGGGCGGCTTGTCCAGCAGAAGGCCGCCCGATAGAGGCCTCTCGATTATCGTTCGCCCCCGAGGTCCACGACGCCTTCGAGGACTCCGAGAAGCTCTCCTCTCGCCTCGTCCGGGCGGCGAGAGGTGGTGTAGCCGGCGGCGAGCCTGTGGCCGCCTCCGCCGAAGTGGCGAGCTATCTCGCCGACGTCCACGGTCTCAGAACGGAGGGAGCCCTTCGTGCCCTGCGGCACCTCGCGCAGGTGGGCCACCACGTCGACGCCCTCGACGGTGCGGAGCTGGTCGATGGATTCCTTGGATTCGACCTCCGTGGCGCCCGTTCGCTCGTAGTCGGAGTTCTCCACCGTGGAGATCAAGACTTCACCGTACTTGAGGGCGTTGGCCAAAGAGACGCCGACGATCCTGAGTTGCTCGATGCTGCCCCTTCGGTTGATACGCTCGTTGACCTCAGCAGGGACGACACCGGCCCTGAGCAGGTCGGCGACCAGCTCGTGTGCCCGCGGGGAGATGTTGCGGAAGTTGAAGCCCCCCGTGTCGGTCTTGATGCCGACGTAGAGCGCCTCGGCCGTCGACCTGTCGATGGGCACGCCGAGCTCCGCGTAGAGGTCGGCGACGATCTCCGCCGTCGCCGCGGCCCTCGGGTTGACGAGGTTGTACTCGGCGTAGAGCGGGTTGTCCTCGTGGTGGTCGATGTTGAGGCGGGCGCCTGCTTCCGGCACGGGAACGCCGGTACGGTCCGCGCGCGACGTATCGGCGACGAGCAGGTCATGGTTAGGAGGCAGCTCGGTCATGACCCCGTCGGGCAGGAGCCAGCCGAGGTACCCCTGCACCTCCTCGGCGTGGCAGAACACGGCCTCGGCGCCGCGCTTGTGCATCAGGCGCACCAGCGCGGCCGAGGCGCCGATGGCATCCCCGTCGGCCCCCACGTGCGTCGTTACGGCGACTCTGTCAAGGGTCTTCAAGAAATCTGCTATCTCCCCGACCGTATTATTCTTCGTGCGTGTCGTCATCGGTCATTACCTCCCTAAGGGCTGCCTCTATCCTGGTCGCGCTTTCTACCACAGGGTCAGGCTCGAAGTGTAACTTGGGCGTACGCTTGAGGCGCGTCTGGGCAGCGACGGCACCCTGTATGCGGCCAGCCGCGCTCTGCAAACCTTCGTGGGCCGCCTCTGCGTCCTGGTCGGTGAGCACGCTGTAGAAGACCGTCGCGTGCGCCAGATCCGGGCTTACGCGGACTCCGGTGACCGTCACTAGGCCGCGTATGCGCGGGTCGGAGAGCGAGGCGACCTCTTCACCGGTGATTTCCTTGAGCTGCGACTCGACCTTGCGCGTTCTCCCGCTCATAGCTTCGCCCTCATAGATTCACGAACTCCTCGCGCCAGTCGAGGATCGCGAGTTCCTCGTAGGCGAGGAGCGTCCTGCGGAGCTCCTCGCGCTTCTCCTCGGCGGCGGCGCGGGAGACCGCGGCGAGCGCGATCTCCACGATGGCCCGCTGCCAGAGGTTCTGGTTCTCCGACTCGACCACCGAGAAGTTCTTACGGCGCAGGCGGTCTTTGAGCGAGCGCAGGGTCTGGCGTTTATCCTTCAGGCTAGAAGAGAAGGGCAGCTCCAGTTCCAGCCTTACGGCGCAGAACAAAGGCCGCCTTTACCGCG
>JBKPOM010000323.1:0-26481 GCA_046733115.1 Actinomycetota bacterium | reverse complement strand
ACCTCACCGTACGTCCTCACATAGCCGATTCGTCAACGAGGCTGACGCTCGGAGGAGTGGGTCAACTGCACTGACTACCGCTATAAGCACGCCCTCCAAGAGGTAGCCTCCCGGGTGGAGGTTTTCGAGCCGGAACCACCTCATGAGCCCTGGGTTCCGGCGGGAGGGCTCTCATTCGACCCTTGGCCTGGTCCGGGAGACAGCGAAGGTGGTGCCTGGGACTGATGCGAGCGAAAATCGCGCAGAGTCACTCGAGCCGCCGTTCTTGCACAATATCGGCCCAGTGGCCGCTAAGAAGCAGAGTGTAGCGTACCAAAGAGCGCGGCCGTACAGATCAATATTATTGCGAACGGCTGTTGACCACTTATTTGACCACTTATCCATGGAGGTCCAGGGGGTCTCGCGCGGGTCAACCGGGCTACGTAAGAACAGAAATCGGCTTTCTACGGGGCTCTATGGGTAACCCCGAGGGACTAGAGATTACTACATGAGTTGACTACGAATCAGAAGGTCGCAGGTTCGAGTCCTGCCGAGCGCTGTTTTTACCATAACCCGGTGAGGGTTCATGGGGATCTATGAGAGTTTAAGCGCTCGAGGAAAAAAGAAAAACCCCCTAAGAAGGGGCTTATGGGGAGCTGCCAGACCTGGATTCGAATTAGGACTAACAGATCCAGACCCAGTTGTGCTAGCCGACTTCCCGCGCCGTCAGCAATCCCGCTTCTCGGAGCACGCCCTCGACCTTCTCGTACGCCTCCTCCGGGACGGGCAGCGCCGGCCCGCGCACCGATGGGGAGATGGCCACGCCGAGCTTGTTCATCGCTAGCTTTATGGCGCTAATAGGAGGATCGCTGTAGGCGCCGAGGGTCACCAGGGAGAGTACCCGCCGGTGCAGCTCCGCCGCTGATTCCAGGTCGCCGTCTCGCGCGGAACGCACCAAGTCGACAAACAGCTCCGGAGCGACGTTCGCGAAGGCGCAGATGGAGCCGTCGGCCCCGGCAAGAAGGGTGGGCAGGATCAGGTCTTCCCACCCCGAGAGGATTGTGAACTCGGGCCTCTCGCGTTTTACCTCTCGCAGCACCCCGACGGTATGGAAGTACTCGGTGACAGTATCTTTCAACCCACTCACGTTGGAACACTCGGCGGCTATCCCCGCGATGAGGGAGGGCGAGAGGTCCACGCCGGTAAGCATAGGGAGGTTGTATATAAAGACCGGGATACCCACCGACCCAGCCACGGTCGCGAAGTGCCGGAACAGGGCCTCCTCCCCCACCTTCCAGTAGGAAGGCGAGACGACGAGCACGGCGTCCGCGCCCGCCCCTTCGGCGTGTCGGGCGAGCTCGACGGTCTCCCGCGTGCCGCTCGTACCGACCCCGACCACGAGGGGTACACGGCCGCCGACGATCCTCACGACCTCCTCGGCGAAGCGCTTGCGTTCGTCGAAGGTCAGGTGGATCGCCTCACCCGTGCTCCCTAGCGGCGAGATGCCGCTGACGCCGGCTTCTATGAAGCGTTCGATCACCGCCTCAGTGGCATCCAGGTCCACCTCGCCCCGGTTGTCGAAGGGCGTCACCATCGCTGGCATGAGACCGTCGAACATCCGCCAACCTCCCGTTCTTCGTAGAAACTGTAACCGCTACCCATCTTCTTCCCGCGTGGCGCGTGGCATAATCTCGCGGTTGACCACGACAGGAGGACGAGGATGACGGTAAGGGTCGGGGCGCAGCTTCATCCGCAGCACGCCAGCTACGCGCAGATGCGCGACGCGTGGCTCAGGGTCGAGGACATGGGGGCCGACACGCTCTACAACTGGGACCACTTCTACCCGCTCTACGGAGACCCCGACGGCAAACACTTCGAGTGCTGGACTCTGCTGGCGGCGATGGCCGAGGTCACAGAGAAGGTGGAGTTCGGGGCGCTCGTCACCTGCAACTCCTACAGGAACGCGAACCTGCTCGCTGACATGGCGAGGACCGTGGACCACATCTCCGGCGGCCGGCTCATACTGGGGATCGGCTCCGGTTGGTTCGAGAGGGACTACGACGAGTACGGCTACGATTTCAAGACGGCGGGCGGCAGGCTACGCGACCTCGACGGCGCGATGCCCGCCATCGAGGAGCGCTTCGGGAAACTCAACCCGCCGCCCACGCGCGAGATCCCGATCCTGATCGGCGGCGGGGGCGAGAAGGTGACGTTGCGCATCGTCGCCGAGCACGCCCACATCTGGAACGGCTTCGGGGACCCCGAGCAGGCCGCCCGCAAGAGCGGCATCCTCGACGACTGGTGCGAGAAGGTGGGAAGAGAGCCGAAAGAGATAGAGCGCTCGATAACCATCAGGCCCCAGCACATCAAGGATGCCGACCGGTACGTCGAGAGGGGCATCACGCACCTGATCTACGGCGTTGGCGGACCCGACTACGACCTGGGGCCCCTGCAGGACCTCATCGCCTGGCGCGACCACTACCGCGAGCGCAACGGAGAGGCGATCGCCAGCTGACCCAGCCCGGAATGGGCGTGCAAACTCCCTGGGCCCCGATCAACCGGCGCTGATCGCTTGGTCGAGGTCGGAGGTCAAATCCTCCGCGTCCTCGATGCCGACGGAGAGTCGCATGAGCCCGTCGGTGACGCCCCTGGCCTCGCGCTGCTCCCTGGGAATCGCGGCGTGGGTCATGGTAGCAGGGTGGGTTATGAGGGACTCGACTCCGCCCAGGCTCTCGGCGAAGTGGAAGACCTGCGTCTTTTGCACCGCGGCGTAAGCAGCCTCGGCGCCGCCCTTGAGGGTGAACGAGACCATCCCCGAGAAGCCGCTCATTTGCTTCTTCGCCAGCTCGTGCTGCGGGTGGTCCGGCAGGCCGGGATAATGGACGGTCTCGACCTGGGGGTGATCCTGCAAGAATCGCGCCACGGCCAGGGCGTTCTCCTGGTGCTGGCGCATGCGGACGGCGAGGGTTTTGAGGCCGCGCAGCACGATCCAGGCGTCGAACGCGCCCGGCACGGCGCCCGCGGCGTTCTGGTAGAACTTGATCCCCTCGTAGAACTCCTCATTAGAGGTCGCCACCGCTCCGCCGACTACATCGGAATGTCCGCCCATGTACTTGGTCGTCGAATGGACCACGATCTCCGCCCCGAGAGCGAGCGGGTTCTGGAAGTACGGCGAGGCGAAGGTATTGTCAACGGCGACGACCGCGCCCCGCTTGTGCGCCATCTCCGAGAGCTTCGCTATGTCGGAGAGCGTCAGCATGGGGTTGGTCGGCGTCTCGATCCAGAGCATCTTCGTCTCCGGCCTGAGCGCCTCCTCGACGGAAGCAGGATCCGTGGTCTCGGCGTACGTAAAGTCCAACCCGCCGGCGCGGGGGAGGATCTTGTCGAAGAGCCGATAGGTTCCGCCGTAGAGGTCGTCGCCCGCGACGACGTGATCCCCTGGCGAGAGCAGGCTCATTACCGCGGTCGTCGCGGCGAGCCCGGAGGCGAAGGCGAGTCCGTACTCTGCGCCTTCGAGGGCGGCGACGCACTCTTCAAGGGCGGTGCGCGTCGGATTCCCGGACCTGCTGTACTCGTAGCCCTTGTGTTGCCCCGGTGCTTCCTGGGTGTAGGTCGAGGTCTGGTAGATCGGGACTATAGTCGCGCCCGTGGCGGGGTCAGGGTCCTGACCCGCGTGTATAGCGCGCGTGGAGAAACCGCTCTCTGAGAACTTCATGACTCCTCCCCGAAGACGCGGTAGGGCTTTTCGATATCTTCCTGCGAGGCACCGGAGTTGGCGAGCATCCAGTCGTCGTCGAAGACCTTGGAGACGTAGTTGCGCCCCGTGTCGGGCAGGAGCACCACGACCACGGCGCTATCTGGCAATCCCTTCGCGGCCCGAACCGCTCCCACTGCGGCCATCCCGCACGAGCCTCCGACGAAGAGGCCCTCTTCAGACATCAGGCGGCGGTTCATCAGGAAAGATTCGCGGTCGTCTACCTGAATCACCTCGTCCACCACGGACGCGTCATGATTTCCGGGATAGAAGTCCTCCCCGACGCCCTCGACGGCGTACTGGTGGATGTTGTCCGGGTCGGAGAAGATGGACCCTTCGGGATCGACGCCGACGACCTTGACCTCCGCGCTCTGCTCTTTCAGATACCGGCCCGTGCCGGTGATGGTCCCGCAGGTGCCCATTCCGGCGACGAAGTGGGTTATGCGGCCATCTGTCTGGCGCCAGAGCTCGGGGCCGGTCGTCTCGTAGTGCGCCAGGGGGTTGGCCGGGTTCTCGTACTGGCCCGGCTTGAACCCGCCGGGGATCTCGTCCGCCAGCCTCTCGGCGACGGCGTAGTAGCTCTCGGGGTCCTCGGGCGAGACCGTCGGCGTGATCACCACCTCGGCGCCCATGGCCTCGAGGAGGTCCTGCTTCTCCTTGCTCACCTTGTCCGGCATGACGCAGATGCACCGGTAGCCCCCGACCGCGGCGGCCAGAGCCAGGCCCGCCCCCGTGTTACCGCTCGTCGGCTCGACGACGGTCCCGCCGGGCTTCAAGAGCCCCTCCTTCTCGGCCACCTCGAGCATCTTGATGGCCGGCCTATCCTTTACGGACCCTCCCGGGTTCATGTACTCGAGCTTGGCGAGGATGGTAGCCTCTATGCCCTCGTCGCCTTCTATTTTCTCCAGCCGGATTAGCGGTGTGTTTCCGACGGCCTCGAGCACGTTCTCATAATAGTCCATGCCGGTAGATTACCACCCTCCGCTCTCCGAACGCCTTCGCGTATAATCCCGGCTCATGGATACGAACGTCTGGAAGTGCGAACGCGTCCCCGGCGAGGTAGGGCTCGCGATTGGCCGCGCCGGAGAAGGCCCTGACCCCGTCGTCTGCCTGCACGGCATCACGGCCCAACACAGGGCCTTCAACGCCGCCGCGCGCCATCTCAGACCATCGCGCGGGCTCGTCGGCGTCGACCTGCGTGGCCGCGGCGACTCCGACAAGCCCGAGTCCGGCTACGGCCTGGCGACGCACGCATCGGATGTGATCCGTGTCCTCGACCACCTTGGCCTCGAAAACGCCGTCTTGCTGGGACACTCCATGGGCGCCTTCGTCGCCCTGAAGACCGCGCTCGCATCTCCCGACCGCGTACGCGCCCTGGTCCTGCTCGACGGCGGCTGGCCCCGCGTCGAGAGTTCACCAGAGGAGATGACCGACGAGGAAAAAGAAGAGGCGAAAGCGTTAGAGGAGGGTCTCGCGCGAGCCTTCCGGCGTCTGGAAATGACCTTCGAGAGCCCTGAGGCTTACCTCAACTTCTGGTTCCCGGACCGGGGCCTGACGCTGGACGACCTGCCGCCAGATCTCGCAGACTACTACCTCTACGACCTCGGAAAGGTCGAGGGCGGCTACAACCCAAAGGCCTCCCGCCCAGCGGCGGAAGAAGACTCGCCTTCGGTATCCTCCACCAGCCCCACCGCCGAGGAGATGCGCGCCGTGGTCTGCCCCGTCGCGCTTGTGCGTGCCTCGCAGGGCTTCTTCCCGGGAAGCGACCCGCTCATATCGGACGAGGCTCGCGATGTGATGGCCGGGTCGCTCGACATCCGCGAAGAGGTACAGATCGAAGGCGCGAACCACTACACGATGTTGTGGCCTGAGTACACACGGGTATGGGTCGATAAGGTTTTCAATCCGCCTTTCTGGGAGCACTGAACCTGAGGTAGAACTAGCCTTCGTTGACACAATGAGGGCTACAACGTGCACAGCTACTCACCCTGATAGGAAGGCGACTTAGAGACGATCACTCGAACACAGCTTCGGGGCATGCACTTGTGCCTACGAACGTCTCCCTCGCCTGGGCATCCTGATGCCTAAGTCATCGGCGTCCGCAATGACTTCACTGTCTTCGGCTTGGGGTGGGGTGAGCGTAGATACGTAACTCCAGAAACACCCACCCCTTATAGCGTTGTGCAGTGATATTGGACCTATGGCTGCTTCGCAGGCCTGGCGGGGGCGTCTCGGGCGTTCCGAAGCTTACGGCGCGCTATGCATAAAAGCAGACATCGGAGGGGTGCTCCAATTTCATTGACTACCGCTTTAGAGCTACGATTCCGAGCCCTACTGACCATAGGAGTACCGCAGGTGGAGCTGAGGCTGGTCTAGCGGTTACGCACTCGTGCATGGCTCACCGATAATCCGGAAGGTCAGTTTTCGGAACTTCGCACGTGGCGAATTCTCAGACCTTCCCCGTAACGGGGTTCTCCGAAGTTGACGAGTGTGCTCACTCCCCCACAGTGTGTTCAGCAGCCTTCATTCTCTAATGCACGGGCGGCTTGCGGTCGGAAGGGAGACGCGTGTATTCGTCTCCGGAGGTCTCTTCCAATTGTGCCTGGGTAAGTTGTGCTTCCTAGAGGTCGGCTCCTAAGATGCCCTTCGGCGAGGGCGAGCAGCTTGACGAGGCGAGCAGCTTGACGAGGCCCGCAGCCTTCCTCAGCCGCCAGGCGTTCTCCTCGATGGTCCTGTCACCTACCGAGATGCGAAAACCGCCGAGCAGCCGGATCCTTACGCCCTGGGGCTCTTCGGTCGTCTTTTCCGAAGACTCCTGCTTTTCTCCGCTGGTGCTCTACGGTGCCGCGCCATCCCCACGCCTATCGCGACGGAAGCATGCAACCAACAAATCATAACTACCGGACGTGGGCCATGCACCGGGTCACGACGTACCCGCGTGAGACCTCCTGGTCCTCGTCGCACAAGGTAGAAACAGCACCAACGTGCCGGTAAACCTGGGTAATCATATTACGGTGTACGCAGCCCTGATGTACGATACTCTATAGATACCCTATACACACTGCACCGCTACGTTTGTGCGACGGAGAGGAAGGTTTTGGGGTCGGAAGTCTGGCAGTTCCTGATAATCGTATTGGGGTTCTTTGTCGCCGCCGTGCTGTGGCTCTTCGTCGTCTATCTTCCCGGTCGCACCCTGGAGCGGTGGGAGAACCAGCGTCCTGGTCGCGGCAAAGCGAAGAGGACGGCCGGCCTGGGTAGCCCGGACGGGCCCTTGAAGCCGGAATCTTAGCCCTCCGCGTCCGAGTGCCGTGCTGACCCGGCTCGACCACCTGGTGATCCTCGTCCGCGACCTGGAGGTTGCCTCGGCCGACTACGAACGCCTCGGTTTCGCGGTGACGCCAGGCGGCGAGCACGCCGACGGCCTGACGCGCAACGCGCTCGTACCTTTCGAGGACGGAACCTACTTCGAGCTCGTCTCTTTCCTGGACCCCGAAGACCCCACGGACAACGTCTGGGGCTGGCGAGGGTTTTACCTGCAAGAAGGCCTAATCGATTACTGCGCGGCCTCCGACGACCTCGACTCCGACGTGAGGCGGCTGGAATCCCTGGGCTTCGTCGTCGACGGTCCCGACGATGGCGGGCGCCGGCTGCCCGACGGCACTGACATACGCTGGCGCAGTGCCAGGATACACCAGGAGAACAGGATCTTCCCGTTCCTGATCGAAGACCTCACCCCCCGCGAACTGCGCGTCCCCGGTGGCCCCGCAACTAGGCACCCGAACGGAGCAACCGGCGTCTCCCACCTCCAGCTCTCCACTCCCGACCCGGATGAGGCAGAGGCCTCGCTGGCCGCGCTGGCCGATACCGCAGGAGCCTCCGTGTTGCTCGGCGCCTGCAGGCTTGCGCCGGGAACAGCGCAGGATGGAGGCGCGACGAGACGCGGCCCTTCGGCCGTGGAGCTGTTCGGCGATGAACCGGAAACGTCGCGGGAGCTCGACCGCGTTCTTGCGCACGGGGTAGGCATTCGGTTGCAGGCTAGAGCCGGGTAGCGCTATCGGTTAAGCTGAAAAGCGGCCTTCGTCGCCAGGAGGATGTTGGTGGTCTCGTCGCGGGGTAGGGGGGATGGACTCCACTAACAACCCTCTTCTGATAAACGCCCGCTTCTTGCGGCTCTGGATCGGCCAGGGCACCTCTTTCCTGGGCGATGCGGTCTCCATGGTGGCGCTCGTGGTGCTTGTGGTCCAGATCACGGGCAGCGCCTCGGCCGTGGGGGGCGCGCTCGCCGCCCGTCTGTTGCCAACCCTGGCGAGCCCGCTCGCCGGCGTCCTCGCGGACCGCCTCGACCGCAGGCTCGTACTGGTGGCGAGCGACCTCACGCGGGCGGTCCTCGTCCTGGGACTGGTCTTCGCAGCGGATCTCACCACCATCTACGTCCTCGTCTTCTTTATGGGCCTCGCCCGCACGCTCTTCAACCCCACGATCCGGGCCGCCTTCCCGAGCGTGGTCGGCGCGGGGATCTCACCCGGGCCAACGCCCTTGTTAGCGGTACGTTCAGCGTCTCGGAGACGGCCGGTCCGGACCTCGGGGCCTGCTGGTGGCGACCGTGGGCGTCGACGCAGCCTTCATGCTTGACTCGGCGACCTACCTGGCCTCCGCGGCCCTACTCTCGCTCATCCCCCTGCCGCGGCCCAGAGGGAGGAAGACGACGCCGGTTTCGGGGAAGATTTGAGGTCCGGGTTCGCCTACCTGGTCCGCTTGCGCGAGCCCCTCGCCATAGTACTCGGGGCCTTCCTCACCGTGCTGACGGTCAACATCACGATCCCTGCGGAGGTCTTCCTCGCCAAAAGGACCTTCGACGCCGGTAACGCCGGTTACGGTCTCCTCGTCGGCCTGTACGGGGGCGGCATCGTGCTCGGCTCGGCCTTGATGGTCGCGCTCGGGGACTGGGTCAGGCTGCTGCCCCTCTACTTCTTCGGGGTCTTCGCGATGGCGCTGGTCGGGTCGGGTCTTTCTCCTTCCTTCGGCCTCGCGCTGGGTGCGCTGGCTGTAGTCGGGGTCGCCAACGGCACCGAGAACGTGACCACCGACACCATCCTCCAGAAGAGGTTGCCCGAGGCCTTCCTGGGGCGCGTCTTCTCCGTGAGGTTTCTCGGGTTCAGCCTCGGGGAGATCCTCGCCTACGGCATGGGCGGCGCGATCGCGGACGCTTCGGGAGCGCGTTTCACGTACCTCCTGGCGGGCGCCGCGACCGCCGTCGCAGGCCTCATCATCCTCATTTTCCTCGCCGTAGGCTCCGACCCGTAGACCCCAGATGCGACGCTCGCGACGGCGAGACACAACAGACCGCGAGTGCTAGCACTTGATCACACCTATTAATGGGGGCCTTGTAACGAGCTTGTTTAGTGTGCAAGAAGACTGTGCACGACAGTAACAAGTTTTAGTGCGGGGTGCCGTGATTTGGGCGAGGGCCGTGTCAGAAACTATACAGGAGCGTTAGCGGCTTTCGCCGTAGCGCTCGTCGTTGCCTGGAGCTACAGGTACGGGCTGAAGGTCGAGCCGCATCTGGTAGTGGGCACGGTTTTCTTGGCCTGCTTTATCTTTCTAGGGGATCTATTCTCAATACGCATAAGTGAGCGTACCGCCATCGGCGTCTGGAATATTCCTGTCGTGGTAGCGGTCGTCATGCTGGGTCCCACCTGGGCCGCGTTGGCGACCATTCCTTCTGCCCTGTACGTCGGGAGAAGGGACCTGCTGCGGACGATCTACGAATTGAGCCATAGCGTCGTGATCGTCTATCTGGCAGGCATAGTGTATTACTTCGCGTCCCAACCCTTGCTGGTAGACGATACGGGACCCCTAGCCACCATTTTGTATGGCACCCTCGTGGCCGGCATCGTCGAGGTGGTTGCCAGCGAAGTAATCAGCGGCATCCTCCTCAAGGTCAAGTACGGGCAATCGGTCCACGAGATCTGGAGGGAGACCGTACAGCCGTACCTGATCTCGGAAGCTGTAAACGTGCTGACGGCGGGGCTAGCCGTCTTGACTCTGGTCGTTTACGGGCCTCCGGCAGCGATCGTGATGGTAGCGGGCTCGATCGGAAGCCTCGTGTTGATATACCGCACGGGGGAACAGGTCAACGAGAACGCCAAGCTGCGGGCGCGGGTGGAGTCCTTGGAGGAGGCCCTTGCGACCTCAAATATGGCGTTCGGGACCATGATCATCCGAGATTTAGGGCAAAGAGATGGTTACACTCACAGGCACGCTGCGGCCACGGTGACGTACGCGGCCGACCTCGCCCGCGAGATGAAGCTGGACGACACCCACGCGGAGCGGCTGCGGATGGCCGGGCTTCTGCACAACAGCGGGTTGTTCGGGCTGCCGGACGAGATGCTGCTGGCGACCCACAGGCTCAACTCCATCGCCAGGAGTCGCCTCGACGAGCATTCCGCGCGCGGCGAGGAGGCGCTGGCCGCCGTCTCGGAGTTCGAGGAGATAGCTGGGTGGGTTCGCTGGCACCACGAGCGGCCCGACGGCCGGGGATATCCGGACAAGCTGCGCGGTCCGTCGATAGCCCTGGAGGCCAGGATACTTGCGGTCGCCCAGGCCTACGCCGCCATGATCCTGGACCAGCCCCGACGCCCCGGCATGACGTCCGCGCAGGCGCGAGCAGTTGAGCGCGGGCATAGACACGGAGTTCGACGGGGTGGTCGTGCGGGCGCTCTTGAGGCTCCTCGACACCGAGTCGGAAGGGTACAGGATGGCGGACGATCACCGCTTCGTCTTCCCCCTGTCGAGAGCGGGAACGGCGCAAGGCCAGGCGCATCCGACCCTCGCCGCGACGAGAACCTCGGCCGAACCTTCCCCGGTAGCGTCGTCCCCGATAGTGGGCAGATGAGGTAGGAGCATGCGCCAGACTAAGACGCCATCCACAGCGGCCTCCCCCGGAGCCGGCATGCTGCGTATGGTGCTGGCGGTCATCGTGGCCGTGCTGTTGAGCCAGGCGTGGCTCCCGGCCGGGATGGAAGGTGCCTACCTGGCTGCAGGGATCGCTTTCCTCTTCGGGGTATTCTTGACCCTGGGCTGGCCCGAGATCTTGTTGCGCGAGCGGCTCGTGCGCGTGTTTCTCGACTGTGCGCTCGTCGGGGTGCTGGCCGCCTATACGGGGGGAGCGGAGTCTCCCTTCTTCCCGCTCTACCTTCTCGCGGTGCTGGGAATAGCCTGGATCGACACCCGCCCGAAGGTCGCGGTGGCGACGGCCGCCCTGGTGGCCGGGTACCCCGTCGCCGTCGTCGCGGCGGGAGGCTTCGGGGATCTCGTCTCCACCCCGGTGGCCGTGAGGGCCGGCTTTATAGCGGTCTTCTGCGTGGTCGTAACGTTTTTGGCCTCCGAGGTACAGGGCTTGAAGAGGCTAGCCGTCGGACTCTCCTCGACCCTCGCCAAAGAGATAGACCGCGTGGAGAGCGACGAGAACCTGATCTCGGAGTTCTCACCAGTACTGAAGGTGTTGAGCCTGGAGGGCATCCATGAATGGACCGTCGAGGCCGCCCACGCGGTGGTTGGGGGATCCTACGCGCACGTCGCCGCGCTCGCGGGCAACCATCACCAGAGTCTCATGGAGGGCGACTTTGACGTTTGCCCGAGCTGGTGGCACCCCGCCATCCAGCGTCTCGTGCGCCAGAGTTGTCGCGGGGACGAGACGGTTCGCAGCGACGAGGAGATCCACGGCATAAAGGGTTTCTTCATGGCCGTGCCTTTAGGCACGGACGAAGAGGAGAAGTGGGGGCCGTGATCGTTGGCGGCGGGGAGTACGGCGCCGAGGAGGAGCGGACCCTGAAGCTCCTCGCCGGGAAGATGGCCCCCGCCCTGGAGAACGCCGGGGACGCCCCGGGCGGGCTCGACCAGCTTACGGGGTTGCCGAACCGCGCGTCGCTGCGGCGCGTTTTGCGGCAGGAGCTCTCCTCCGGCAGGCCGCTCACGGTGCTGGCGATGCACCCGACCGGGCTTCGTGATTACGCCCGGGATCGCGGTCCCGCCGCTGGCGGCGTCCTTCTCCGTAGGATCGGGCAAAGGCTCGGGAACGGCAGGCAACGCGCGTTCCGCTACGGGGACGAAGAGTTCGTCGTCATCCTTGGCGGCTCGGGCGAGAGCCGAGCCCGCCGGGTCGCCCTCTCGCTCCAGCAACACGTCTCGGAGGAGATCGGCGCTCCCGGCAACCCTCCCGCGGCCGCCGTGGGCTGGGTGTTTGCCGAGACGGGGGACGAGGTCTCGGTCCTCGAGGCGGCCATGCGCGCTCTGGAAAAAGCCAGGGGGCGGCCCGAAGGCATCTCCGGGCTACCCACCGGCGCGCAGGACCTCAAGGTATTCGAAGGCGAGAGGCGGGTCCTTGGCATAGCCAGGACGCTCGTCGAGGCCATGGAGGCCAAAGACCCCGACATCCAAGGAGCACCTGAGGTCCGTGTCAAGCCTCTCTTTGCGTATCGGCCGCGAGATATCCCTGCCCGAAGAACAGATGGAGGCCCTCGCCAACGGGGCCTTGCTGCACGACGTGGGCAAGATAGGCATACCCGACCGCATCCTGCAAAAGACCGTCCGCCTCACGGAAGAAGAGTACGCCGAGATAAAACAACACCCGGCTTTGGGCGTCGGGATCCTCACCCCCGTAAAGGAGATGGCTTTGGCGCTGCCGGTCGCTAAACACCACTACGAACGCTACGACGGCAGGGGGTACCCCGACGGGCTCAAAGGGGAGGAGATTCCCCTCATAGCGCGGATAGTCTCGGTGGCGGACGCGTTCGACTCCATGATACGCACCAGGCCTTACGGTTACGGCGTCTCCCAGAAAGCCGCTCTGGAGGAGATCCGGGAGAACTCCGGGACCCAATTCGACCCCAGGATCGTAAGCGTGCTGCTGGAAGCCGTGTACGCCCCCGACGAGCACCAAGCAGGTTCCGCCGGCTGAAGGCGCGGTTTTCAGGAAGTTCGCGCGGTCTTCCCGAAAGCCGCTGTAGGGGTAAGTAACCGGGTACACATCCTGCGGCCTTCCGAATAATTTTGCAGACGTGCCAAGAATCACTCATTTGAGTGATACGGACGACCCTGCGGACGTAATATGCTGAGAGTCGCACCATGGTTTTGGGAGGAGACAGCCCCCCAGCGTTGCGTCCCTTGGGAAAGGAGTCGCAATGGTCGGTCAACGGAACGTCCGCAAGTAACGATGTACACAAGATTGAGAAAGTCGAACCGAGGCCTTCCGGCCGAGGATCAGCCAGCTGGAGATATACACGCAGGGATTATCGTTGGATCTGCCGACCGGTTACTACCTGGAGAGGGACCCGGACGTGTTGGTTTTGCGCCGGCTCGACGGGTCCGTGGCCGGCGCCTTTTCGGCCCGTGGGGCAGCGCCTGACGCCGTGCGGCGGATGGTAAAGGAGACGGCTGGGGAAGAGTTCTCCGCCTATCTCCCGCAATCGCCCACCCGCAAGCCTTCTTTGCAGGTGTTTTTCTTCGGGCAGTCCGAGATGCTGTGCGACGGAAACGTTATGCAGCTGGGACGCAACGGCAAAGCGCTGACCATCCTGAAATACCTTCTGGCCAACCGTAGGAGGCCGGCCTCTCAGGACCACCTGATGGGCTGGTTGTGGCCCGAGTCGAACCTCAAGAAGGCCAGGTGGTCGCTCAAATCCGCCATCCACGGCCTGCGCAAACTCCTTGGCGGCTGCTCCTCTTCTCTCTTTACGAACTACATCTCCTTGAAAGATGGATACTACCGGCTCTCTCCGGCGGTCCGGGTATGGACCGACGTGGACGAATTCGACGAATGCTACGAGAAGGGACGTCGCCTGGAGAAGGGGGCGACGTACAGGCCACGGCCGTCGGGTACGAGAGGGCCATCGAGTTGTACCGGGGAGACTACCTGATCGAGGACCTCTACGACGACTGGACGATGGTCGAGCGCGAACGCCTGTCGAACGCCTACATGGACATGCTGGGCCGGCTGGCCGTGTACTACATGGAGACCGGACAGTACCAGGAGCGCATAAGGAGTTGCTACAGGGTCCTGGAGAAGGACCATTGCCACGAGGACATCTACCGCCTGCTGATGCGCTGCTACGCTCGCCTGGGGCTGCGGGGAAGGGCGCTCGACCAGTACTGGATCTGCGAGAAGATCCTAGAACAGGAGTACGGTACGTCACCCTCCTCCGATACGCACTCCCTCTACGTCGGCATCCTGCGGGACGAAAGCGCTTGAGAGCAGGCACACCAACGCTGCCCCACGACTGGCGCGGCCGAAGAAGGCTATGACGGGGCGGCAAGGGCGCCGCTTCATCGTCGTTTCATCGGCCTCTGGTGTCATCCGGGGATGAACATCAAAACCGGCTGACGGAGCCGGGCATAAAGAGGAGCATGAGCAAGTCCAGGCCGATCTGGGGTGTCGACGTAGCCCATTGGCAGCAGTCGATAGACATGAGACGGGTCAAGCACGAAGGGTACGACTTCGTGGTTGCCAAGGCGACCGAGGGACCGTCCCGTGATGGCAGCAAGTACACCGACGACCGCTATAGGCAACACATGAGAAACGCCCAGGCCGCCGACCTGATCGTGGGCGCCTACTATTTCCTGGTGGAGACCCTGGCGAAGCGCCAGGTGGACCATTTCCTCAGCACCGTGGGCGACGTGCGCGGCAAGATCATCATTGTGAACTTCGAGCCTTACAACCCCCATGAGGAGCTGACCCCGTCCAACAACACGCTCAAGGAGTTCGTCCAGGAGCTGCGCCACCGGATAGGCGACCATCCCATCATGATCTATGCCTCCCGCGGCTTCCGGAACGGCGGAAAACCGACCGGACCCGCAAAGCAGTTCGACGACGTGGGACGCCCGCTTTCTCACGATGGACCGCGTCACACCCGAGGCGTTCTACGGCAAGAACAAGAACCGCGGGTGGGGCAAGCCGTGGGGCGATCAGGAAGCGATGATCTGGCAGTTTACGCCGGCGGGAAGCGTGGCAGGCCTCAACGTCGACGTGAACGCCTTCCAGAGTACGGGGGCAGAATTGCTGGCCCTCGCAGGACTGGGCGACGAACGTCCGGAGCACGACAGGGCCTGAGCGACGATGCGCCTGCGGCGCCCCGTCAGCATTTCAGCTTGTCGGGTAGGCCGTGGGGCGCGCCACCGGGTTTCGGGGTGCGTCCCGCCCAAGCGCTCCGAGCGCAAGCCGAAGCGCTGACAAGGGAGGGCCGTAGGCCCGTAGCGTGCTGACCGGCTGAAGTGCTGAAATGCTGACCCGGGTTTTCGCTTCGCCTGGCGCGGGTACCGTTTCGAGCAGAGTGCAGGAGAGAGAAAGTAGGCGCATGAACGATGCGGTGCAGCAGCGGCTCGTAACCATTTTGGCGGCGGGGATAGCGTACTTGATCAGCCAGCAAGTCGTCGACAGGCTGATAGATATACCGGACGAGCCCGGGCTCAAAGACGACGTCATCGAAGCGATCCTCAAGGGGGCGACGACCGCGACCTCGACCATCCTCGCCTCCATCGTCGTGCGGCGGCTGTTCAGGGGCTGAACCCTCTGCGCAACGCGAAACCTCGAGGATGCCTGAGCCCTGCGGGGTTCCGGTTTTCTTCGACGGCGCCGGCTCCGAACGTGGTGATCGGGGCAGAGGACTCGTTGTAATGCTTAGGGTACACTGGTCGCGAGGTTGGCTCTACGGCGCGTTGGGGGACGAACCTTGAGGAGCGGAGAGGGACGAGCGTATGTATTTCGGGAGGTCGGACGCCTTCCCGTGCCGGACGATAACGTGGCCATGGCGACCCGCAGATTGGAGGCCGGAACGCGCGTCTCGTACAGAGGTTCTGAGTTCGAGATCTCCCACACGGTGCTCGAAGGCCACCGCTTCGCCGTCGAGCCCGTAGCGGAAGGAGAAGATCTGCTCTCCTGGGACCTCCGCTTCGGTCGCGCCATGAGGGATATCGCCCCCGGCGACTACGCGTGCAACGAGAAGATCCTGAAAGCCCTTGCAGAACGTCACGTGGATTTCAAACTTCCCCCCGAGCCGAACTTCAGCGACGCGGAGCTGGAACCTTACGTTTTGGATGAAGAAGGTTTCCGTCCCGGCGAGCAGGTGCCGCTCCGCGACGAGCCGCGCACGTTTATGGGCTACAGGCGCGGGCCGGAGAGGGGCGTCGGGACGCGCAACTACGTGGTCTTGATGGGCCTTACTTCGAGGCTCACGGGGTTCGTGAGGGCGCTCGAGTTGGAGATGAACGGCGTGGCTGATGCCTACGAGAACGTGGACGGCATAGTCTGCGTCGCCCACACGGAAGGCGGGGAGGAGCGCGCGCCGAACAACCTCAACCTGCTCCTGCGAACTCTCAGTGGCTTCATGGTCAACCCGAACGTGGGGGCAGTGCTGGTACTCGACCACGGCGGCGAGGAGGCCGTGACGAACCGCATGCTTCGGGCTTACATCGAGGAGCACGATTATCCGGTAGATGACGTGCCGCATGAGTTCATGAGCCTCGAGGGGAGTTTCAGGAGGGATCTCGAACGGGCCAAGGCTTTCGTTCGGGGATGGTTGGAAGAGGTGGACGCCTTGCGGCGCACCGAGGTGCCGGCGTCGGAGCTCAGGATCGGGCTTCAGTGCGGCGGGTCGGACGCGTTTTCCGGGGTCTCCGCCAACCCGCTGGTGGCCTGGGTGAGCAGGGAGGTCGTCAGGAACGGCGGGAGCGCCAACCTGGCCGAGACGGACGAGTTGATCGGGGCCGAGCACTACGTCCTGGGGAACGTCAGGAACCTGGAGACGGCGCGGCGTTTCCTCTCTACGGTCGAGCGATTCAAGGAGCGCGTCTCGTGGCACGGTCACACGGCGGAGGACAATCCTTCTGGGGGCAACAACTTTCGCGGTCTCTACAACATCTCCATCAAGTCCATCGGGGCGGCGATGAAGAAGCACCCCGACGTGCGGATAGACCGGGTGATCGATTACGCGGAGAGGATGGACGAAGGCGGCTTTTACTTCATGGACAGCCCCGGCAACGACCTGGAGAGCGTGGCCGGGCAGGTCGCCTCTGGGGCGAACATGATCTTCTTCACCACCGGCAACGGCTCGATCACCAACTTCCCCTTCGTCCCGACAATAAAGTTCGTCACCACCACCGGCCGCTACGAGTTGCTCTCCAAAGACA
Organism: Actinomycetota bacterium; assembly: GCA_046733115.1. Taxonomy (GTDB): domain Bacteria; phylum Actinomycetota; class Rubrobacteria; order Rubrobacterales; family Rubrobacteraceae; genus Rubrobacter_D. The sequence goes on along the minus strand of JBKPOM010000323.1, from coordinate 9,566 downwards.
TGGACGTGAACGCCGGCGCCTACCTTGACGGCGCCCCCATGGACGACCTCGGCCGCGAGACTTTCGAGCGGACGCTCGGGGCAGCCTCGGGCGAGAGGACCGTCGGGGAACGCGCCGGACACGCCCAAGTCTCCATCTGGCGCGACTGGAAACAGACGAGCAATGAGAACCTGGAACGCATCGAGAACAACCCCGAGCCCGACGGCGAGCCGTTGCCCGTGAAGTCCGGCGTTCCAAACGTCGAGTTCTCCTTCGAGGCCATAAAGAGTGGGCGAGGGCTGGTCGTGGATCAGGTCGGGCTCGTGATGCCGACGAGCCTTTGCTCGGGCCAGATCTCACGCCGCATAGCCAATCGCCTGAACGAAAAGGATGCTACACAAGACCGTGTGACCCGCTTCGTCGCCCTGCCCCACACCGAGGGCTGCGGCGTCTCCGCGGGCTCGGCTGAGACCATCTACTCCCGCACCGTGCTCGGCCACCTCGCCAGCCCGAGCGTGAGGTTCGGCCTGCTCCTGGAACACGGCTGTGAGAAGACCCACAACGACTACTTCAGAAACCGCCTCCAGGAGGCAGCCGTAGATCCCTCGCGTTTCGGCTGGGCGAGCGTCCAACTCGATGGCGGCATAGACAGCGTAATCGCGAAGGTAGAAAGCTGGTTCGCTGAAACCCTGCAAGACGCCGAAGCGCTGGAGTACGAGCAAGCCGGCCCCGGGGCCCTGCGGCTCGGCCTTTACGCTGCTGGATATGTTTCTGACGAGGCCGCACTCAGCCTGGCTGAGATAACGCTTACTGTAGTCAACTCGGGCGGCACGGTGGTCGCGCCCGAGAGGGCCGCGGTCCTCTCTTCGCCCGCGTACCTGGAAGCGGCACTTGGCGAGCATCCTGTTGAGAACACCCTCGCTTACGGGCAGGCCGCGACGAAGCCCGGGCTGCACGTTATGGAAGCGCCAACGGACCACTGGGTCGAGACGGCGACTGGGCTTGGGGCGACGGGCGTCGAGGTCATGCTGGCGCACGTCGCTGGGCATCCCTTGCAGGCGCACCGTATGATCCCACTTCTCCAGGCGTCCTCCGACCCGGAGACGCTTGAGAAGCACGCCGAAGACCTCGACGTACTGCTGGAAGGCGACGCATCCCGATGGACGGCACGATCGCTGGAGACCGTCGCCGCCGTCGCCTCGCGCGAGTACACGCCCAAACTCTTCGAGGCGGGTAATACGGACTTTCAGTTCACCCGCGGTCTGCTAGGCGTCTCGATGTAGGGTCGCTAGCGTGCCAGCCAGCCACCATCCACAGGCAGGACCGCGCCGTGCACGTAATCCGCAGCGTCCGAGGCGAGGAAGACCACGGCGCCTTTGAGGTCTTCGGGCTCGCCGAAACGGCCCGCGGGGAGGCGGGCGAGCAGGGCCTCGGAGCGCTCCGCGTCCTCGCGCAGCGCGCTCGTCAGCTCGGTGGTGAAGTAGCTCGGGGCGATGGCGTTGACGTTGATCCCTAAGGGCGCCCACTCGTTGGCGAGGGCGCGGGTCAGGTTGGCGATGCCCGCTTTGGATGCCGAGTAGGAGGGTACTATCACGCCACCCTCGTAGGAGAGGACCGAGGCGGTGTTGACGATCTTCCCTCCCTTGTCTTCTGCAACGAAGTGTGTGGCGGCGACCTGGGATAGGTAGAAGGCGGCGCTGAGGTTGATCTTTATGACGCTCTCCCAATCGTCCTCCGCAAACTCTAGCGCCGGAGCGCGCCGGATGATGCCGGCGTTGTTGACCAGGATGTCGAGCCGCCCGAGCGCGCCTACACACTCCTCGACGATATCGGCGCTGAGCTTCGCGTTGGTTTCGAGAAGATCCACGTTCATGGAGTGGAAGCTGCAGCCTTCGTTCCGCACGAGATTTCCGGTCTCTTCTACCGACGCAACGTCCAGGCCGGCTATGTCGGCACCGGATTCGGCCAGGCCTACGGCGATGCCCTGCCCGAGGCCGCGCGCCGCGCCCGTTACGAGGGCGACCTTGCCATCAAGCCGAAAATCGTCGAGGATGCCCATTAGTAGCGGAGGTCCTGGGGTTCGATGTTTTGTTCGTCGCAGAACCGGAGGTAGCGTTCCAGTTTGGAGAAGACGTCGTCCTGGTAGATCAGGTCGTCGTTGTCGTCTATGTACTGGACGGTTCCTTCTAGGATAAAGAGCGTCTGCATCTTCTCGACTCCCTCGTCCACGACGAGCGTGTGGATATCGCCGGGTGGCTCGTAGACGAGCGTGCCCGGCCTCGCGACCCAATCGCGCTCCAGGTAGCGCCACGAGCCTTCGAGGCAGAAGCCCATGACCTGCCCGCCGGTGTGGCGGTGGCGGTTGACCCTGCCAGAGCCCTCGACTTTGAGGATGTTGACCCAACGCCCCGTCGCGAGGTCGAACCTCAACGGCTTGAACCAGACCCTCTCCCCCTGCGGCACCCAGGGCAACTCATCGCTCTGTATTGCCTGATCGGGGAGACCAAGTTCGGCGATCAAACGCTCCGTCTGCTCCTGCGTCATGACCTTCTCCTCTCTTCAGCGTTCCTGCGGCTCTAAATAGAGGACGGCATCTTTATCGCCACCGATCTTCTGTATCTCCGGTATGACCTCGCGATCCAACGTCATCACGTCGGGCCAGTTGACCTCGACGAGGTTGCCTGCGGGATCTCGCAAGTACATCTGAACGGCCCCGCAGGGCAACTCCCTGACAGACGAGTAGCGACCTTCGGCCCTGATGCCGAGCTCTTCGGCCCTCCTGTACGCGGCTTCGAAGTCGTCGACGTCGAGGGCGAAGTGGTGCCGCTCGGGCGCAGGGTCCTCGTCGAGGAAGAGGTGGAGCTGGAGGTTTCCGACGCGCAGCCAGCGAACTGGACCGGAGAAGTCGGGCGAGGGGACCTCCTCCATCCCGAAGAAGTCCGTGTAGAAACGGACCGACTCCTCCAGGTCGGTGGCGCTTATGCTGACGTGGGTGAACCCTCTGGCCCGCATGCTTCTTACATCGGCATGATGGAGACGGTCTTCCAGGACGAGTAGAAGTCGAGGGCCGCGGGACCCTGCTCCCTGCCGCCGACGCCAGACTCCTTGTTGCCGCCGAAGGGCACCTGGAACTCCAGGCCCGCCGTCGGGAGGTTGACGTTGACGAGTCCCGTCTCCGAGCGTAGCGTGAACTCGTGGGCGTAGCGCAAAGATTTCGTCGCTATGCTGGCGGTCAGGCCGTAGCGGGTGTCGTTGGCGAGCTCAACGGCCTCGTCGAAGTCGCTGGCCCTGATGACGGCTAGGACGGGACCGAAGATCTCCTCTTGCGCCGTCTCGCTCTTGTTGTCCACGTCGGCGACGATGGAGGGAGCTATGTAGTAGCCCTCGTCCTCGGAACCCGTGGCGCCGCCTTCGAGGACGACGCGCCCCTCGTTCTTCGCCGTCTCCAGCGCTTCGAGGATGCTGTCGTACTGGTCTTTGTTGACGACGGGGCCGATGTCGGTGTCCTCTTCTAGCGGGTCGCCGACCTTCATGGCCTCGGTCGCGTTTTTGAGCTCTTCGATGAACTCATCGTAGACCCCTTCGACGACGATGGCGCGGCTGGAGGCGGTGCATTTCTCGCCGGCGTAGCCGAAGGCGCCGAAGGAGACCTTGGCGGCTGCGTCGGAGAGGTCGGCGTCCTCCATGACGACGTAAGGGTTCTTGCCGCCCATCTCGAGCTGGACCTTCTTGCCCACGGCCCTGCCCTGGATGCCCAGACCAACGCTAGTCGAGCCCGTGAACGAGAGGCCCTTGACCCGCGGGTCCGTGACGAGGGCGTCTCCGACGGCCCCGCCGGGTCCTGTCACCATGTTCAGGACGCCGTCGGGCAGGCCAGCCTCGGTCAGGATGCGCACCAGGGCCGCGGCGTTCAGGGAGGCGTTGCCCGCCGGCTTTATGACGATGGTGTTGCCGCAGATCAGGGCCGGAGCCATCTTCCACGCAGGGATCGCGAGCGGGAAATTCCAAGGCGTTATGAGGCCGACGACCCCTAGGGGCTCCCTGACGGAGCTGTGGCTCACGCCGGGCCGCGCCGAAGGCGGGTTGATGCCGTCCAGACGCCAGCCCTCAGAGCCGTAGTAGCGGAAGATGTTGGCGGCCCTCGTGACCTCCATGCGGGCTTCCTTCATCGGCTTGCCGGCCTCCAGCGCCATCAGCCGCGCCAGCTCGTCCTCGCGCGACTCGATGATGTTCGCGGCCTCCATCAACACGGCGCCGCGGGCAGCCGGAAGCGTGGTCTTCCAGTCGGGCAGGGCATCGGCGGCGGCCTCTATGGCCCGCTCCGTCTCGGCCTTGTCCGACTTCGGGGTGGTGCCGAGGACTTCTGATGGGTTCGAGGGGTTCACTATCTCCGAGGTTTCGCCGGAGTCCGCGGGGACCCACTCGCCGCCGATAAAGTTCTGGGATTCTATCTGCGATTCGATCAAGATCTTCCTCCTAGAAAAACGCCTGCCATCTCTCTACCCGATCCCCGCCCATTCTATGGGCCCACCCTATGAGCCCACCCCGTTCTCGAGGAAGAGGTCCCCGACCGAGATCCCGACCACGTCCCCCGCCTTCAACGTGAATTCGTCTTCGGGAACGATGCCGGTCCCGGTCATCAAGAAGGCCCCGGCCGGAAAAGCGAGTTCCTTCCCGAGGTACTCCGCGAGCTCCTCCGGTGAACGCTTCATCTGCGAGGTATCCACCTCGTCCTCGAAGACGGTTTCTCCTCTGCGCCGGATCTCCATGCTTATGCGTAGCTCCCGCATCGCGTCTGGTCCACAGAGAACGATGCCGGGACCCAGGGAGCAGGAACCGTCGTAGACCTTGGCCTGCGGGAGATACAACGGGTTCTCGCCCTCTATGGCGCGCGAGGAGACGTCGTTGCCGGCGGTGTAGCCGACGACCTCCATCCGGCCGTTGACGACCACGACGAGCTCGGGCTCGGGCACGTTCCAGCGGCTGTCCTCGCGCACGCGTACCGTGTCCCCATGCCCCACGACCCGCCACCCTTGAGCTTTGAAGAACAGCTCCGGCCTGTCGGCGACGTAGACCCTCTCGTAGGCGTCGGCGTCGGCCGATTCCATCTCCCGCGCATCCCTGCTCTGCAGGTACGTCACCCCGCTCGCCCAGACCTCGTGCTCCGGCTCCACGGGCGGCAAGAGGGGATCTTCGGCCGCCTCTTCCAGAGAATGCCCTTCGATAAAGCCTCGCACGTTCGTGGCCTCTAATGCGAGCAGCCGCCGCAGCGTGAAGTCCTGCGGCAGGTAGCGTCCGTCCAGCGCCCAGCGCGGGCCTCCCGAAGTCCCATGGTGGGAGAGGTACATGGTCTCTGATCCTCCTTCCTCGATCCAACAAACTACCACGATCGAGTGTCCGCTGCGCGAGACACTGAGCCCGGCGGAATGCCAGCGTCGCGTACGCATCTCCTTTACTACAAGTGGGTTTTCGCTCCCCGCTTTCGCGGGAATGACGTATGTGGGAGGACCTCGGTGTGCGACCGCGGCCCGAACGCGCTCCTTTTCGAACGGGTTCGGTATGAGTGTTGACCCTCGCACACCTTAGAGGGCTCGACCCTGGCTATTTCTTGCGTGGGGCTCAAGAAGTGGTGAGGACCTCCCGAGCCGTCTTGAGGAAGGCGCGCAGGGCCGGCGATACCCACCTCGCTTCGTTCCATGCCATGAGGGTCCCGACGCGGATGGGCACCTGCCACCCCAGCTTCGACAGGATGCCGGCCGCTAGCTCGGCCTCCACGGTCACCGTGGGCACGACGGTAACGCCCATGCCGGCGCTCACGCACCGCTTTATGGCCTCTATGCTCTGGAACTCCAGCGTCTCCCGGGGCACCACGCCTCCCTCCGAGAGCTGCCTCTCGAACCGGCCGCGGTAGACGCACCCGGACTGCGGCGCCTCCGGCAGAAGCACGGTCTCCCCGCTCAGGTTAGAAGGATCCATGATGGTAGAGCTCGCGAGCGCGTGAGCCGGTGGCGCCACGACGCTGACGTCTTCCTCCATCAACAGCTCCGCCGAGAGACCTTCAACACTCACCGACGGCTCGTCTAGGACGAACGCTACGTCAACCCGGCCCTCTTCGAGTGCCCGGCGCGTCGAACCCACGAGCCTGCCGACGGCGGTCGGCTTGAGCGAGACCCTCACCTTCGGATAGATCTCGTGGAAGACGGTGAGGAGTTCGGGAAGCCGGTAGGTGAGGAGGGTCTCCGGCGCGCTTACGCTCAGGGAACCCGTGATCTCACCCGACCCAGCCACCGCGTCGGCGACCACCTCCCCGGCCTCCCGCGCGAGGTCTAGCAGCCTCTCCGAGTAGTCGAGCATCACCCTTCCTGCCTCCGTGAGCGCGATCCTCCTCCCCAACCTGTCGAAGAGCGGCACCCCGAGTTCCCGCTCCAGAGCGGCCACCTGCGAGCTCACGCTCGACTGCACGTAGCCCAGCCCGGCCGCGGCCCGCGAAAAGGAAAGCTCCCGCGCCACCGCCACGAAGGTCTCTAGCTGCCTAAGCTCCACCGTTCTCCTTCTGATATCTGTTTTAAAGATGGTAATTATCTAAAATCTTCGTTGGACTCAATACTAGCACGGATTTAGGATCTGATCTGCCGGTGGCAAGACGAGAAACGAGCGAAGGGGTTCGATCAGATGCCTGAAGAGACCGACGGAAACCGGGGTGGCGCGTCGATGCTACCGGTCCGAACCAGGCTGCCTGCCATAGCGTTGCTTTTTTCGGGGACGCTGGGGATCTCGGTCGCCTTTGGCATGCTATTGTTGCTGCCTTTGTACGTTCAGAAGCTTGGGGGCGACGAGGCTGATTTCGGGATCATCATGGCCTCTGCCACCCTCACGGCGGCGCTGGCGATAGGGCTCGTGATCCGTTACCCGGAGGCGTTGCGGCCGAACGTGGTGCTGGCGCTGGCCGTCCTCTTTTACGGACTGGGGGCGGCGGGTGCGGCGCTGGTGAAGGACTGTTGGCTGCCCCTCGTTGGGATCGGGCTCCTGCTCGGGACGGCCTGGGCGGTGGTCTACGCGGCGTCGCCGATGGTGATGAGCGAGATGGTCACCGACCGGGAGAGGGCGACCTACTTCGGGTACCTGACCGGCACCCAGCAACTCGGCATCGGCATCGGGCCGTTGGTCGCGAGCTTCTTGGTGGAGGGAGACCTCGGCTTCCGAGGCACCTTCTTGGTTGCGGGCGTCCTGTGCGCTCTGGCGGCGGCCCTCATCCTGGCGGTGGGCACCCTCGTGCCCGACACGAGGAAAACGGCCCCCGGGTCCGACGCTGGCTCGACCGCGGCGTTCGGGGTTTCGATGGGCCGCATCTTGCGCTCCGAGAGCGCGTTCTGGCTCGTGATGATCCTGCTTTTTGCCTGCCTTTTCACCACGCTCACCAGCTTCCAGACCACCTTCGCCCGGGCGCAGGGCCTGGATTTTTTGGTTTTCTACCTCTCCTACACGGCGGCCGTGATCCTCTCCCGATTCGGGATCGCCAACTTCGCCGCCCGCTACGACACGCGGCTCGTAGTCGCGGTGGCCGTGAGCCTGATGGCCCTCTCGGTGGCCTCCTTCCTGTTCGTCGGCGCGAACACGGTCTTCTACGGGCTTGCTTCCGCCTCCGTCGGGTTAGCCTACGGGCTGGCCCTGCCGGCCGCCCAGGCTCAGGCGGTGAACGTGTCAGAGGGATCCGTAAGGCCGCGGGTGCTGCCGCTAGCGGGTTTGCTCTTCGAGGCGACGATCCTCGCCTTCCCCCTACTTGCAGGGTGGGTAATCTCGGGTTTCGGCTACGGGGCAGTGTTCGTGCTCCTACTCTGCCTGTGCCTGGTTCAAGCGGGACTCGGCTGGGAGCGCTACGTGGCAACAAGGAAAACCGCGCAGCCGGCAAAGGCGGAGTAACTCCCGGAACGACACACGTCCGGCGCCATGCCCCTCGAAGTCAGAGCTCTCGCCGACGTCCTACGGACTTGACATAGATAATTAACTAAGTTAGTATACAGATCATAGATCGCGGATGACTTAGTTTTGGGCATCAAGGAGCGTAGGGAGAGACAGCGGCGGGAGGTGAGGGGTGGGATCCTGGACGCCGCGCGTGGGATCGCCGTCGCCGAGGGTTGGCGGTCGGTGACTATCCGCAAGATCGCCGAGCGCATCGAGTACAGCCCGCCGGTGATCTACGAGCACTTCGATTCGAAGGACGAGATCCTACTCGAGCTGGTGCGCCTGGGTTACGCTGAACAACTCGGGACTTTGGAGTCGGTCCTGGGGAAGGCGGACGGCCCAGAAGAAGCCGTGCTAGGGGTGGCGGACGCCTGGATGGACTTCGCATTCGGGTCCCCCGACCTCTACCAGGCCATGTACGGATTGGGAGGGGCGCCCTTCGCCACCGAGACCCAGAGGGAGGGCGAGAAGATCGCCGAAGTTGTCGGAAACGTCCTCGAGGAGATCCTTCACGATCACGGTAACGAGGTCGAAGACATTGAAGGCAAGGTGACGCTTATGTGGAGCACCGTCCACGGCCTCGTGGCACTCACGATGGTCGGCCGCATTCCCGGCGGCCAGACCGAAGCCAGAAAGCTCGCCAGACAGGCCGCCCGCGACTACCTGACGGCCTGGCAAACCGGCTAGGAGGCGAACGTGGCTCTTTTTTGGCCGCCGTTTAACTTAGAGGCCGCGCCAATGGGCAGGCAACTTTCCGCACATGACATCTCTCGGAGAGATTGTACAGCCTTCTAGCAGCGCCTTGTTACGTACACTACTCGCCTATTGGCGCAAGGTCTTAGCTTGCGTTTTAACTGCGCTGGCGGCAAAGGATGCGGAGGGCTCTGGGTGGGTGCATGATGGGCGCATCATGGAACCTCCCGATGCTATTGACGCCTTCCGCCGCTCTCTCTACGAATGCTTCAACCGTAGGGGAGACGCCCTCTTCGAGCTCACAGACGCCATGCTAACCGCGGACGGCGCCGCCCCTTCCCCCGTCCACCTGAGCCTCCAAGCGTCGCATCGCCGCGGCTGGGGCAGCCTCTACGCCGCGTTGGATCGCGGACGGATCGACGACGAAGCCTTACGAAAGCTCCTGGGCCGCCATCCGCTCGCTGGCGCTCAAGGGGAGGTGCCCGTCTACGCCGTGGACGCGAGCGTGTGGGATCGCTGCGACGCCGAGACGAGTCCTCAGCGCGGCTACTACTAGCTACTACTATCATCCGTCCCGCCACTCGGCGGGGCAGCCCATCGTCGCAGGCTGGGCCTACCAGTTCGTCGCACAACTGGGCCTCGCCCGCGAGAGCTGGACCGCCCTCGTGGACGTGGAGCGCCTCCGGCCCACCCAAGACGCCAACGTGGTCGCCACCGAGCAGGTCGAGGCTTTGCTGGGTCGGCTTGAAGGAGGGGTTGTTCCCCTGTTCGTCTTCGACGCGGGCTACGACCTTGTCAAGCTGCAGCGAGGGCTCGAGGGAAGCCCGTGCCAGATCCTCGTCCGTTTGCGGGCGGGGCGCCGTTTCTACGGTGACCCGAGCCTCTCGGATCCGCCCGCACCCGTCGGACGCCCTCGTCGCCACGGGCCGAAG
>JBKPOM010000322.1:0-22360 GCA_046733115.1 Actinomycetota bacterium | reverse complement strand
GCCTAAGGGACGCCTCTCGGGGCGGGCCAAGCGCTACCCGGCCCTCAAAAAGGGCGCCTGAGTCAGCGAAAACCGCGAACACGAGAGTTTTGCGAAGTACTCAAAGCTCATCGCAAAACTCCCCTGGTTAAAACGTAAGCTGAGGGTGAGCGGCAAAACCTACCTCCTTCGCGCCAGGTAGACGCCGCCAAGGATGACCGCGGCGCCGGCGATCTGGCCCAGGCCGAAGTCCTCGCCGAGGAGGACGATGCCCGTGGTTACGCCCGTCAGGGTGACGAGGTACTGGTAGATCAGGACCCGGTTCGCCCCGACGTGCGAAACTCCCCACCCCCACGCCGCGAACCCGAAGGCCGAGGAACAGAGCGCCGAGTAGGCCGCCGCTCCCCACGTAAGGCCGTCGAGGGGACCGACCTCGAAGCCACCGGATTCTAAGGCGGCGAGCGGGAAAGCCGCGAGGCCGCCAAGAGTCATGGCGTAGGCGGCGAGAGCCAGGGGCGAGTAGCGTTCGAGCAGTGAGAGGGAGAGGACGGTGTAGGAGCCCCAAAACACGGCCGCGACGAGTATGAGGGCGTCCCCAACGAGGCTGGTGCCCGCGAACTCCAGCCCTCCGTATACGGTGAAGCCGACCCCGAGGAGCGAGAGGCCTATGCCGAGTATTCCAGCGGGCCGCGGCTGCTCCAGGCCGAGCACGAAACCGAGGAGCATCCCCCACACGGGCGCCGTGGAGTAGACGAGGGCCGTGTTGGCAGCCGTCGTAAGGCTGACGCCCAGCGTGAAGGCGGTCTGGGTCAGCGTTATGCCCACTATGCCGAGGCCGAGCACGGGGAGGAAATCCCCGCGGCGCAGCCGGTTTTCCCTTCCCAGGAACGGCACGAAGAGGAGGAGCAGGAGGCCGGCCAGGGTGAAGCGCGATGCGGCAAACAGGATCGGCGGCACGCTATTGACGACTACCTTGACCGCGGTGAAGTTGGTCCCGAAAAAGAAGACCGTCAGCAGCAGCGCGGTCTCGACCGCCGGCGAGGCGCGCCGCTTGGATTCCCCTCTTGTGGTCACGAGTCTAGGTTAGCGGACGAAGTCTGTGTCTGCGCCGAGGGTCTTTATGTAGGCGGAGATCACACGGGCGCAGTTCTCGACGTCTTCTATGTCGACGACCTCGTTGGGGGAGTGCATGTAACGGTTCGGGCACGAGACGAGCCCGGTGGCGATGCCGGCCCGCGTGAACTGTATGGCGTCCGCATCGGTTCCCGTGGTTCGGGAGTCCGCCTCCAGCGTGTAAGGGATGTTCTCGTTCTCGGCGGCCGAGATCAGGCCTTCCGAAACGATCGGCGAGATGTTCGTCGCACGCTTTATGACGGGGCCGCTGCCTAAAGAGTGGTCACCGTGCTCGTTCTTGGAGACACCTGGGGTATCCGTCGCGTGGGTCACGTCGACGGCGATGGCCGCATCCGGGTCGAGCCCGTAGGCGGCCCCACGCGCCCCGTATAGTCCTATCTCCTCCTGCACGCAGGCCACGGCGACGACCTCGGCACCGATGTTTTCCTCTTCGAAGAGCAACCTGATGGCTTCGAGCACCACGAAGGCGCCCATGCGATTGTCCACGGAGCGGGTGGCTATGCGGCCGTTCGGCAGCTCCACCAGGTTTTGGTCGATGACGCCGACGTCCCCGACGCGGACCATGCCCTTCGCCTCATCGGCGTCTTTGGCGCCTATGTCGATCCAGAGGTTTTTGATCTCGGAGACCTTCTTGCGCTCGTCGGGCTCCATGACGTGGATGGCCTTCTTGCCGATCACGCCGACCACCTCGCCGCTCCTGGTGAGCAGCCGGATACGCTGTCCCACGAGAACCTGCGAGTCCCAGCCGCCCACGCCGGTAAAGCGGAGCTGGCCGCTGTCCTCGATGTGGGTGACCATCACCCCGATCTCGTCGATGTGCCCGGCGAGCATAACCTTCGGCGAGCCACCCGAGCCTATCGTGGCGAACGAGTTTCCCATCCTGTCGCCGCGAACCTCGGCAAATTTCTCGGCCTCCTCCCTCCAGACCTTCGCGGCGGCCTCCTCGTAACCGCTTGGTCCCGGAGTCGAGAGCAGCCTCTTCAAGAAGTCGTACGATGCGTCCCTCATGCTGGTCCTTTCTATGACGAAAGAGAATCTGTGGAAGCGCCCGTCAGCGCCCCTGTCACGTTATCCGAAGTTCGAGTATATCGCTCCCGAAGAGCCGCCGGTCCCTGCCGACGATCCGGTAAGAAATCCCCACTTCGAAAGCCTCCGGAAACGGGTTGGGATCGAGGCTCAACGTCCGGCCGTCTTCCCACACGATATCGAAGCGCGTTCCCTCGAACTCGAATCCCCCCGGATACGGCGGCGGGTTGTCGTCACCGCCCGGCTCGTTCAGGCACAAGAACAGCGAGATCCCGTCGCAAAGCCGCAGAAAGCGGAAGTTCCGCTCCAGGTTCTCGAGCTCTGCAACCGACATCCCCTCATTGATCCTGGCCTGGCGCTCGAACTCGCCGTCACGAAACTCGATCTCTTCCGAACGCTCGGCGTCGAGCAGGAAGCGGGCGTAGTGCATGCTGCACAGGCATCCCGCGTAAGGATCATGGACCTCTACCTGGTCTATCCCCCACTTCTGCGCCGGCAGTTTGAGGTGCAAGGGATAATCCATGAAAGAATAAGGCCTATCCTTCTCCTCGTTCCACAGCACCACCCGATCCGGCTCGCGCCAGGCGAGGTCGTGATTGGCTATCGCGTAGATCGTTGGCTCAAAAGGGCTAGGCCCCTCCCCCCACCGGCGTGCGAACTCGCCCGCCATCAAGGCGTGTTCGTGCTGCCCGAAGAGCAAAAAAGAGTCCAACCCCTCGCGAATGATCACACGCAATAAGGTATCAGGTTTCGGGAAAAGGCTTCAGGCTTTAGCAGGGCTGTCGAACTCGCTACCGCACTGCGCTTGAGAACGTGAGACAGAGATCGGTAGAGAGACCTGAAGCCTAAAGAACCAACCGCCGGTCCAATGCGAGCGGGGACAAAAGCTCGGGATCTTCCATAAAGGCGTCCTGGGCCTCATCGAATTGATCCGCCCGAACCGTGGCGAGCGCGAGCGCGAAGCCCTTCGGGAACGCTGCTTCCCACTCTTCGGCGAAACGTTCGGGGAGGCCCATCGCGAGGAGCTTGTTCCGGAGATACGGGTGGCGGTGGTAGAGGACGAGACCGACGATGGCCGCGAGCGTCAGGATCGCCTGCACAGCGATACCCGTCGGCAGATGGACGGCGCCCATGAGTACGCTCACGGCCGTCACGCCGAGGTAGGTGCTCGCGAACTCGAACCACTGCGTCCGCGCGAGCCCCGACTCGACCCTACGCGTCCTGGCACCAGGAAGGGTCACGCGCACCAGCCGCTCATCCTTACTCCGGGAGAGCACGAGCAGCGAGTCGGCAGGCAGACCCGAATCTTCCAGCCACTCGTCGAGAGCCTTCAGCGACCGCAAATCCGGCGCAACGGCCCCTACCGTGTAATAATGCGGAATTCCCATGTAGCCCTGAGTTTACCAACGTTTCGTCCCGAGATAGTGTCCCAAGCCGATCGCTATTTTGTCCACGGACCAACGCCACCCCGCGACTACAATAAGCTGAAAGCTGACAAGCGGAGCCCGAAGGGCTGAGCGTGCTGACAAGTGGAAGCCGTAGGCTGAAACGTGCTGACAAGCTGCCGCAGGCAGCGTGCTTCCCTATGCGAGCCTGGTAACCAGGACCGCCGCCAGGGCCAGCATCATCACCCCGGTGCCGCGCTGCATCCAGAGCCTCGCCGGCGCGGTCAGCGCCTCTGGAGCGCCGAGGCCCCGAAGCCTACCATGAAGAACCACACCCGCGAGGCCGCTACCACGCCGCAGGCGAACTCGATACGGTTCTCGGCGGTCTGGGCCGCTATGGCCCCTCCGAGGACGCCTACCGTCTCGAGGACGGCGTGGGGGTTGAACAGTGAGACCCCGACCGTCTGCGCGATCATGGCGAGGTGACGGCCCACGCTCTTGACCTCGTCGGCCTCTTCTTCCGGCGGGGCGCGGAAAGCCCGGACGCCGAAGATCGCCAGGAAGGCTATGCCGATGAGAAGCACGGGAACCCGCTCGTCGGCGTTGGCCAGGAGCGCCGAGGCACCAGCGGCCCCCGCCACGATGAGCAGTGTGTCGCACAGGCTCGCGGTGATGATCCCGGTCAGGACGCGCGGGTATCCGACGTGCAATCCCTGGTTCATCACCACGAAGCTCTGCACCCCCACAGGGAAAGCCGTGGCCAAACCGAAGAGCAACCCGAAGACGAAGACGATCACGCCGCGTCCCCCTCTTGTCCCCTGGCCAACGAGGCGTCGCGCGACAGCTCTACCTTCCTGATGGATTCGGGTCTCAGGTGCCGCTCGATTACGCCTATGGTGACCTCGGTGTCGAAGTCCTTGCAGGAGAAGATATCGAGGTAGGCGTCACCGCTCGCGTCGCAGAAGTGGCCGGTCACCGCGGAGGTCTCGATGAGCTGCACCAGAGAATATCCGGCGGCCTCCGGCAGGTGCGTCGCGAAATGCGCGAGAACGGGCTCCCCGTAGGCCACCATTCCGATGGTGGCGACAAGATCCTCGGAGAAAGTCCGGATGGCGTCCGCGCTCTGCACAGCCTCCCGGTCGCACGAGGAACAATCCAACACCAGGTGCTCACCCCACATTTGCCCATCTCCTCTCTGTAGCGTGTCCCCACTCGAAGGTCGAACGCCTACACCCTGCCCCGAACCAAGCGGTCGAGGTCGCCCGAGTGCTCCAGCGCCTGGATCTCGCCGAGACTACCAACCAGTCGCCCGCTGAGGAAGACAAGCGGCACCGTCGTCCTGCCCGTGCTCTCGATCAGGCCGACGCGCAACCCTTCGTCTCCTTCAATGTCTACTTCCTCGAAGGCGTAGCCTCTGCGCTCGAGGAGGCGCCTGGCCCGCCGGCAGGAACGGCTGCGGGCTCTGGCGTAGATCACTATCTCCTCCTGGTACATGGTCACCTCCGTCTCGGTCGCCTGTGATGGGTGCCAAACCGTGCGCCGGGTCAGCTAACCCGCGAGTCCGGCCCTACGCAGCAGAGGCAGTGTGCTCCTCGTGACGAAGGCGGCCAGCCGTGCGCCGGGGCGAAGCTCGCCGTTTTCCCGAAGCCGCCTCTCCAGACGCAGCGTCCGCACCTCGCGCCGTATCCCCTCGTTGCGCTCCCCGATCACGTACCAGTCGAAGTCCGCGAAGTAGTTCACGTCTCTATCTTTTCCTTTCGGCTCTACCGTTACAGTCAGAACTATGGCGCTCAGGCATCGGAGAGAGATCGGCCAATTGGCCCATTGCGGATGCCCATATTGCCGGCGAAGGGAATGGGCATTCATGCCCACAAGACGCAGCTCAGAGGAAAAGAGGGTCAGATAAGGCCGTGATCCGGGGCGAGTAGCTGCTTACCCGACCCTAGCGCGGGCGGAGAGTACGCTGGCGGGCTCCTCTACGCCAGGAGACCCGCGACGGCCAGCACGACCGCGGACGTCGCCGTTCCTATAACGACCCCGGCGAGGACATCGAACGGGAAGTGGACCCCGAGGTAGACGCGGGAGAGGACGACGAGCAATCCAGCCAGCACGAGAAGGGGGGCGAACGGCGGATAGAGGACCGAGAGTGTCAGGGCTCCCGCGGCAGCCGTCGCGGAGTGGCCCGAGGGGAAGGAGCTCGAGGAGGGAGTCTTTGTCAGGGGTGCTATCTCCGTGTCCCAGAGAAAAGGTCTCGTGCGGTTGAAGAGGTATTTCGCGCCCTCGGCCACGGTCCACGAGCCGGCGATGGCCGTCCACGGGATCAGGAGCCGCGAAGGCTCGAGGCCGGTAAGCAGGAACCCGACCGCAGCCAGAAAACCCCAGATGGCACCCGCCGTCCCCGCGACGGTGAACGCGCGCATCACCGACGTGAGCGGAGCCCACTTTACGCCGAATATAGCCCGGAAAAGAGCTCGGTCGAGATCCCTAACCCTGCACGCGATGCCCTTCAAATCTCTCCTGCAGTGTGTGGTCCGGCGGCTATTGTAGATCACAGACCGGCCCGAGTGCGGGCTCCTTTTCCGCGATGGTGATGCTCTTCCCTACCACGCCCGTTTTCTAAAGTAGAATGGGAAAGACGTTTTGTGAGCGCATTTCAGGATCAGGAGTCGAGACGATGGACAAGCATCTTATTGAGAAGGTCATAGACGAGGCCAAGACCGAAGAGGCGAACCTGGTGATCTGGGATCGCCGCGACACCTTCACCGTGGAATCCGACGACGTCGGGGAAATCGAAACCAACGACGAGCACCTGCGCATCCCCATGCAAGACGGCAAAGCCGTCGTATACGTCGAATACGATTACATCTACAAGCTCGTCATCGAGAAGGAGCGCTCCGCCCGCGCCGGCGTCCGCGCCGGCTTCGCCGCTGGCAGCTAGTCAGCATGTCGGCACTTCAGCATTGCAGCCGGTCAGCATTTCAGGTTGCCGCGTGCAGAGTGTGACCAGCGCTCGCAAAAAGCAGCGTCCGCTGCGGCGTTTCGGTCCACGGCAGCGGGTACGGCCATCCGAAGGGAAGCTGACAAGCTGAAGTGCTGACATGCCGAAGTGCTATCATGCCTCGATCGTTTGCGTTCCGTTTTCGCCGGCGATGATGGCGGCACGGGCTATGGCTACGAAGAGGCCGCATTCTAGGGCACCCGGGATTTTTTTGATCTCGGTTTCTAGCGAGGCGGGGTCGGGGATGGCGTCGAAGGTGCAGTCGGCCGTGTAGTGGCCGCCGTCGGTGACGAAGGGTCGGCCGGGGTCTGTCCAGTCCATCCTGAGCTCCGGCTCGCAGTTGAGAGAGGCCAGGGCTTCGAGGGTGACCTCCCAGCCGAAGGTGTCGATCTCGACTGGCAGGGGGCCGGCGCCGAGGGTATCGACCGTCTTGGTCGAGTCGGCGACCACGATCAGGCCCTTCTCGCTGGAGGAGGCGACGATCTTCTCCCTGAGGAGGGCGCCCCCGCGGCCTTTGATGAGGGCCAGGTCGGGAGAGACTTCGTCGGCGCCGTCTATGGTGAGGCGCGGGCGGGCCTCGGAGAGCGTGGCCAGAGGGATGCCGAGTTCGTTAGCGAGGGCTGTAGTTTTGGCCGAGGTGGGTACGCTCCTGAGGTTTCTCAGTTCCCCGGAAGCGACTAGCTCCCCGATCCTGCGCACCGCGAAGATGGCCGTCGAGCCCGTCCCGAGTCCTACCACCATCCCGCTCTCGACGTAACGCTCTACCGCGGCGTTTGCGGCCTCGCGTTTGAACTCGTCGTTCGACAACCCCTACACCCCTTCCGGACGAGTACCGACCGTAACTTCGATGTGACGCTCCTTCTCGCCCGGGGTCACGACGCTCAACCCGAGCTTGTCGCCGGGTTTGAGGGCATTGACGATCTCTATCACGTTGTCCGAAGAGGAGACGGGGTCGCCTTCGACCTCCGTTATCACGTCCCCGATGGGCACGCTTATGCCTTCGATCTGTTCCTGCTCCCCGCCGCGGATGCCGGCCTTGTCCGCCGGGCCGTCCGGAGTTACCTCGCTGACGATCGCCCCGTTGGCGGGGAAACCGTACTTCTCCTTCAGCTCGTCTTCGGAGAGGCCGGTGTAGGCCGAGAGCTCGTCTATGCCAAACTGGAACATGGAAACCCCGATAAAGCCGTGCACCACCTTCCCGTCGGTTATCAGCTGCGTCACCACGCCCTTGACGGTGTTGATCGGGACGGCGAAACCGACGCCCTCGAAGCCCCCCGACTCCGAGGCGATCTGGGCGTTTACCCCTATGACGGTGCCCCGCGCGTCGAGCAGCGGACCGCCCGAGTTGCCGGGGTTTATGGCCGCATCGGTCTGGACGGCATCGTTTATCGTGTAGTTGTTCGGAGCTTTGATGGGGCGGCCGACGCCGCTCACGATCCCTGCGGTAACGCTGATCCCGAGGTTGAATTGGTTGCCGATGGCGATGACCGGCTCCCCAACCCCGACGGAGTCCGAGTCCCCGAGCGTGAGTGGCTCCAGCGCTTCGCGCGGCGCGTCCACCTTTATGACGGCGACGTCCGTGGAAGGGTCCTGCCCGACGACCTCTGCCGCCCTGCGCGTGCCGTCTACGAACCTGACGGAGATGTCTTCAGCGTCCTCGACCACGTGCTGGTTGGTGACTATGTGCCCCGCCTCGTCCAGCACGAACCCGGACCCGCCGGCGGGCCCGGCCTCGGTCGTGGCGGCCACGTCGACGCTGACCACGCCACGCACGTCGCGTGCGTACACCTCGGGCACCGAGGTGCCGTCGTCCGAAACCGTGGTCCTCGAGGACCCTTGCGGAGGCGTGACCTCCTTTATGGTCACGTTTTCCGACTTCTCATCCAGGCCGTACACCCCGACGACGAGAAAGAGCGCGGTGATGAGACCGCCGATGATCGCGGAGACGAGCGCCGTGAGCGCGGTCCTCAAAGTGCCTTCCCCTGTTCTACTTTCGTCACGGTTGCACGGACCGGCTGCTCAGTTCGACGACATCCCAGCCGTCTATCTTCCAACGGTCGTCCTCTTGCACGAGGTACCAGGTTCCCTCGTTGTGCTGGACTTCTCCCGTCAGCGTGGCCCGGGTCTCGCCTGTAACGGTCGCCGTGTTGCCCGAGATCTCGGCGTTCGGCCCCTCGATAAAGACTACGCGCTCCACCTTGTCGAACGTACCCTCGAAGGTGGCCCGGTTCGGGAACGTGCTCCGCCGCCACTTCTCGCTCAGGAGTTTGGCGGATCTATCGTAATCTCCATCGGAGGTCATCGTGTAAAACGCCCGCACCGTGTCTTCCGCGGCCCGCGCCGTGAACTCGCCCCGTGCCGGTACTGTCCCCGAAGAAGCCTGCGAGGAAGCACCCTGGGGCGAGGCCGACGGGCTCGCGCTGGCCGTGGCCGTCGGCCTCGGTGACGCGTCCCCGCCCGAGCCCTGCAAGCCTTGGTTGCTACCCGGCCCTCCCCCTGGCTGTCCGTCCGACCGTCCTTCGTTACCGCCAGCCTGCGCGTTGTTTTTTCCTGAGTTGTTGGACCCGGCACTGTCGCCGCCGTTACCTCTGAAGAGGTTCGGTGCGGCGAGTGCCCCTATCACGGCGAGCACGGCCAGGATCGCCACGACGGCCAGAAGTCCTCTTCTTCGTCCCCCGCTTTCTCTGCGCATCCCGCCACCCGGCTTGGCTCCGGGCGGAGGGGCTGCGGGCTCGGCGCGGGTTTGTTCTGCGCGGGCGGATGCGGTTACTGGGGCTGGCGGTTGCGGCTGTGCGGCTGCAGGGATCTCCGCTTCGAGCCTAGAACGGACCTCTTCGGCCGTCGGGCGATCGTCGGGGTGTTTGGCTAGGCAGTCCAGGATCAGGGCTTGCACGCCCTTGCTTACGTCGGCGCCGAGTTGGCGCGGCGGGACCGGCCTCTTGGAGACGTGCTGGCTCGCGATCTCGATCGGGGTCGCGCCGGAGAAGGGCGGTGCTCCCGTCGCCGCCTGGTAGAGGGTGGCGCCGAGCGAGTAGACGTCGCTCTTGGGCGTTACCTTCTGTCCCTGTAGTTGTTCCGGCGAGGAGTACAGGGCCGTCCCGAGGAAAGAGCCCGTGCGGGTCGCCTGCGTGGTGTCGAGGGCGCGGGCTATGCCGAAGTCCGTCACCTTGGCGTGCCCGTTCTCGTCGAGCAGGATGTTGTGGGGTTTGATGTCGCGGTGGATCACACCCCGCTCGTGGGCGTGCGCCAGGCCCGCACAGACTTCATCCCCTAGCCCGGCCAGCTCGGTGTCCGTTAGCCGGCCCTGCTGGTCGATGAGCGCCTTAAGGTCTCCGCCGGGGACGTACTCCATCACGATGTAGGAGGATTCCCTACCGTTGAACAGGGCCTCCCCCGCGTCGTAGACCTGCACGATGTTGGGGTGGGTGAGGCGCGCCGCCGTGCGTCCCTCGCGCTCGAAGCGGTTCCCGCTGTCGGTGCCGCCGTGCACGGGGTTGAGTACTTTTATGGCCACGGGGCGGTCGAGCACCTCGTCGCGCCCCAGGTAGACGCGGGCCATGCCTCCCGAGCCCAGTTCGTGCTCCAGGACGAATCTGTCTGCAAGCTTGATCACGCGCGTGATTATAGGGTAACGTCAGGATTATGCAGTACAACCGGATGAGTGCGAACTACACGGGCGTCCTGCGCGCGTTCTCCAGACGATCCAGCTTCCACTCTCCGCCCTCGTTTACGCAGACCCACGTCCCCGAGAGGGACACAGACCCCCAGGTGTGGTCCAACCTCACTACGAACGTGACCTCTGCCGTGTCACCCGCGGCCCTGGCAACCGGATACGACGTGAATTCCATGTACGTGAACGTGTAGATGTCCTCCTGCTCCGCCCACTGCTCGGGGGAACCGATCTCGTCCTGTAACCTCGGCGAAAGCAGGGCCCACGTGGCGTCCACCCTGTTGAAAGACATCTTGTAGTACAGGTCGTAGACGGTCTGCTCCGCCTTTGCCAGCTGCGGGGCCTGGCTCTCTTCCTGAGTACCTCCCGAAGCGTTCGAGCCACCCTGGGTATTCTGGTCCGTCCCACCGGCTCCCTTTGCCGGCTCCTGTTTCGTGTCTTTCTGCGGTCCTGCGGCGTTGCCCTGTTCCTGGCCGCCGGCGTTCTGGGTTTTGGCGCCTTGATCCCCCTGTCCGAGCAGTGCCCAGGCGCCCGCGACGGCCAGGAGCACGACGAGAAGGGCGATCACGAGCACGGCCAGCGCCGTCCTCTGGCGCGAGCCCGCCCTGAAGGTTCGCGTGGGGAGGCTGATCGTCCGCTCCGGCGGCCCGGAAGCCGGCCTCCGGGCGCCCGTCCTCCTTCTGAAGGATCCGCCGCCCGAAGCCCCGCCCGATTTCGCGGCCTCTGTCAGGCGCGAGATACCTTCCGCGCCCGGAAAGCCGCCGGCCCGGATGCCGGCTGCGGACCCTGCCGCCACGCCAACCACGCTACCCTGGAGCAGCCTGTCGCGGACGCGGGCGGCGTCGGGGCGCCTGGCAGGATCTTTCGCGAGGCAGTCGAGGATCAAGGCTTCCGTCTCCTCGCCGATCTGCGCCCCCCTCTCCCTGGGAGGCGCGGGCGGCTGGTGTATGTGCTGGTTTGCGACCTCTATGGAGTTGCCCGAGAAGGGCTGTCTCCCGACCGCAGCGTAGTAGAGGGTGGCGCCGAGCGAGTAGACGTCGCTTTTGGCGGTGACCCTCTCCCCCCGCAACTGTTCGGGGGAGGAGTACGCCGCCGTTCCGAGGTATGAGTCGGCGCGGTTGTGGCTCGTCGTGCCGTCGAGGGCGCGGGCTATGCCGAAGTCGGCCAGCTTGGGACTGCCCCTGTCGTCGATGAGCACGTTGCGCGGTTTGACATCCCTGTGGACGATGCCCCGCTCGTGGGCGTGGGCGAGGCCCGCGGCTACGTCGGCACCTACCCGCGAGAGCCTCGTCTCGGGGAGCGGACCGTTCCTGTCCATCATGTCCTTGAGGTCGCCGCAAGGGATGTACTCCATGACGATGTAGGAGACCCTGTTCCCGCCGAGCTCGTCCTCGCCCGCGTCGTAGACCCGGACGATGTTGGGGTGGGAGAGCCTGGCGGCGGCCCTGCCCTCGCGCTGGAACCGCCGTCCTACTTCGGGGTCTTCGGGATCGGGCTCGACGATCTTGACGGCGACGGGCCTGTCGAGCACCTCGTCGCGGCCGAGAAAGACGCGGGACATCCCGCCCGGGCTGAGCTCGCGCACGAGCACGAACCTGTCCCCGAGGCGGCCCGCCGTGCCTCCGAGGCCTATACCCGAGACTAGATGACCTCCCTGCCCATGGCACTTGCGAAGGGTTGCAGCACGTCCTTCATGCCCATCAGCGCCTCGACTGGGAGGGCCTGCTCCCCGTCGCATAAGGCCTCCTGCGGCTCGTGATGGCTCTCCACCATCAAACCGTCGGCCTCCGCCGCAACGGCCGCTTTCGAGAGCGGTACGACTAGGTCGCGCCTTCCCGCGGCGTGGGACGGGTCCACGATCACCGGCAGATCCGTCAACCTCTTGGCCACGATGACCGCGGACAGGTCGAGCGTGAAGCGCGTGCTCGTCTCGAACGTGCGGATCCCACGCTCGCACAACACCACGTTGTCCCCACCCGCGGCCGTCACGTACTCGGCCGCGAGCAGCCACTCCTCCACCGTCGCCGAGAGCCCCCTCTTCAAGACAACGCCGTGGTCCGTGCCCGCTATCGCGGCGCCGACGCGCCTCAAGAGCGAGAAGTTCGCCATGTTGCGCGCCCCGATCTGCAAAATCTCGGCGTGCTCCATGACCAACTCTATGTCGTAAGGGTCCATCACCTCGGTTACAACCTTCAGGCCGAGGTCCCCAGAGACCTCGGAGAGTATATTCAGGCCCTCCTCACCGAGGCCCTGGAACGAGTAGGGAGAGGTGCGGGGTTTAAAGGCGCCGCCGCGGACGTAGGCGAAGCCGGCATCCTTCACGGCCTTCGCGGAGGATACAAACTGTTCGTAGCTCTCGACCGTGCAGGGTCCGGCGATCACCCTGAAGGTGTTAGGCCGGATCATGCCGTTCTGAGTCTCTACGTCGGTCTTTACGCCTGTCGAAACGTCCATCTTACCTGGGAAACTCCCCGCGTTGGATTTCAAGGTCGCGGATGCGATGCAAGATTAGCTCGAAGATGTCCCTCATCGAGGAGTCGTAGATCGGACCAGGGTTGCGCTCCACGACGCTCCGCAGGATCTCCTCCTCCCGTCTCGGGTCGTAGACGGGGGCGCCAGCCTCGATCTTGAGCGCCATGATCTCCTGCACGATGCGCGCCCGCTCGCTCAAAGCTTCGATGAGCTCCCGGTCGACCTCGTCCACGCGCTCCCTGAGCTCCCGGACTTTCTCCTGTGTCTCGGCATCCGTCATAGGATCTGGAATTGTATCAAGTAGCCGCTCAGCATGTCAGCATGTCAGCCGGTCAGCCAGTAAGCAAGGCTCAGAAGAAGAGACTACGAAGCGTCCGACGGGCCGACGTTGAAAGCTAGCGCGAAGGAGACTAGTCTTTGCCAAGGACGCCACACTGTAACTGAGAAAGCTGACTTGCCGACTTGCCGACTAGCTGAAATGCTGAGAGGATGCCTGTAACCTTCCGATCCGAGCTCGAGCCTTTGAGATCCTACGTTCCCCCGAAGTCCTGGAGGATGGCGGCGGAGGGGACGGATGACAGTTATGCGAAGCTGACCTCCAACGAGCTTGCCTTCGGCCCGCTTCCCGAAGCCGAGGCCGCGCTCTCCGAAGTTCTGCCCCGCGCCAACCGCTATCCGGATAGCCACGCGTCCCGATTGCGGCAGGCGGTGGCGGACGCGAACCCCGGCACGGAGACGCGCAACGTACTGGTGGGCAACGGGTCGAGCGAGGTCTTGCTGAACGTGTTGCAGCTCCTTCCGGTTCCCGGCGAGGTGGTCTACGGCTGGCCTTCGTTCAGCCTCTACCCGTCGGTGTGCGCCGTTCTGGGGATGACGGCCAGGGAGGTCCCGCTGACAGAAGAGCAGGAGATCAAACCCGAAGCGCTTCTTTCGGCGGTCACGAGCCGGACGCGGGCGGTGATCCTTTGCAACCCCAACAACCCGAGCGGCACGTTCGTCGATTGGGACCGGGTACGGAGGCTCGCCCACGAGCTGCCTGGCGGAGTGATCCTAATCGTGGACGAAGCCTACAGGGAGTTCGTGGACGACCCATCATACAAAGATTCCCACACCTTGGCCCTCGAGCGGGAGAACGTCGTGATGGCGCGCACGTTCTCAAAGGCGCACGGGCTGGCAGGGCTCAGGATCGGCTACGGCATCGCCTCGGAGAGGATCGCGGACTACGCCGAGCGTGTCCGGTTCCCCGTTTCGGTCAACCTGGCCGCGCAGGTCGCGGCCACGGCTTCGATGCACGCGCGGGAGAAGGTCGTGGCGCGGGCGGAGTTCGTCGTCCGGGAGCGTAGTCGGTTGCAGGAGGCTTTCGGGAACGCAGGCCTCGAGTTCATCCCCTCCCAGGGAAACTTCGTGATGGTCCGGTTCGCCGCGGCAGATTTCGAGCGGTCCGGCGTACTCGTGCGCGAAGGCGAAGCTTTGGGCTATCCGGGATGGAGCCGGGTGACCGTCGGCGACTCGGGCGAGAACGACCGGGTCATAGCGGCGCTGGCATGAGCAGGACGTTAGGCATCGTCGGCGTAGGGCTGATCGGGGGTTCCGTCGGCCTCGCCGCCAGCAACTCGGGCTGGAACGTCGTCGGCGTGGACCACCCCGATGTCCTGGAAGAAGCGGAACGAGCCGGCGCCATCCACCGCGCCTCCACGCTCAAAGAGGTACGCGGGGCCGACCTCGTCGTGCTCGCCGCTCCCATCTCCAGGGTGACGGCCCTGATCGGGGACCTCGTCCCGACGGACGCCCTCGTTACCGACGTCGCAAGCGCCAAGGGCGCCATCGTAAACGCGGCAGAAGGCCAGAGACTACGCTTCGTCGGCGGGCACCCGATGGCGGGAAGCCAGCTCTCCGGCGTCGCGAACGCCCGCGCCAACCTCTTCGAGGGCGCCCGCTACTTCCTGACCCCCACAGACCGCACCGCCCCGGACGATTACCGCGAGGTCGCAAGTTTCGTCAGGGAACTCGGCGCCGTCCCGACCGCCGTCGATCCCGAGAAGCACGACCTACTCGTGGCGGCCCTCTCGCACCTGCCGCACCTCATGGCCGCCGCCCTCCTGAAAGTCGCCTCGGACATCTCGCCGGAGGCCCTCTCCTTCGCGGGACCGTCTTTCAGGGACCTCACGAGGGTGGGCGCTTCCAGCCCCCAGCTCTGGTCGGACATCCTGGCCGAGAACGCGCCCGCTCTCGGTCAGGCGCTCGGGGCGTTCGCGGGGGCGATGGCGCAGCTGGGGAGCGAGATCAAAGACCGCCGGGCCATCGAAGGCCGCTTTTCGCAAGCCCGCGAGGCCTACGACGCCCTCGGCGGCATCCTCGTCGAGAAGGACGGCATAAACGTGGACGTGGCCATCCCCGTCGAGAACCGGCCCGGCGTCTTCGCCGAGGTGACGACCCTCATGGGTTCGAACGGCATCAACATCCTCGACCTCTACGTACGCCACTCCAACACCGAACGCGCCGCCCTCGTCCTGACGCTGGCCGCCGGCGACGCCCAGGAAGCCCGCGAGCTGCTGCACGAGGCGGGTTTCGGCGCGGAGGTTCAGGAGTAGGCCTCACAGGCTCATCATCGGCCGAGCAGGTACCTCAGTGTTTCTTCGAGGTCGGGATGTCTGAAGGAGTAGCCCGTCTCCTGCAGCCTCACGGGCTCGACGCGCGCGCTGGCCAGCAGCAGCTCGTCGGCCATCCCGCCGAGCGCCACGCGCGCGGCGGGTGCCGGCACGGCGAAGAAGGTCGGGCGGCCCAGGACGTAGCCCAATACCTTAGTGTACTCCGCGTTGGTCGGAGGATCGGGGGCCACGACGTTTACGGGACCGCTAAGCGCATCGTTCTCTATTGAATGAAGGATGGCGCCGATTACGTCGTCGAAGGAGACCCATGACCAGTACTGCCTCCCCGACCCGATCTTTCCTCCCCCGCCAAGCTTGAAGATGGGAAGCGTGGCACCGAGCGCCCCACCTTCGGTGCTTAGCACGATGCCGAACCGCGGGTGCACGACCCGTATCCCCGCCTCGCGCGCCGGCTCGGCCGCGGCCTCCCACTTCCGGCAAACCTCCGAGAGGAAGAGATCTCCTGATTCGCTCTCCTCAGTGAGCAACTCGTTGCCCCTGTCCCCGTAGTACCCGATCGCCGAGACGCAGACCATCACTGGGGGCGGCTCCGAAAGCGTAACAATCGTCTCCGCCAGAAGACGCGTACCCTTCCGCCGGCTTTCCAATATGCGCCGCTTCTTCTCCTCCGTCCAGCGGCCCTCGGCGATGCTCTCACCCGCAAGATGGATCACGGCCTCAGTCCCGGAAAGATCCCCCTCTATCGTGCCGGCGTCAAGGTCCCAACGGATGTCACCTTCCGAACGCGGCGTCCGCGTCAGACGCCTGAGCGTGTGTCCCTTCGCCTCCAGCTCGGGGATCAAAGCCGACCCGATAAGCCCCGTCGCCCCACTTATGAGAACGTCCATGCTCCTCCTCAAACGCTGACCGCCTGTGTTGCATGGTAGCCTCCGCGGCCCGACAAAACCGTATGAACTCTCCCAGGCGTACCCACGCCTCCAGAAAATCTACTTGACGTAGGTGCGCCCCCCGCGTGTTATCATCCATCCGGATGGTTCCTGGATGTTGTGTAGAGTTATGAACCGTGGAGCGTTGGCATGAGTGAGACGGAGAAGATCACGATAAACCTCGGGCTTGTGGATCTGGGGCGGATTGATCTACTGGTACAAGAGGGCTTCTACTCCAACCGCACGGACTTCATCCGGACGTCCATCCGCAACCAGCTAACGACGCACGCCGATGAGGTCAGGCAGACGGTGGCGCGCAAGACGCTGGTGCTTGGGTTGGAGCACTACACCCGCCGCGACTTGGAAGCTGTGCGAGAGGCCGGCGAGACTTTGGAGATCCGGGTTCTCGGCCTGGCGAGCATAGACGAGGACGTGGACCCCGAGCTGGCACGCGAGACCATTAGCTCCCTGACCGTGCTCGGCGCCCTCAGGGCGAGCCCGGCTGTGAAGTCGGGGCTGAAAGATAGGATCCGAACCCCGTAAAGAAAGGAACCCATGGGCGTGAACGACCAGATGCAAAGCGGCATGGCCGAGGCCACTCGCCTCACGCAACAGGGCCGCCTCGCCGAGGCGACCGCCGCCATCCAACGCGCCCTCGGCGGAACGTTTGTCCCCGCCAAGGAGCCGGGATCTTCCGGCAGCGCAAATGAGCCGTTAGACGTCACCTCCAGGATCGTGAAAGAGGCCCGTCAAGGCCCGGCGGCCGGTGGGCGCACGGCCGGTCGTAAGGTCAACGCGGCCACGTGGCCTACACCGCCACCGAACCTGCTTACCCGCGGCGTGGGGCGTACGTCAGGGATGACGGTGGGAAGAGCAGCGTCGGCGAGCGTGCCCGAGGGAGCACGTTTTCTCGAAGGATCGTACACCAACGGCGCTGGGACCCGGTCTTACAAGCTCTACGTTCCGAGCGGCTATACGGGGGAGGCCGTGCCCCTAATCGTCATGCTCCACGGTTGTACCCAGAACCCCAACGACTTCGCCACGGGCACCCGCATGAACGGGCTCGCCGAGGAGCACACCTTCCTCGTCGCCTACCCCGCGCAATCCGGCAACGCCAACATGCAAAAGTGCTGGAACTGGTTCCAGGCCTCAGACCAGCAACGCGGCCGGGGCGAGCCGTCCATCATCGCCGGCATCACGAAACAGGTGATGGATGAGTACCGGGTCGCGGAAGGCCGGGTGCACGTGGCTGGGATGTCGGCGGGAGGGGCGATGGCCGCGATCCTGGGCGCTACCTATCCCGACCTGTATGCCGCAGTCGGTGTCCATTCCGGCCTCACTCCTGGCTCCGCCCACGACCTCTCGTCCGCCTTCACGGCGATGCGCCAGGGCGGACCGGTCGTTGCACGTCCCGAAAACACCGGCCAGGAAAGGAAGATCCTACCCACCATAATCTTCCACGGTGATGGCGACACGACCGTTCATCCGCGCAACGGCAAACGTCTTCTGGCCCATCTGGAGGCCGGAAGTCGGAACGGCTCGTCACCACGGGTGAACACCCGTCGGGGCGGCGTGCCCGGCGGGTACGAGTACACCAGATTCACCTACAAGGACGCGGACGGCAGGGAGCTCGTAGAGCGGTGGAGCGTGCACGGGCTCGGTCACGCATGGTCCAGCGGGAGCCACCCCGGCTCGTACACGGACCCAAAGGGGCCCGACGCATCCGCCAAGATGTTGCGCTTCTTCCGGCAGCATCAAGGACGGTAGCGGGCCATGTTTGGTCCGCGGGCGAGCCTCCCTAAAGGGGGTTCTCCCGCCGGGCCGGCAGCTCGCCGTTCGGGCGATCGCCCGGGGCCTCGAGCCGGCGTTGCTTGCTCTCGCCCTTCGCGCCATCCTCGGTGGCGAGGGAGGCGCCGCCTGCCAGGGCCCCGAGGGTGCCCGCGAGGTCCTGAATCTCGGAGGGGACGACGAAGAGCTTGCTCGCCGGTCCCTTCGCCATCTCGGGGAGGGCCTTCAGGTAGAGGTAGCGCAGGGATTCCGGGGAGAGGTCCGAGCCTTCCAGCCGCTCGAAGAGCTTGCCCGTCATCTCGATCTGGGCAGACTGGACGTTGCGGTAGGCCTCGGCCTCGCCCTGCGCGCGAAGGACGGCCGAGCGCTGCTCGCCCTCGGCGCGGAGGATCGAGGATTCCTTCTCGCCTTCCGCCTTCAGGATCGCGGATCGTTTGTCGCCTTCCGCCGTCAGGATCGAAGCTCGGCGGGTCCGCTCGGCCTGCATCTGCTTCTCCATGGCCTGCTGGATGTCCCTGGGGGGTATGATCTCCTTCAGCTCCACCCTCGTCACCCTGATGCCCCACTTCTCCGTTACCTCGTCGAGGACAGTGCGGAGCTTCGCGTTGATCTCGTCGCGGGAGGTGAGGGTCTTGTCCAGGATCAGGTTGCCTATAACGTTTCGTAAAGTGGTCTGGGTGATCTGCTCCAGCGCCAGGTGGAAGTTGGCGACCTCGTATTCGGCGGCCCTGGCGTCCACGACCTGGTAGTAGACGACGGTCGAGATCTGCATCCCTACGTTGTCGTTGGTGATGACGGCCTGGGGCTGGAAAGCCACGACCTGCTCCCTGAGGTCCGTCTTGGGCAACATCTTGTCTACCACCGGTACGACCAGGGTTAGCCCGCTCTCGGCCGTGCGATGGTATCGGCCGAGCCGCTGAATGATCGCCACGCGGCTCTGGGGGATGATCCTGATGCTCCTCGCCGCCATCAGGAAGACCACGAACGCCACTACTGCCAACACTACGAGGCCGCTCACGATTTGTCCTCCTTCGTATGCACAATGTCCACGAGGGCGGTAAGCCCATCGGTGTCGAGCACCCTAACTCTGGTACCCTGCTCTATCTTCTCGTCGGGATGGAGGGAGCGGGCGGTCCAGAACTCACCGCTTCCCACGCGCACCATCCCCTTTCCGCCGGCTTCGATCTCCTCCGTCACCACGGCGCTCTCGCCCGTGATCCCGCGGTGCCCAGCGTACCCCTCAGAACCCCACAACGAGAGCCGGTTCAAGAGTGCGGGACGCAGGATTGCCATGCTGAGCACGGAGGCCACGACGAACCCGACGGCCTGCGCGGTGATGCCGAAGCCGAACAGGGCCGCAACGAGGCCTACGACGGCACCGAGCGAGAAGAAGAGCAAGAAGAATGAGACGGTGAGTAGCTCGCCGACGAAGGCAAGAGCCGCCAGAACAGCCCAGAAAACGATTTCCCAAGAATCCAATATCTCGTATCTCCTGTTGTAAGTTTACACCACCGTCACTAGGTGGAACCGGACCGTATTAACACCTCCGTCCTACAATACGAGGATGCCGATACCAATATCGCCCGAGCGAGAGGAGCCGCAATGACCGTCGAATCGGACAGGGACCTCGCCGGGCAACCCCGTCGTGATCACGGCGGCGTGACCGAACAGAGACCCCGGGAAAGGAGACGATGGACTCCACACGTGTAGTCCTCGACTGCGACACGGCCAACGAGGTAGACGACCAGTTCGCCATCGCCCACGCGCTGGGAGTGTCCGGGGAGACGTTCGAGGTGCGGGGCGTTATCTCCGTTCATAACACGACGGCCCACGGCCCGGGCTCGCGCGACATGTACCAGGCGGAGGCCGAACGGGTGGTCGCCCTTGGCGGCAGCGACGTGCCCTGCATTCCCGGCGCGGAGGCGCGGAGCGCCCGATGGAGAGCCGCGATGAGTTCGTGCCGAGCGCGGGCCTGGAGTTCCTCGTGGAAGAAGCGCGCCTGGCACCGCTAACAATTATCGCCACGGGACCGGCGACCGACGCAGCGTCGCTAGTTCTGGCATCACCGGAATCGATGGAGAACGTGCGCGTCGTATGGCTCGGAGGGTTTGGGGACGAGGTTAACTACGGGAGCTGAGCGAACAGGATGGGGGAACTCAACGGCAGGTCGGACATCCAGGCCTGGCGCGTGCTCTTCGAAGGGCCCGTGGACCTTTTGCACGTCCCAACGTAGCCGGCACCGGCGAAGATACTCGTGGATCCCAGGCTCGTTCGCAGAGGAGTTACGTGCGCTCGAACGGCCCATCGCCTCGTACCTGGGCGAGATCCTGCATCTCTGGAGCACCGAGTCCGGCGCACCCGAAACCAGGAAAGAACTCTGGGACCTAGCCTGCGTCGCCGCCGTCGCCGATCCCAAATCCGTAACGTCCGGACCGCAAGCCCTCGCTACCCTAGACGCGGCAGGAGCCCACGACTTTACGCAAAGGGGAAGGGTAGTGAACGTCGTCTCCGATCTCGACGAGCGACGGGTCTTGGCGGGCCTCATGGAAGCCCTAAAAAATCATCCATCCTGATAGATACCCCGAGATCACGGAACAACCCGCGACCAGCGGCTAGGGTTCGTACCAAGTCCGGACGAATGCCGTCGCCACGACGGTTGCCGCCATCGCCCGCGGGGCCTCCTAACGCAGTGAACGCAGTGGATTCCCGCTTGCGCGTGAATGACGGGTGCGGAGGGCTTCCGCGTGCCCGCGTCCCGAACGCCATCCCGCGCAAACGGATCCGGCATCACCCCGAAGACCTGAAGCCTGATGGCTATGACATCGCGTCAGCGATGATGCGGTCGTGATCGAAAGCCAGCTCGACGGAGCCGGGATCCAGAACATCCACCTCTGCGGCATCCGAGGCGGCCTGCATCTGACCGGAGAGGACGCGTGCCAGGAAGGCGACGCTGACGTTGTGGCCGCGCGGGTCGCGGTCTGGCTCTGAGTAGACGCCCACGAGCCGCGAGACCTCCACGGCGAGCCCCGTCTCTTCTGCGGCCTCGCGCACCACCGCCTGCCGCACCGTCTCCCCCACCTCCACGAAGCCTCCAGGCAGCGCCCATTGGCCCTCGAAGGGCTCGCTGCCGCGACGGACGAGGACGACCCCTTGCTCGGAGGGGATCACCACGTCGACCATCAGCTTCGGCGTCTCGGGTCCTGCCAAGGTTCGCTCCTCCCGCGTGTTCCACGACCAGCCTGGAACCGATTATATGCGGTCCAAGGGTGATGGTGGTCTCGACGCGTACTCGGGGCGCGGGCCGCGCATCGGTTATTCTTTGCGGAGTGATAGGTGGTTGCTCGTGAAGATACTCTGCATCAGCGACAAGGTGGAGGAGATGCTCCACGGCCCGAACCTGACCACCTGTGCGGGAGGAGTCGAAGCGGTGATCTCCTGCGGGGATCTACCCTTCGATTACCTCGAGTACATCGTCACCTTTCTCGGCGTCCCCGTCTACTACGTCCTGGGGAACCACGATCCCGGTCCGGAAGGCCCGGAGTACCCGGGCGGCTGCACGCCGCTCGACGGGAGGATCGTCGAGGCGGAAGGTGGCGTGGTACTCGCCGGGCTCTCCGGTTCGCCCCTTTACTCGGGCGGTCCCAACCAGTACACAGAGCGCCAGATGCGCCGCCGGGCACGGGCGCTCTCGGTCAGGATGCGTTGCAAACGTCTCCTCGGCCGTCCCAAACCCCGGATCTTCGTGACCCACTCACCGCCCTTCGGCCTCGGGGACATGGAAGACGTGGCACACGTCGGCTTCCGGTCGTTCGTAGATCTCATCGATGGGCACCAACCTCCCCTCTGGCTGCACGGGCACGTGCACCTCTACGGACCGAACCAGGAGCGGGTCACGCAGAAGGGGGCGACTAAGATCGTCAACGTCTACGGCCACCGCATCATCGACGTGTGATGCGGATATCTGGGATTAGGGAGTGGGGAAGCGCTCGCTACGCTTCGCTTAGGGAGTAGGGAACAGCAGTATTTTTCTCTAATCCCTATTCCCTACTCTCCACTCCCCACTTTTCTCGCCCCGCGCCCTTGTTGGTGGGGCCGGCGGGCTGTAGATTGGTCCACCAGAGGCTTATGGATCTCCACGAACAGTCCGACAGAGACTTTTCACGCGCCCGCAGAAAGGCTTTCCTGCGTAGGATCGGTGCGTACCTGCGCAGGGACCCCGGCTCCAACCAGTTGCTCTCCTTCGACGAGGTCAAGGGCGCTCTGAGGGCCGTCTCGCAGGTCTACCTCGGGATGCGCGAGGTGCCGGTCTCCACAATCGTCGGCAGCGTCGGGCGTCACAGGGATTTCGACAGGGCCTTCCTGCCCTCCAAGCC
>JBKPOM010000321.1:0-4430 GCA_046733115.1 Actinomycetota bacterium | reverse complement strand
CACGGTAGCAGCAGTTCAGCGCATAGATGATATTGACACCACTCTGACCCCACCGGGAACGCAATACCGTGGAACACGCGGCAAGGCACAGAAAGGAAACCGGCTTAGATATGCGGGATTCGCAAGCCTCCGCAAACCCTCGCAACACATGACCGATCACTCGTAATGAGCAGGTCAGCGGTTCGAGTCCGCTCGTCGGCTCTCAGCTTGGCTTCAACGCAGATTAGTCACGGTGCGTAGGCGGTAACTCTGACAACAGCAGCAATCCTGCGACCCGGTCTGCAAGCAGCGCAATGTAGCTTTTATGTCCCGAGTTCGAACGCGATGCGCTACAGCATAATTGGCCAGCAGCCATTTCTGGGTTTTCGTCAACGGTGGCATACTTCCTGTATGCAGGAAACGCTTCCGCCAGTGGGACGGGTATGTTGGAGAAGGGCTTGAGCTTGCTGACGGCCCTGGGTCAGCATGATGATAAGGTGGGAGTAACCGAACTGGCGCGTCTCTCAGAATCCGAGGGTATTTATCGTAGCGGGCGGCGATGCCGCGCCATCGCTTCGGGAGTACGATACCGCGTTCGACGATGTCGGGCACATTGCACAGGTCTGTGTCGAAGTCTCATGGCCTTCCACTGAGCGGACCATGTCTTCGGAAGCCTCTGGAGCATGCTGCAACCGTGCTGCAACCGGAGCAGTATAGAGCCGAACACAGCCGAATTCGATCACGAACCAGAATACCGAAAACCGCTCAGTTAAGCGCAATTTCCTAACAGGACAGACCGTAGTAGGAGAACCTCGACATAACTTACAAGGAGGAGGTCGCTGGTTCGAACCCAGCATCGCCCACTCGTAAAAGCCCTGCAAACAGCGGAAAATTAGAAGCTCCGGAATTCGTACTCGGGGGCTCTGTGCAGCAACGCAGGCGGAAACTTCATGGCAGGGCTCCGAGCGCCGCCTCCATCGCATCCGCAGCGGTGTCCTGCATATCGGGGAGTACGTGGGAGTAGGTGTTGAGGGTGATGGTTATGGAGGCGTGGCCTAGCATCTCGGAGACGACCTTCGCGTTGACGCCTTCGCTCAAGAGCAGCGTGGCGCATGTGTGCCGGAGATCGTGGAAGCGCAGATCTTCCCGGACCCCGGAGCGATCTTTGATGCGCTTGAAGGATTGGTTACGCAGGTTCGAAGGGTTGAAAAGGGAGCCGATCTCGTTGGGGAAGACGAGCCCCTGATCCTGCCAAAGCCCGGCCAAGCGCAGCCGCTCCTTGAGCTGGCGTTTGCGGTGATCTTTCAGGGTAGAGGCTGCTTGCCGGATAAGACGCACCCGCCGACCCTTGCCAGACTTGGTGCTCGCGCCCACAACCCACCCTCGCCCCTCCTCTCCGCGTGTAGGCGTGCGCCACACGAGCACTGCAGGCTTGGCGGCTTCGAGGTACACATCTTGCCAACTCAAAGCCAGCAGCTCGCCTTCACGCAGACCGCAATGGGTTACCAGCACGTAGAGAGCCTCGAGCCTCTCTCCACGTGACGCCCCCAGGAACGTGGCGCACTCTTCGGAGCCGAGCGGTTTGATCTCTTCTCCTGGAACACTCACCCGCGGCGGCTTCACGCCGTCTGTGGCGTTGCGCGGGATGAGTCCGTCCGAAACCGCTTGAGAAAGAGCCTTGCGTAGCACGACGTGCATCCTCTTCACCGTGACGCGGAGAGATTCGTGCGAGCCTTATCCCCGTGGGGGGCTCGCACGTGTGACGGGGTCAGCGTCTTCAGCTTCACGTACCCGAGAGCGAGGGAGAGGTGCGTGTGGGTGATGTAGGCGTAGTTGGCGTAAGTCGTCTCTTTGACCGTGCCCTTCACAGAATCTGCGAGCCACCGGTCCAAGTACTCGCTGATCGTGAGCTTCCCGGCGTCGTAGAGGAGGCCACCATCTCAGTCTGCCATAGCTTCTGTGGGCTTGCGTGAGACTTCCGCCCCGGTCTTGCTTGACACCGAACGCCGCTTGCGCCCTTCAGCGGTCCAAACAGTGTACTGAGCCGCCCATGTGCCGTTCTTGCGTCGGTAGATCGAGCCCTCGTTATTGCCGCGTTTCTTAGCCATACCTATCGACCCCTCCATGAATCAGCTCCGAAGGGGCAACCCCTAGGGCTTCGGCCAGCTTCCTGATAGTGCGGGGATGCGCCCCCTGCCTCCCATCCTCGAGGCGCCAGATCGTGTTGTAGGAGACGCCGGATTTCTCCTCGAGTTCCCGCAGGGAGAGAACCCGCTCCCTCCTCAGTTCCTTCAGCCGCTCCACGTTGACGTCCATGCTCGGCATTTTGCACCACTTTTCTCACGGAATACTACCACAATTTGTATATAAATACTACACAATACTGTACAATGTGGGTGTCGGATAAAGAGATGGCCCTGGCGCTGGTGGGCGTGGTAAGGGAGACGATGCAGCCCATCCACGTCTCATTGTGGCTGCGCCCCGATGCGTCTTGAAATGGGGAGCAGGCAGAGTAGTAACTTCTGCTAGTCTGAGCGTGGTGTGAACTGTGTCGGCGCAGAGAAGCGCCACTCCTGTGTTGCGCAACTTGCCTTATGATTTCGGTAAAAAGACGAGGAGAAAAATATGGGCGGCGAAGGCTCCGGCAACTGGTACAGATTCGATAAGAAGACCACGACCGGCGAGTGTCAAAGTGTGGACGTGCGCTACCTCCATCGCAACGGGCATCTCAGGGGCGGACACCGGTTCTCCTCCTTGCGTTGGGCGCGGGCTGGTAGGGAGACGGTCTCTATAGGAGGCGTGGTGAGTGGAGACGGCCGGCCGGAGCAGGTTACCTTACTGTACCGTCATCGGAGTGGTCCTGGCGGAGAATGGGAGGAGATACAGGAACCCCTGCCCCTCAGTTGGACGGCATGCAACTTCGGAGGGGAAAGGCCGTGGTTTATCTGCCCTGGAGCGGGAAGCGGCAGGAGGGTTGCGGTCCTGTACGGTCCGGAGCGCTACTTCCTGTGCCGCCACTGCTACGATCTCGTCTACGAGAGTCAGCGGGAGGACGGGATGAACCGAACGCTTCGCCGGGCGCAGGCGATACGGGAGAGGCTCGGAGGGAGCACGACCATGATGGAGTCCTTCCCGGAGAAGCCAGGGGGGATGCACCAAGAAACCTACATGAGGCTGTTCTGGGAGCACGACGAGGCGGAGATGGAGCAGCTTATCGGCATGAGGGAGTGGCTAGATCGGCTGGGGAAGAAGGTAGGATAGCCTCGCTTGGGAGTTTGTTCGGCAGTTTTGGCAATGGCCGGTGGATACGCAAAGGCGATCGTCGCCAAATCAACTCTTGCGCACCTCTGCCGAGCTCAGCGCATCCCGATGAGGAAACGCCGGCAGATGTATTTCTCGGCGTATTTATCCACCGCCACTAAAGGTAGTGGTTCGAGGTTCTGTGTGGACTAGCCTCCGGAGGCGGTTTGTCTGGTTATGGCGAAGTTCTATACAGGATCCTGAATTTGGACTTCCGAGAATCTACCTTCCACGCACTCCGGTGAATAAGAGTCTAGGTTAACCCAAGACTGTCCTCACGGGCAACGGAAAAGCCGGGCCACGCTCTTGGGAGGGGAAGGTGCAGAGGACACCCGGCTTAACGATGAGCGTATCGTAATACCGGGGCGGGCCGGAGCATATATGCTAGGTGGCCACTTCCGGAGACTAACTTAGCAGAACATCCCTTCTACGAGGTTGGGTGAATAGAGATCTAACCGCTTAGATCCAACGCCTCACACGCGCGTTGTAGCTCAGGTACTCTTCACCGAACTTGCGCTCCAAATTGCGCTCCTCTCGCTCGATGACACCACGCTGGATCACCAGCAGCGCGACCGGCAGAAGAACGATGGCCCACAACGCGTTCCTAAGGGCGGCGATGCCCGCATACATCATCGTCATCGAAAGATAAGCGGGATTGCGAGTATAACGACGGCCCCTCCGTGGCAATGTGAGAGACCGGCTTGTAGGGGCTAGCCGGCGTATCGACACGCCGCATCGCTCATTCGAACCAGCCCGCGAGCAGCACCCCTCCGCTAAGTAGTGGCCATCCGAGGATGCGCGCTATCGTGCGCGGCAGAAAGGCAGTCGGAAGCCTTCTGTTTAGCAGCAGGCCAGAAATCAGAGCTGCCAGGTAGATAAGAGGCGGAGACGCTACTACCCCTGCCTTATCTTGCTCATCGCCGGGCATAGGCTTTCGCCCTCCTCACCGGATCAACAAAACCGGTTAGCTACATAAAGCATGATGCCATTTACCGAAGCCTGCTGCGAACTTCTTAGAGCGGTTTGCAGCGCAGGTGGTCCACTGGCACTATGCCCCTATGAACGCCTACTCAGAAGACCTCAGGAAGAAGATCGTCCAAGCCCTCCGACGGGGCACGACCAAGAGTGAAGCCGCTCGCTCCTTCTCCGTG
>JBKPOM010000320.1:0-6476 GCA_046733115.1 Actinomycetota bacterium | reverse complement strand
GCCCGCCTCCGGGCCTCTTCCCCGGCTTCCTGCCTGGCCGCCCTCTGCTGGGCAAGCCTGGCGGCGCGCGCCGCGGCCTGCTGCTCTGCCTCCCTGGCCGCCTTACGCTTGGAGGCGCGCTGCTCGGCGAGACGCCTCGCCTGCGCGGCGGCGGCCTTCGCGGCGGCCGCGCGGTCCGCGGCGGCTTGCTCGGATGCCAGGTCGGGCTTCGGCACGGGGACGGGCTTGACCTGCGACGCCTCTACTTCCGGTATGGGCTCCGTCTGTGACTCGGGAATCGCTACGGGCACGGGGGCGGGCTCGGGAGCCGGCGTGCTCTCGGGAGCCGGCCTGGGTTCTTTCTTGCTCTCGGGAGCCGGCTTGGGCTCCGGGGTCGGCTCTATGATTGCTGCTGCGGCGGCCTGAGCCTGCTCCGCGCGCCGGTCCTGCGCGGCCTGGATCGCCGCCCTAAGATCGGCGTTGAGCGAGTCCAGATAGGCCTCGGCCTGCGCCTCGGCCTTCTCGGCCCGCTTCTTCTGGGCCATCGCCCTCTCGACCGCATCGAGCCTCTGCTGGTGCTCGGCCTCCAGCCTGTCTTTGCGCGCCAAGAGATCCTTCTTGGCCTCACGGATCTTCACAAAGTCGGCCCTCTCCCGGCCGAGAAGCCTGATCCAAAGGTCCAACCTCGACGCGAACTCGGAGAAGTCGTCCACCCCGACGAGAACGTCCATGAAGGCCACGTTCTGGCTCTTGTACACCAGCGCAGCCCGCTCCTCCATACTCTTCTTGGCCGCCTTGAAACGCTTCCTGGCGTCGTCGAGATCTTCCTTCGCCCTGGCTATCTGCCCGTTTAACTGGTTCATCTCATAGAGCACGTTGTTGTACGACGCCTCGGCCGCACTCGCCTCCATGCGGATCTCTATCAAACGGTCCTGGGCAGCGTCCACATCCGCCTTCTTGGCCCGGATGCCGCCGGACTCGGCCCCGGCCGAGATGCCCGTCACGAATACGAGCGCAACAGCGAAACCAAGAAATACGAACAGACTCGCCCTTCTAGGCATGCGCCCAGGCTCCTTTCTGTCAATTATGTGAACCTTTTCGGGGACCTGCTAGAAGAGAGTCCCCCCTCCTAAGGCCGGCACCTTAAGAAAAGGTTTCTCCCGACGCAATACACCTCTCGGCCGTTTGCGTGACCCCTCTTTGTGAAAGCGGCTTAAATATGGGGAATCTGTGTTTCCCACACGAAATAAAATCTTAGCAAACCTTAACATAAGTAACGCAGCCGATAAGTCACATATGGTACAGGGGCTGGCTCTGGACCACAATATGTTCGATTTGCCCTTCCAGGGCATCTCTCACGGGCTGTATTCGAGGTCTCTCAGGGAGAGGAAGGCCCGCCAGAAGCGTCGTTTGGTTGCGTCGTCGCTCAGTGCGGGGGCGATGGCGGGGAGGACGAGGCCTGTCGTGCCCTTCGTCCAGGGGAACCAGACGCCTGGTTCCGCGTCGGAGAAAGGTTGCCTGACCAGTGGGTAGTCGATGGCGTCGATGTCGCGGACGGCGCATGTACCTATCGCCACGAGGGCCTGGGGTTCCGTGGCCAGTATTTCCTGAGCGAGCAGCCCGGTCGACTCGTAGGTCACGTAGGCCTGCGGCAGTCCGACGGCGTGCAGGCTCCGTTTCAGGGCTTCCAGGACGCGGGGGCCGGTGGGTTGCTCGAGTACGAGCACGACGCCCGAGGTGGGGTCGCCGAGCGGTGCGGGATGTCCTTGCTCTTTCATACGTTTGGAGATGCGTGAGATCTCGTAGGCCGTCTTTTCCCTGTAGTCGCCAGCCGCGTCGCGCGGTTGGCGGGGACGCTTAGCTGCGGGTCGCACAGCGGACGTGGAGTATGCGCTGGGCTGTGGTGACGAGGGCTCCCGCGGCGACAAGGCCCAGTCCTAAGGTTGGCAGGCCGGCGATAGAGAGGACCGAGAGGATCACGATCCTCCCCGCGCGTTCCAGCAAGCCTACCTCGCAGTTTATGTTGAGGCCTTCAGCGCGGGCGCGGGCGTATGAGGTGAGGAGCGAGAACGTCATCGCGACGCCGGCGAGCAAAGCCTCATACGGGCGGTTCGCGCTGGCGTAGAAGTAGATCAGGCCGACGAATACCGCCGACTCAGAGAGCCGGTCGAGGGTCGAGTCGAGAAAGGCCCCGAAGGAGCTCATCCGGTTGGTCTCGCGGGCGACGGCGCCGTCGAGGGCGTCGAAGAGTCCCCCCAGGAGCATTGCCGCACCGGCGATCCTGGCGTATCCCAGGCCGAACAGTACGGCGGCACCCAACGCCAGGATCCAGCCGACGACCGTGAGCGTGTCGGGGCGGACGCGCATAACGGAGAGCCACTTCACGAGCGGACGCAAGACCACGAGGAGCGCCTCCTTCGAGGCCTCTCTAAAGGAGGAAGGCTTGCGGGGCTCGCGGTGAGGGACGGTCATCGATATTCCTACGCCCTCTCCTTTTCACGGCTGCCTGCCTCAGGGGTTGAGGCGCTTTCCGTCTCTTCGTCGGCCAGCGTTACGGGCGGTTTCCCCCAGCGTTCGAGGATCAGCGTCCCTTGCAGGTACCGCAGCGTCGCGGCTACGATCGCGACCACCGGGACGGCGAAGATCGTGCCGAGCAAACCGTAGAGTGCGGTCCCGGCCAGTGTGGCGAAGAGAATCACCAGTGGATGTACCCCGACGGAGCCACCCTGTATTCTCGGCACCAATAAGTTGCCCTCTATCTGCTGGGCGACCAGGAAGAGTCCGGCGACGAGAAGGCCCTCCAAAAATCCCCCACCGGGGACGAACAGTGCGATCGCGACCGCCGGTATGGCCCCGAGAAAGGCTCCAAGGACGGGGATGATCTCCGTGGCCGCCACCCAGGCTCCGATCGGGAGGGCATACTTACCAACGGTAAAGAACATTATCGCCCATCCGAGGACGCCCATGATCGCGCAAAGGAGGATCTGCCCTCTCAGGTACATGATCAGCGACCGCTCTACCGCGTAGAAAAGCTCCACGCTCTGATCACGGATCGTTTCGGGAATCATGCCTAACAGAGCGCCGGTGATCTTCTCCCTCTCCAGCAGCAGGTAGATGGAGATAAGCATCAGCAGGAACAGGGTGAACACGGTCCCGAAAACCCCGAACACCCCACCGATAACGCCCGTCGCAACGTTCGCGACCTGCTCCGCCGAAGGCGCGTTCGCCTTCAAGAGTTGCAGGATTCGATCCTGGTCCAGATCGGCCACGTACCGTCCGACGTAGGGTATGTTCTGGCCTCGATTGAGTAGGGCGATGGCTTGGTCGACCAGGTCTTGCGGGTTGCGGACCACTATCTGTACCTGCCCGACCGACGGGACGATGATCAGAAGCAACGTCACGACGACGACGAGGACCAAGACGAGGAATACCCCTAGCACAGCTATGGCCCTCGGTATCCGCAGTTCTTCGAGACGACGCACGAGTGGATTGAGCGCGTAGGCAAGGACGCCGGCGGCCAGAAACGTCAGCAGCACGCCGCCGATCTGGCGCACGAAGGCCACCAGGAGCACCACTCCCAGGGCCAGCACGATGTACTGGAGGTACGTCGAGACGACCAGTTTTCTTGCGGGCAACCGGCCTCCGATCCGATCTCTATACACGAAATATACCAGCCCCGAACAGAGCGGCATGCGAGTTTACACTTCCGGTACCCCTCTGTATAATCCCCGCCCAGTATGAGAGGGGTAAACGCACAGAGAGCCCAACATGTTGGGGATCGGCCGGAAGCGCCCAGGCGTATGCGAACCACGCAACCGGGCGCGACGGCACATCGCACCGGAAGCCCGGCGGGCAACTTCGTCGAGCTGCGCGAGGCCAGAAAGGCGAAGCGCGGTGAGGTCTACAGGAGGAGGCGCCTGATGGCTGTCGCCCTGCTGGTGCTCGGCGCGGGCGCGCTAGTCTTCGCCGTGTTCGTCCAGACCAGGGCCTCGGACACCGCCGAGAGGGCGGTTCCCATCGACCCGAACAACGCGGGTCCCGACACGGTTCTGGCGGAAGCCGCCGGGGTCGGCATCTCCACCCCCATCCGTCCCGCGAGCCTGAGCGGGCTCGGCTACCATCCCGAAGGCGAGAGCCTCGCCGCTATGGAACCGCGGGGCAAGAACCTCTCTGCCAACGCGTTCATGGGCCTCCTCTCCAGGGGAGAGACGTCGGAGCAGATCCAATACTATCTCATGGACGCCGCGGGCCGCGAAGGGCCCCAGACCGGAGCCCTCGACGTCGGAGCCACCACGGGCACCACCGTCTATACCCCCGTGACCGGCACCGTCACGGCCATCCGCCCCGACCCTATGGTCGAGAACGCCAACGTCGTCGAGATAAAACCCGACGCCAACCCGAACGTCCGCGTCAACGTCTCCCTGGTGCAAAGCGACGGCGACGCCGGCGTGAACGACTCCGTGACGGCCGGCATCACCGAACTCGGCACCGTGGCCAACTCCGCCGAAGTCCTCGACCCCCAACTCTCCTCGTACACCACCGACGCCGGCAACCACGTCACCGTCTCCGTCTCGAAGACATAGAGCGAGCGGCTTTCAGCAGCTCGCGCCATCAGCACTTCAGCATTTCAGCCCTTTGTACTTGCTGACCAGCTGAAATGCTTATACACGCTGAGCCCCGGGGGCTCAGCGTGTATCATATCGTCTATGTTCTTGTATCTTTTCCAATCGAACCCGTCCATCGCTGTGGCCTTCCTGCTCGGGCTGGTTGTGGGGATCACGGTGCACGAGGCTTCTCACGCGACCTCGGCTTACCTGCTTGGCGACGACACGGCTTACCGTGACGGGAGGGTGACCCTCAATCCTCTCTCGCACCTCGATGTGATGGGGAGCCTGATGCTGCTGATGGCAGGCTTCGGGTGGGGCAAGCCGACGCCGGTGGTACCTTCCAAGCTGAAGGGCGGGGTGTCCGGGCCCGTAGCCGTCGCGCTCGCCGGGCCCGTCTCGAACCTCTTGATCGTGGCCGTCTGCGCCGCCCTGTACCTGCTGCCACCCTTCCAGGACGGCGGCTACCTGTACATACTCGTCGTCATGGCCGCCTTCACCAACGCCCTGCTCTTCGTCTTCAACCTCATCCCCATCCCACCGCTCGACGGCTCGAAGGTGATCTTCCCCTTCCTGCCCCGCGCCCTGGACGGCTTCGTGATGTTCATGAACCAGTACGGACCCATGATCCTGCTAGGCCTGATCCTGATCTCCTTCCTGACCCCCCTCCCCATCTTCAACGTCCTGCTCGCCCCCGTAAGCCCACTCCTGAACTTCTTCGGACTGCCCGTAGTTTTTTAAGCTGGTCAGCATTTCAGCACTTCAACATTTCAGCATGTCAGGAAGAGCAAAAGGCCCATTATACCGAATCCGGTTATATACTTCCGAGCATGAGCGAAGAACGAAATTTGAAACAATCAGAGTCCTCGCGGTTGGAGGGTCTCTATCGCAAGGCGAGTGATCCAGTATTGCGCACTCACTTGTTGATGGTGTGGCGGATGTCGCTCGGGGATTCGATGCGGGAGGTAGCCGAAATGGTGGGCTACTCCGAGAAGTGGGTGAGGGAGATCGCCAGGCGTTACGAATCCGAAGGGGTAGAGGGACTCGGTGATCATCGCCACAGCAATCCTGGGGCCAAGCAGAGGGCGTTGCTCGACGAGGAGGGCCAGGCACGGTTGCGCCAAGCTCTTCTGGAGGAGGCTCCGCCAGGCGGAGGTATGTGGAGCGGACCGAAGGTGGCACGTTGGATCGAGCAGAAGATAGGTATAGAGAAGGTGCATGCCCAGCGGGGCTGGGAGTACCTCAGAAAGGTGGGCCATAGCCCCCAGGTTCCGAGGCCCTCTAATGCCCAAGGGGCCGACTCCGAGGAGCGGGAGGCTTTCAAAAAAAGCTTCCGGTGAGGCTGGAGGAGCTCAAGCGAGCACATCCGGGCGCCGAAGTACAGTTGTGGGCCCAGGACGAGGCGCACTTGGGCCTAAAGCCAGTGATTCGGCGAGGAGTATGGGCACCGGTGGGAAAGAGACCCGTTGCTCGCTTCAAGAGAGGCTACAAGTGGACCTATCTCTACGGCTTCGTGCGGCCCGAAAGTGGAGAGGTGTACTGGCTGATCGTACCTACGCTCAACGTAAAGCTGTTCTCGATGGCGCTCAATGAGTTCGCTAAAGAGGTGGGAGCCGGCAAGGACAAGCGTGTACTTTTAGTGGTGGATCAGGCTGGGTGGCACACCGGCAAATAAGTCGAGGTCCCGGAAGGGATACACCTTGAGTTCCTGCCCTCCGGCTCGCCCGAGCTACAGCCGGCGGAGAGGTTGTGGGTGCTAACCAACGAGGGAGTGGCCAATGGGCTCTTCGAAGAGATCGAGCAGATAGAGGAGGCGCTGATGGAGCGTTGCGTGCAACTGCTTGATCAAAGCGAGTCCATAAGGGCTCTCACTAACTACCACTGGTGGCCCCA
>JBKPOM010000319.1:0-8830 GCA_046733115.1 Actinomycetota bacterium | reverse complement strand
CGTGTTGATGGCGGGGGACAAGTTGGAGCTAAGGGGGCCGATCGGGGGCTATTTTACCTGGGAGGCAGGAGACGGCGGACCGCTCTTGCTGGTCGGAGGGGGTTCGGGCATCGCGCCGCTGATAGCGATGATCCGCCACCGGGCTGCCGCAGGCAGCGACGTACCCACCCGCCTGCTGTACTCCTCGCGTTCCTACGAGGAGATCATCTACCGCGAGGAGCTCGAGACCCTCGCCGCCCGTGAAGCGTCCCTGGAGATATTCCACGCCCTCACCCGCTCAAGGCCCGAAGGCTG
This sequence comes from Actinomycetota bacterium, assembly GCA_046733115.1. Lineage (GTDB taxonomy): Bacteria > Actinomycetota > Rubrobacteria > Rubrobacterales > Rubrobacteraceae > Rubrobacter_D. The sequence goes on along the minus strand of JBKPOM010000319.1, from coordinate 8,536 downwards.
GGCCGGATACGCCAGGCGCATCGACGCCCAGATGCTTAGGGAGGTCTCGTGGCCCGCAAACGAGAACCCGCTCACCTTCGTGTGCGGCCCCACGTCGTTTGTGGAGGGGGTGGCAGACGCGCTGGTGAGCCTGGGGCACGACCCCGCGCGCGTGAAGACCGAACGCTTCGGACCCACTGGAGGTTAGAGGACTATGGACGACAAACTCAGGCTGGATGGCAACGCCGCAGCGGGTTCTCTGAGGGAGATTTTCTCTTTTGAGGTTACCACCGCACAGTACGCCTGCGGTGGCTGCGGAAGGGTCGATCAGATCGGAGCGGCGATGGTCTACGAGGTGAGGGGGCTGGGCACCATCATCCGCTGCCCAAGCTGCGACAACGCCCTTATCCGGCTCGCTCAAAACCGCGGGCGGCACTGGATCGATCTGAGGGGCATAAGGTACCTGCAGGTCTCGGACGTCGCCGGGTAAAGCGAAATGGCGATATCACAGCCAGGTGATCTACCAGCGGCATCACTTGGAGAACCTGGATCCGCTTCGGGAAGGGTGGAGAGCATCGCGGACGCACGGCGGCTGCTGACGATCAACACCGGTTCGTCCAGCCTGAAGGCCGCCCTTTACCGCCTGCGGGAAGACACAACGGAGACCCCGGAGCTTCGGGCGGAGGCGAGCAGGATCGGGAGCCGGGGTGGCAGCCTGCGCCTCGCGGACGCCCGCGGCGAGACCCTCGAGGAACGCCGGGATGATCTGCCGGATCACGCCGCCGCGCTGGACGCTCTGTTGAGTCAGCTGCGAGATCGGGGGCTCGACCGGGACCACCTGGCGGTGGTCGGGCACCGGATCGTCCACGGCGGGAACCGCCACCGCGAGCCGCAAAGGGTGGCCCCCGGGGTGGTTGCCGATCTCCGGGCATTGGTGCCGATCGACCCCAACCACCTTCCCCAGGCGATCGCGGCGATCGAGGCCGTGGGCCGCGCGTACCCGGCGGTTCCGCAGGTGGCTTGCTTCGACACCGCATTCCACAGCCGGATGCCTCGCGTCGCCAGGCTCTACGCGCTTCCGAGCCGGCTCGCGGAGGAGGGCATCATCCGCTACGGCTTCCACGGCCTCTCCTACGAGTACGTCATGGGCGAGCTGCGCGGGGTAGACCGTGCGGCGTACGATGGGCGCGTCGTCGTCGCACACCTCGGCAACGGCGCGAGCATGGCCGCCGTCCGGGGCGGCGTCGGCGTCGACACGACCATGGGGTTTACCCCGACCGGCGGGCTCGTGATGGGCACGAGGAGCGGCGACCTCGATCCGAGCGTGCCACTCTTTTTGTTGGAGGAGCGGAGCCTGACCCCGACCGAGGTGAGCGATCTCCTCAACAAGCAGGCTGGTCTCCTCGGCGTCTCCGGGACGAGCGCGGACATGCGAGACTTGCTGGACCGCGAGCCGGAGGACAGGCGCGCCGCCGAGGCGGTCGTTCTCTTTTGTTACCAGGCGAAGAAGTTTCTGGGAGCTTTGGCCGCTGCTCTCGGCGGGCTCGACGCCCTCGTTTTCACGGGCGGCATCGGTGAGAACTCAGCAACCGTGCGAGAGCGCGTCTGCGAGGGCCTCGAGTTCCTCGGCATCCGACTCGACACCGATCGCAACGCGGCGCACGCGCCTATTGTCTCCAGCGAAGACGCCGCGGTGAATGTCCGCGTCATACCGACCGACGAAGATCTGATGGTCGCCCGGCACACGAGAAGGCTCATCAAGCAGGAACATTGAGCAGAGAGGAGCAGAGCATGTACCGTTTCGACCCGACCATCTCCAGCGTGGTCGAAGAAGAAGCCGCGCCGCCGCGGCCGGCGCTCTCCCCCGAGAAGCCGGCCGAGGGCCCGCTCTCGGAGGAGCACCTCACCGGGCTACAGAGTTACTGGCAAGCCGCCAACTACCTGGCTGTCGGCCAGATCTACCTGCAAGACAACCCCCTCCTGCGCGAGCCGCTAAGACCCGAGCACATCAAGCCGCGCCTCCTCGGACACTGGGGTACCTCGCCCGGCCTCAGCTTCGTCTATGCCCACCTCAACCGCCTGATCCGGGAGCGTGACCAGACCGCCATCTTCCTGGCCGGCCCGGGTCACGGCGGACCGGCCGTCCTGGCAAACGTCTACCTCGAAGGCACCTACTCCGAGGTCTACCCGGAGGTCTCGCGGGACGCCGCGGGGATGCGGCGTCTCTTCAGGCAGTTCTCGACGCCCGGCGGGGTGCCGAGCCACGTCAGCGTGCCCACCCCCGGCTCGATCCACGAGGGCGGAGAGCTCGGCTACGTCCTCGCCCACGCCTTCGGCGCCGCCTTCGACAACCCAGACCTCCTCGTCGCCGCGGTGGTCGGCGACGGCGAGGCAGAGACCGGACCGCTGGAAGGTTCCTGGAAGTCCATCAGCTTCCTCAACCCGGCGCGCGACGGCGCGGTCTTGCCGATCCTGCACCTCAACGGCTACAAGATCGCCAACCCTACCGTGCTGGGTCGTTCCTCCGACGACGAGGTCCGCTCCCTGCTCGGAGGGCACGGCTACGAGGTACACTTCGTGGAGGGTGAGGATCCCGAGCGCATGCACCAAGCGTTCGCCTCGACGCTGGACGCCTGCCACGAAGGCATCCGGACCATCCAGCGCCAGGGGCGCGAGAACGGCGTCTCGGGACGCCCGCGCTGGCCCGCTATCGTGCTGCGCACGCCCAAGGGGTGGACCGGCCCCGACGAGGTGGGCGGCCTGCCCGTCGAGGGCACCTTCCGCGCCCACCAAGTGCCGCTTTCGAACGTCCGGTCCGACCCGGAGCAGCTCGCGATGCTGGAGGAGTGGATGCATTCCTACCACCCCGACGCGCTGTTCGACGAGCAGGGTCGCCTGATCCCCGAGCTTGCCGCCTACGCCCCGCGAGGCGACCATCGCATGGGCGCGAGCCCACACGCCAACGGCGGCAGGGTCCTCAAAGATCTCGACCTGCCCGACTTCCGCGGCTACGCGCTGGAAGTTGAGAAGCCCGCCGCGGAGCGTCACGAGTCGACCCGTTGCTTAGGCGAGCTTCTGCGCGACACCTTCGCCCGCAACGCCCGGCAGCGAAACTTCCGGCTCTTCTGCCCGGACGAGATCAACTCCAACAGGCTCGGTGCTGTCTTCGAGGTCGAGAATCGCTGCTTCATCGGCCCGACGATACCCAACGACGACCACGTCTCCCACGACGGTCGGGTCTTCGAGGTCCTGAGCGAGCATCTGTGCGAGGGCTGGCTCGAGGGCTACCTTCTGAGCGGGCGTCACGGGCTCTACGCGAGCTACGAGGCCTTCGCCATGATCTCGGCCTCCATGACGGTCCAGCACACCAAGTGGCTTGAGGAGGCGATCAACCTCCCTTGGCGTGAGCCCGTGGCATCCTTGAACATTCTTCTGTCCTCGACCGCCTGGCGTAACGACCACAACGGCTTCTCGCACCAAGGGCCGGGCCTGATCGACGTCATGCTCTCGAAAAGAGGCATCGTCGCGCGCATCTACCTGCCGCCCGACGCCAACAGCCTCCTCTCGGTGACCGACCATTGCCTGCGCAGCCGCAACTACGTCAACCTGATCGTCATAGACAAGCAACCTCAGTTGCAGTGGCTGGACATGGAGGCGGCGATAGCGCACGCTGCCGCGGGCGCCTCCATCTGGGAGTGGGCGAGCAACGTATCAGACGAGGAGGAGCCCGACGTCGTTCTCGGCTGTGCTGGGGATATCCCCACCCTGGAGACTGTGGCGGCCGCCCACTGGCTGCGCGAGAACTCGCCTGAGCTCAAGGTGCGCGTCGTCAACGTCGTGGACCTAATGACGCTCTTCCCGCGCGAGTTCCACCCGCACGGGATGGACGAGACGCGCTTCGTCGAGCTCTTCACGGCGGACAAGCCAGTCGTCTTCGCCTTTCATGGATACCAGAGGGCCATCCACGAGATCGTCCACGGTCACGTGGACATCGACCGCTTCCACGTCAGAGGCTTCTCCGAGCAGGGTACTACGACGACCCCCTTCGACATGGTGGTCCTCAACGGCATGAGCCGCTACCACCTGGCGGCGGAGGCGCTCCGGCGCGCCGGGAAAACCTCTGGTTCGCGCCCGGGGTATCGCGCCCCGACCTTGATCTCCGAGTGCGATGCGGCGATCGCAAGGGCCATCGCCTACTCGAGGGAGCACTTCGAGGACCCGCCCGAGGTACGCGACTGGACCTGGACACCATGAACCCGCCGACAGAGATCTCGACGATGGGTCCTAAAGCAAAGGTCCCTCACGGGACCTTGGCGCGCCTAGCCCTGCCGGTGGGGCATACAGAGTGGTCAACGTGATCCGCCCGCCGTGCGCCGAGAGGACCGTGAGGGCCAGCAGGCCGCTACAACTTATGATCCCACTTCGAGACGGTGGGCTCCGGGGGAAGCGGCTTGGGAAAGGAGCCTGAGGATGCAAAGATATTCGTACGTTTTTGAAAGCGCCGGGGAGACTTGTAGGGTGGAGCCGGCGTGATCCGCGCGTTTGTCTTCGACCTGGACGGGACGCTTGTCGAAACCGAGGAACTAAAGGCCCTTTCCTACGCTCGCGCCGCCACCCAATTGCGTCCGGAGCTGAACGAGGGGGAGGTGTTCGCTGCCTTTGGAGACCTGGTGGGTCTCTCGCGCCAGGAGGTCGCCGTCGGTCTGATGCGGCGATTCGGGCTCGAGGACGCGGCCAGGGCGCGTATGGCGGAGTTCGGCGTCAGCACGCCGTGGCAGGCCTACGTCCAGATCAGGCTTGGCATCTACGAGGAGATGCTAGGCAACCCGAAACTGATCCAAGAGCACCGCTACCCCCACAACATAGCCCTGCTCCGGAGCGTCAGACAAGAAGGTTTCCCGACGGCCCTCGCCACCCAGTCCCACCGCGAACAGGCACTTCGCGTGCTCGGCATCCTGGGGCTGGAGGACGAGTTCGATGTAGTCGTCACTCGCGACGACGTCGAGTACGGGAAGCCCGACCCCGAGACGCACCTCCTTGCGGCGCGCGAGCTGGGTGTTGGGCCGGAGGAGTGCCTGGCGATCGAAGACTCCCCTGCGGGGGTGCAGGGAGCGTTGGCGGCCGGGATGGAGGTTATCGCCGTTACGACCAGGCTCACCCGCCAGAAGTTTCGCGACACCGTCCTCCTGGATCGCAGCCACGTCGTGGACGACCCTCGCTTGCTGCCAGAGGTTGTACATCGCCTGATCGGGGCTGCGGGGAAGCCTCCACAAAGTAGCTACGAACGCCGGGTACGCGAGGGTGTGGAGGAAAGACCAGAGGCTTGAGTGGCGTGGGGCCGGGAGAGAACCTGGATGTCGCCCTCGGGGCGGCGATGGCGGTCCTGCCAGGCGTGGGGCTGCTCTCGCTGGTCTGGCTCGTCGGGCTCTACGCGCTCGCGGTCGGCGTCGCGCTAATGGTGCTAGCCTTGAGGGTGCAGGGGCTGCGAGGTGGCGTGAACTCAAGAGGAGGCAACGAATGACCGCGCAACGAGACGACACAAACACGCCCGCGGGAGAAGACCGACCCACCACAAACCGATCCGATGAACAGCCTTGGGCGCCCGGAGCGGGGGCACGGAGCACCATGCCGCCCGCCAGGAGTTGGCTCTGGTTCGCACTTATATTGCTCGTGAACTTCCTCTTAGTCAAGCTCCTCTTACCTGGCCCCGAAGCGCCCGTGGAGGTGCCCTACACCTTCTTCAAGGAGGAGGTCAGCTCGGGTAACGTCGAGGCGATTTACAGCCAGGGGGATACCGTCGAGGGGCGCTTCGAGAAGCCGGTCACCTACCCGCCCAAAGGAGAGAAAGGCTCTGAGCCCGGCTCGAGGCCTTCGCGCACCTCCGAGACCTTCACCACCGTGCTACCGTCCTTCGTGATACCGGATCCCGGCTTAGAGAAGTTCTTGATAGACAACGGGGTCGAGATCAGCGCCAAGCCGATACAAGAAGGCGGTAGCTTGTGGCAGACGCTCCTCTTCGCCTTCGGACCGGCGCTGCTCCTGATCGGGGGCTACATCTGGCTCTATAGGCGCGCCGCGCAGCAGGGCGGCGGCATGGGCGGCGTCCTCACGGGCGTCGGTCGGAGCCGCGCTAGGCGCTACGACAAGGAGCAGGACACGAAGGTCACCTTCGACGACGTCGCTGGCATAGATGAGGCGGAGAACGAGCTGGTCGAGATCGTGGACTTCCTCAAGGACCCCGAGAAGTACACCCGTCTCGGCGGAGCGGCTCCGAAGGGCGTGCTGCTGGTGGGAGCCCCGGGAACGGGCAAGACGCTCCTGGCGCGGGCGGTCGCGGGAGAGGCGGGTGTTCCGTTCTTCTCCTTGAGCGCCTCAGAGTTTGTCGAGTTGTTCGTGGGGGTGGGCGCAAGCCGCGTCAGGGACCTCTTCAAGCAGGCCCGTGAGAACGCGCCTGCGATCATCTTCATCGACGAGCTCGATTCCATAGGCCGCGCCCGCGGTCAGACGGTGGTGGGAGGATCGAGCGAGCAGGAGCAGACCCTGAACCAGATCCTAACCGAGATGGACGGCTTCTCTTCCAAGGAGGGCGTGATTGTTCTCGCCGCCACCAACCAGTCCGACGTACTTGACAAGGCCCTCTTGAGGCCAGGGCGCTTCGACCGGCGCGTGGTGGTGAACCTCCCGGACAAAGTGGGGCGCGAGGCCATCCTCAAGGTCCACACTAGAAGCGTGCCGCTCGCCAAGAGCGTGGATCTGGGGCAGCTCGCGGCCTCGACGCCCGGTCTCTCGGGCGCCGACCTCAGGAACCTAGTAAACGAGGCGGCGCTCCTAGCAGCGCGCCGCGAGCAGGACGAGGTGCGCCAGAAGGACTTCCTGGACGCCCTAGAGAAGATCGTGCTCGGCCCCGAGCGCCCGCTGTTGATGAGCCCGGAGGAGCGGGAACGCATCGCCTACCACGAGGGCGGCCACGCCGTCCTGGGCCTCCTCGTACCCGGGGCGGACCCCGTCAACCGGGTGACCATAGTGCCGCGGGGGCAGGCCCTGGGTGTCACCTACCAGCGCCCCGAGGACGACCGCTACAACTACCCGGAAGCGTACCTCAGGGCGAGGATCGTAGGCGCTCTGGGAGGGCGCAGCGCGGAGGAGATCGTCTATGGTACCAAGACCACCGGGGCCGAAAGCGACATCGAGCAGGCCACCAACCTCGCACGCAAGATGGTCACGCGCTGGGGAATGAGCGAGGAGCTAGGGACCGTAGAGCTCGCGCCCCGCGACAACCCTTACCTGGGTGGATCGGGTGGTTACGGTGGGGAGAAACCCATCAGCGAGGAGACCGCTCGCATCGTGGACTCCGAGGTGCTCGGGATCATAGGCGAGTGCCACGACGAAGCCCGGCGACTCCTGGCCGAACACCGCAAGGAGCTCGAGGCGCTCGCTGGGGCCCTGTTGGAGCGGGAGACCCTCGACGAGGAGGAGATCCTGGAGGTGACGGGCCTCTCGCCCGCGCCGACACTGGAGAACAGGAAGGCACCGGTTCCTGACGCCGACCCCCGCGCGTAGGCGAGAGACCCGGGGTGAGCCATAAGGCGCGGGTTCAGGCCAAACTCTACGATCTCCTTGTGGGCTGGATGCAGACGTCGCCGCCAACGGGCGGTCATCTCATGCTGGAGTAGCCATGGCCGAATCGATGGATCCACCAAAACGCACCACCGCACGGCTCACGCGTTGGCTGCTCAAAATTCGTACGGTAGAGGCAGCAGGCCCAGAAGCTAGGGAAGACTGGCCCGAGCAGCACTCTTGGTCGTAACCATGCGCGGCCAGGATAGACGCCGAAGATGATCCACTCGAAGAGCGCGTGCCAAGTTGTAGCGGTCACCGGCATGCTGATCTTAGTCAGCGCCTTCACTCTACTGTCTCAGATCCAGTGCTACCGGCCCAATCACGGCATTGCGGAGACATACCTCGTGCCGTCATTCTCCTTTCCAGGCCGAAACTTATGCCGGAGCCGTCTCCAGCTCTGTGCGACGTGCGCTGCCTTTGCCCTCTATTATCAGCGCGGACGCTGCCGCGCTCGCCAAGGCGAGGACCGTCGCGGCGACCATAGCCACCCGGAAACCCGCCACGAACGACTCTGCCACCGCCCCCTCCACGCTCGCCGCCGTCTCGCCGTCCACGCTGTTCGGGACTTCCGCTGCGCCGAGATCCATCTTCTCGGAATCTAACTGCTGATGTGCTTGCGGAGAGAGGTCGAGCTCTGAAGTCCGCGTGTCCAGAGCCGCTGAGAACGTCAGGAAGACGAAGATGCCGAGTATCGGTATCGCGAGCAGCCCAGCTGAGCGGGAGATAGCGTTGTTCACACCGGAAGCGAGCCCTGAGTGCCTGCCTTCCACAGAGTTCAGCGCCGTCGTGGTCAGCGGAGCTATCACAAACGACATCCCGAAGCCGAGCACGACTATCGCGGGGAAGAACGTCGTCCAGTACGAGCCTTGAGTGCCGGGGATAGCGAAGAGGATAAAGCCCGCCGCCGCTATTACCGGCCCGATTATGAGCGGTAGCC